>NZ_MLYN01000090.1:0-105484 GCF_001866675.1 Streptomyces sp. MUSC 14
CATCCATCTCACGCCACGTGAGACAAGCTCTCAGTCAACACTATCGGTGACTACGGCCAGGCAATCCTCGGCAACTCGGACATCTGGTCAGGTCTGTTCGAGACAGGTGCCGGTATCTTCGGCGTCGGGGGAGGCGCCTCGCTCGATGTCGCAGGCGGGGGCCTGTGTCTGACCATCATCGGCTGTCTTGAGGGAGCTCCGGCGCTCGTCGCCGGTACCGGGATAGCGGGCGCGGAGATCTACGGAATCACCGACGGCATCAGCCGGTTCAGCAACGGCCTCGGCCAGGCACTACGCGAGGCCGATTCGAATGGCCGCGGCGGTTCGCTCGGTTCCGACAAGTACTGGCCCAACGGCAAGGCGTCCGACGTCTGCGGAATCGAGCGCAGCACCGGTTGCGAACAAGTGGCGGAATCCATTCAGCAGAGCATCGGCGGAAACCGCATGCGTGTTACGGACCGCTACGGAGCGCCAACCCTCGGCAAGTACCGTGAGCAGGATTCTTTCTGGGGCCACCACGATGTCGTCGTCAAGGACGGCCGCGTATACGATGCCTGGACGGGGCCGGAAGGTGAGCCGCTGGACGAATATCGAGGGAAATTTTAATACGGCGACGACCTGGTATTCACCCCGCTCGACTAGAAAGGAATGGCGTGGAATTTCCCACCCGACTCCGAGACGCTCACAGAAGGCCTGGCGCTTACGGGCTCGACGGCTCGTACCTGAACTATGTAGCCTTCATCAACGGAGGTGACGCGGCAACAGATGGCGAACTGCTCCGAGGTTTCCGCCCATGGCTCGCGGAGAGGCTCGGACACGGTACGAACCTCGTCTGGTGGGCGCTTGTGCAGGAGATATACGCTGCCGAAGCCAATGTCCCGAGCGATGCCCGGTTGGCAAACGAGGATCTGTGCAACCTCTTGTTCAGCCTCCTGAGTGAGTACTTGGCTGGGGACGCGGCCTGAGGACGGCCCCACGACAGGCTGGCACCTGGTCCGCGTTGCCTGCGCGACGTCGAGTCGACGTGCAGTCCTGCCTGTCCTGAGGAGCGTCCACCCAAGGCAGTCACCCCAGGGGCGAACCCTCGCTCTCCCGCCATGGCTCCATACCGTAGGCCCGGACCACACATGGTCCGGGCCTACGCCGTACACGGTGGTGCTATGTCAAGCCCAGGATTGGCGAGACGGGGATATCACCGGACAGCACGACGGTCGGCCCACATGAACTTTGAATGCCTGGCTCCGAATCCCAAGCAGACCGCAGTGTGCATAGGCAGCCGCCCGGGACCAATCCCGCGTGCACAGGACCACGGCGGACGCATCCGCTGCGCGGCGGGACTCGGGCACCACTTTTGCAGCCTCAGGGACCACTGGTGGGCGGTGCTCCGAGTGTCACTCCCGGGGACCAAGCTCGCGTGCGCGGGGAGCACTTTGCCCTGATCAAAACGTTCTCGTGGTGGTCGGGACCAGCCCCGCGTGCGCGGGGACTACAGGCCGTGAGCTGGGCGTTTACGTGACCGGTGAATGGATATCCACTCCTTCCAAGGAAACGGAAAATTCACCCTCTCGGCCGTTGGGCCTGCTGACAGAGAGAACGCGAGCCCGTTTCCCTTCGCCGAATCTTCTCCACTCAGCACGCTAATTCCGTGCCCTGCTATGCCGCTTGCTTCGATCAGACCGTCATCTCGGCGGAATCTACGAATCAAAAACCCAGCCGCCCTGCGAGTCGAGCTCACGGCCGCAAGCCGTCAGCTACATCGTTATCTTGGCCAGGACTTCCAGCGCCCTCCACGGCTCGTCGGCCGGCACAGCGCCGTCCTGCACCATCCGGCCGATAGCCGCCCGCACAACGGCCGCCATCTCCACCGGCAGCTCCCGCACGCTGAACACCGTCTCCAGTGGCGCGGCCCCCTTCCTACTCGGCTCGCCTGTAGCGGCGTCGAACCAGCCCTCGGCCAGCTCGCCCAGGTGCCGCTCGAGCACCTCCAGGATCACGCCGAGCGCCGTCGCACGGTTGCCGATCTTGTACGCGGCCCGTGAGGTCTCCAGCGCATCGAGAACCGGCTCGTACTGCTCCAGCCCGGCCACCCACCGTTGATCCCCCGAAGCCGTCGACCGCGCAGCATCGAAGGCGGCCTCCGCTCGCTCCAGCTCATCGGGCAGGAACATCAGCTGCACGCTGGCGAAGTCGAGGTTGGCCTCGCCGAGGCTGGCGACGTCGACCTTCTCCAGCAGATCCAGGGTCTTGTCGTCCAGTCCCGTGTACTGGCGCCACTCCACCGGCTCCAGCTCGCCGTACAGCGCCTTGCGGAGAGCAGAAGTTCCGATGGTCGCCGCCCGCACGGCGGCCCGCGACACTGCGCCCGGCTGGCACTGTCCGGCGTGAACGGGACAGCCGATGCGCCCCGGGTGACCGTCCCGCCCAATGGTGCAACCACTCACTGAGCCTTTTCCAACCTCACGTTGAGGGCGTGATCAGCTGCGGTGTTCGGCGCTGCTGTCGGTGATCGCCCGGAACAGCTCGCGAGCCTGCTCGCAGAACTGCTCGACCTCCGTGATGTCCGGCTTGTCACCGTCAGCCAGCATCCGGGCCTGGAGCTGCTCGGAGCGCAGCCCGCCGTAGCGGGCCCTCACCTCAGCGGTCACCGGCTGGACCGCGATGTGCAGGTGCTTGCGCGCGTCGCGGCCGTGCGACCACATGCAGACGTAGGTCTGCTCGGGCTGGCACAGCGTCTCCACGACGCGAGCGGTATCGCGCAGCAGCGGGCCGAGTTCCGCCGCTGCCGTGTCGTCGAGTTCGGCGATGGCCACGACGTGGTCCCGCGGGCCGACGATCAAGGTGCCGAGATTCATCGCGCCGACGACGTGGTTCACCACCCAGGCAGCGGTCTCGCGCAGGACGCCCCCGGGCAACTCCCGGCGCCCGGTCAGAAGGTCACACCCAAGACACCCCGTTACATCCACGCGCACCAGCCTATACAGAGCCGGCAGCAATGAGGGCCGACGGCCAACTCGGCTGATGAATAACCGGTTGGACTGCGCACGCGATGAAGCTCCTGGTAGACGGGTTCACGACCGAGATCGCCCGTGCCGCCAGGAGCTTCATGTGCTTGTCTGCCCGTCTGCCCTCGACCTGTCCACCCGGCACCTGCGGTTTCTGAGCGACCAGTTGGCCGCGCATCGGGCGGCGTGCGGGACTCGGTGGCGCCGGCTGTCCGCCGGCCGCCAGGCCCTGCTGGTACTGGCGCACCTACGCCTGGGGCATACCTACGCGCAGCTCACGGCCGGGTTCGAGGTGGGCGTGAGCACGGCATACCGGTACATCACGGAAGCCGTCGCACTGCTCGCGGTGCGGGCGCCCGACCTCGCCACAGCGGTGACGGCAGCCTCGGCAAAGGCGTTCGTGATCCTGGACGGGACGCTGCTGCCGATCGACCGGATCGCCGCCGACCGGCCCTTCTATTCCGTTAAACACAAGAAACACGGCATGAACGTGCAGGTCATCGCCGATCCACACGGGAAGCTGCTGTGGGCCTCGCCCGCCCTGCCCGGCGCCGTGCACGACATCAAGGCCGCCCGAACCCACGGCATCATCGACGCCCTCACCGAGGCGGGCCTGACCTGCTGGGCGGACAAGGGCTACCAGGGCGCGGGCGGCACCGTGCGGGTGCCCTTCCGCGGCCGGTGGGACCGGCTCTCGGCAGGCCAACGCGCGGTCAACGCCGCACACACCCGCATCCGGGCCCTCGGCGAGCAGGCCATGGCGACCCTGACGACCTGGCGCCTGCTACGGAAGTCCCGCTGCAGCACCACCCGGATCACCAGTCACGTCCAAGCCGTCCTCACCCTCCACCTGACCTGCTCAAACTGAGGTTGGCAAAGGCTCACTGGCCCGCGGGAGCTGGACCGTCGCCCTCTGACAGACTGGGACTTCGTCGGCAGCATCGTTAATTGGCGTGAATGGTGAGGCGTCACCGGGCGAGCTGGGCTGACGCAGTCGTCAACGGATCTGCCAGGTATGTGGCGGGTGGACCCGTCTGCGGACCACTCGTCGGCTGTCGGGACATGAGGATCTCAACCCGGTACTGATCGGGATGCGAGCGCATGTGAGACCAGTCTGCTCCGGGGCACAACTCGTCGACCGTCAGGGATGAGGTGTAGGGATGCCGACCGATGGGCCGCATCTCAGCAGGGCTTCCGTCAACAGCGCCGGATTTCAGGGGCTTCTGGCGCCCGACGACGTGGCCCGCCTCCGTCAGGAGGATGGTCGGTGGAGTGGGCGACACCGGGTATGTAAGCACTTCCGTGGGGTTCGCCGAGTCGATCTTGAAGGTGGCGGTAATACGGTTGTCCGAGAACTCGGTCTTGGTGATGGCGAGCCGTACCGGATCACCCAAGGTAGAGGCGGCAACGGGCGGGGCGATGCCGCTTCCGCAGGCGTAGGAGCGGTGCTGGAAGACTTGCGGAGCTGATGTGGTCTGCTGTTGCGGCGGTGTGGCGGCAGCCGGTTTCGTGCCGTGTGATGCGCATCCGGCCAGTCCAAAGGCGGCAGCTACGGCCACTGCCACGCACAACAGCCCGCGAACGCTTTGATCAGTCATGGCATCCCTTTCAGGAAAACACTCCTTAGACGCAGGAGTGGCCGCAAGGGTTCACGGCGGCCACCCCTGCGTCTGTCGCGTCAGGTGACGTTCTGCATCGACACACCCAAGGTGCTGAGGATGTCGGGAGCCTCAGTCCAGTAGATGGTCGAATGGTCTGTGTCACTGTTAGACGCGGATACGAGCCCGCGGGCTTGCCGTGCGGTGGAGCTTGCCACCGAGAACACCAACCCGCCGGAGTCTCCTTGTTCCAACGCCCAGCCCGATGACGCGACGCCCTCGACCCCACGGACCGAGTGCACGGAGCCGTCGTCCCATGCGAGGTTGTAGGTGACATCCTGGTTGGTGACCTTGATACCGCATGGGACGCCATGCCCGTCGTAGTAGGACCGGGCTCCGTCCTGGCAGACCGCTTGCCCGTTGTAGGAGTAGGCAGACGACGTGACCGGGTACCACTTTCCCGAGGGTGTATCCGCTTCGTCTTAGCTGACCCAGCCGTTGCCGGACCCAGCATCCACTAGTTCTGCGTCGAATTGCGATGTTTCCGCCGGTATAGCGCCATTGGCACTGCCTTCTACGTAACCGATGTGGTTGCCCGCCGTACCGTTGAAGGAGCCTACGGCGTCCCCTTCACCAGTGACGTTAGGGCCTGTCCGGCGGATCACGTGACTTCTCGCGCTTCGGCGCGTTGGCATGTCCATGGGGCGAGGGGATCTCACGAACGAGGAATGGGTCCGGCTCAAGCCACATCTGCCCAAGTCCGGGCTGCGCGGTGGGCGTTGGGCCAGTCACCGCAGGATCATCAACGGGATCCTGTACCGGAACCGGACTGGGGTGCCGTGGCGGGATCTGCCTGCGCGGTTCGGCAAGTGGAAGACCGTGTACGAGAGGCACAGACGCTGGTCGGCGGACGGCACGTGGGACAAGATCTATGCGGCCGTCCTGGCTGACGCGGATGCCCAGGGCCGCATCGACTGGTCCATGGTGAGCGTGGACTCCACCACCTGCCGGGCCCACCAGCACGCCGCCGGAGCACGCAAGAAACCACCGCGGGTGCCGGGAAAAGACGCACGCCCCGGCAGCACCGCCTCGACGAGGGACTCGGACGCTCCCGGGGCGGCCTCACCTGCAAGATTCACCTCGCCGGAGAAGGCGGACGCCGTCCCCTGGCCTTGCTGATCACCCCAGGCCAGTGGGGCGACGCCCCTCAACTCATCCCCGTCATGGAACGCATCCGCGTCGGCCGGCTCAGCGGCGGACGCCCCCGCACGCGACCTGACCACCTCGGCGGCGACAAGGCCTATTCCTCCCGGCGTAACCGCCAATACCTGCGCAGACGGCAGATCAAGCACACCATCCCCGAGCCGAAGAACCAGCGGGCCAATCGCCAACGCCGCGGCAGCAAGGGCGGACGGCCCACCGGCTTCGACAAAACGATCTACAAGCGCAGAAACGAAGTCGAGCGCACGATCAACGCCCTCAAGAACTTCCGGGCCGTTGCCACGAGGTTCGACAAGCGTGTCTACGTCTTCCAGGGCACCGTGACCGTCGCAGCGATCCGGCTCTGGCTCCGGGGGTAGATCCATTATCCCGGTGCGGTGAGGCGCCTGTCACCGTTCTCCGGAATGATCTTTACATCCGATTTGCACCTCTAGGCTTGCGGGCGGACACAAAGCACGGATCTGACCTGGGAGTTGAGAGTGGTGCACGACGTTGCCGCGCTGACAGCGGAACTCACGGATATGGCTGCGGCCGATCACCAGTTGGCAGTCCGCGCGAACAGCGACGAGCCCGCCGAGCAGCTGGCCTGGCGGCGGCTGACCGCCCGGCACGGTGACCGGCTCAACGAGATCATGGACGAGTACGGCTGGCCGACGGCGGAACTGGTCGGCGAGGAGGCCGCACGCGCGGCATGGCTCATCGCTCAGCACGCCGACCGGCAGCTCGACGTTCAGCGTCGCGCCCTCCAGCTGATGCAGCAGGCGGTGTCGGCAGGCTCGGCCAGCCCGCGCGAGCTGGCCTTCCTGCGCGACCGCACGCTGGTCAATGAGGGTCGCGAGCAGGTCTACGGAACTCAGATCGCCGGCGTGAAGGACGGCGCGCCGGTTCCGTGGCCCTGTGAAGAGCCCGAGCGCATGGACGAACTTCGTGCGGAAGTCGGCATCGAGCCCTTCGGCGAGTACGTCGCCCAGTTCTCCATGGCCTGACGCCCCCTTCCCGGTCGCGTCCGGTGGATCACTGCCCGGGCTCACCTGCCGCGGGCAATGATCCGCCGGACAGGCCCTAGTACTCCAGTTGCAGTTCGCTATTCCTGCTGGTCAGGGACGTGTTCGTGAGTGTACTTGGCTGATGTGCCGTCAGGTGGCGGGAGTTCGTGACTTCGGGTGCGGCGGCGGTAGTGACAGCGGCGCGCGGTGGCCTGGTGACGGCGGCGCCAGCGAGACCAGTTCAGTGCGTGGCGTGTGCGCCGGATGTGTGTCAGCGTGGGGCGGCCAGTTGCCAGGAGTCGCCGGATTTCCGCCACCGTGAGCGGGGCGAGATCGCCGGAACCGATTCTGCGGCCCCCCTTTCCGCTTCCGCCCCCGCGGTGGCGGCCATGGCGGCGAGGAAGGCATGGGCGAGCATGGCCAGGGTGATGTGCCGGTACCAGCCCGGATACCGGCGGACTTCGTACTGATCCAGGCCGCACTCGTTCTTCGCGGCCTGGAAAGCCTCCTCGATCGCCCAGCGCGTCCCGGCGATCCGTACCAGCTCGGCGATGCCGGTGCCTGCCGGTGCATAGGCGAGGTAGTAGGCGATCTCGTCCGGGCGGGCCAGGCTGCGGCGGGCCAGCACCCACCGGTCGTGGGCGGGCGCATCGCCGTCGAAGTCGTCGATCGCGGGTAGCCTCGCTGCCGCCCAGTCGTAGACGCGCGGCCCTTTCGCGCCGGCTCCGCAGGAGTGGCGTTCCCAGGCATCCTCGGGTGCCTGGGTGATGGCGAAGTCGATGCGGCCGATGGCGTGCACGTGCTGGGACTTCGGCACGGCCAGGACGTAGCCGACGCCGGCCTCCTCCAGCATGCGGCGCAGCCGCCACTCCTGGCCGTAGGCCGAGTCTGTGGTCACCCAGGCGATCGGCAGCGGCGAGGCCAGGGCCCGCATGATGACGGCCTTCGCGAGATCGCCCTTGGTGGTGAACTCACGCTCGTCGGGAATCTTCGCCTCTGCGCAGCGGTCCGGATCGGAGGTCCAGGACTTCGGCAGATACAGCTCCCGGTCCACCAGTGCGCGGCCCCTGCAGGAGGCGTAGGCGGCGAACACGCCAATCTGGCAGTTCTCCGTGCGGCCCGCAGTGCCGGAGTACTGCCGCTGCACCCCGGCTGAGACGGTGCCCTTCTTGATGAACCCGGTGTCGTCGATGATCAGCACCCCGGCCGTGTCCCCGACTTTCTCGGCAACGTATTCCTGCAGGTCATCGCGGACCTCGTCGGGGTTCCAACAAGCCCGGCTCAGCAGATGCTGCAACCCTGCGGGGGTGTGGTGACCGGCATGCTCGGCCAGCTGCCAGCTGTTCTTCCGGCCCACCGGTCCGAGCAGGCCGTGCACATAGGCCCGCATACGCCGCCGAAGATCCACCCGCCCGAAGCGGTGACCGATCCGCACCAGCAGCTCTTCCAGTTCCGCCGACCAGACATCGGGCCGCACATCATCTTGCACGACAAAAACAACGGCCCGCCGCACCCGAAGTCACGAACTCCCGCCACCTGACGGCACATCAGCCAAGTACACTCACGAACACGTCCCTGACCAGCAGGAATAGCGAACTGCAACTGGAGTACTAGCGGTGGTGTACCCGGCCGACACTGATCATGGGTGACAAGGCTGTGAGACAGCCAAGAACGCCCAGGTCACGCAAGATCGACGTGTCACGAACAGCGAGACCCTACAGAAGTGTTGGGTCTTACGGCTGATGCCGCAATCGCACGAGCCGTGTCGTACCGATGCCGCATACGACATCGCCGTGAGACTAGCGCGTGGGTGGGTGTTGCTGCCCTGGGTGTGTGGTGCTCGACGAGCTCCGGTTGGACTCGACGCGTTTCAGCGGTCCATCCGTCTGTGGTGACGGATCTTGTTGCCGTTCCTCTGTGGGCTGATCAGCCCACTCCATGGCTTGGGTGGCGCACAGAGCCGGCGAGCACGAGATATACGGAGGTATCAGTGAAGGCAATCGTCGCGACGGATCCGGCCGCGGAAGCAGCCGGGATCACACTCGCGGAGCGGCCTGAGCCGACGCCGGCGATCAACGACGTCGTCGTTGAAGTCCATGCGTCGGGCTTCGTCCCCGCGGAGTGGGAGTGGCCCTCGACGTGGGTCGATCGCGCCGGTCGCGATCGAGCCCAGGCGATCATCGGCCACGAGTTCGCCGGAGTGGTCACCTCCCTCGGCTACGGCACGACGGGGCTCTCGCTGGGACAGCGAGTGTTCGGGATCACGGACTGGCACCGCGATGGAACCCTGGCCGAGTACGCGGCCGTGGAGGCACGCAACCTGGCACCACTGCCGGGGAACGTCGACTTCACGGTGGGTGCGAGCCTGCCGATCTCCGGCCTGACCGCGTGGCAGGGTCTGTTCCAGCACGGTCGTCTTCAGGCGGGGCAGAGCGTCCTCGCACACGGCGCCGCCGGCGCAGTCGGGTCTGTGGTTACGCAGCTCGCCCGGGAGTTCGGCGCCTACGTCATCGGTACCGGGCGGGCGGCGGACCGCCAGGCGGCGCTCGACTTCGGCGCGAACGAGTTCCTCGACGTCGCCACCGAGGATCTCGACGACATCGGCGGGGTCGACGTGGTCTTCGATGTCATCGGCGCTGACATCCAAAGGCGCTCGGCGAGAATCATCCGGCCTGGCGGGACGCTGGTGTCGGTGGTCGGGCCTGTTGAGGCTCGCCCTGTCGACGGCTTGGCGGTCGACTTCGTCGTCGAGTCCGTTCCGAGTCAGCTGGTGGAGATCGTCGACCGGGTGCGGGACGGGCGCCTTCGCACGCACATCGGAACCGTCGCGACCCTCGACGACGCCGTCCCTGCGCTCAACCCGACCGAGCGGCGCAAGGGCAAGACCGTCATTCGCGTGCGCCACTGAGCGCCCTGGAATGGGCCAACAGCGGTGGTGGGCTGGACAACCGCTGACCTGCCTGGTGTCGGACGAGGAAATGCCACGGACTTGAGACTGATCATGGTGACACGGCCGCGAGACAACCAAGAAAGCCCAGGTCGCAAAATATCGACATGTCGGACGCGGCGAGCCCCTACACCATCAGACTACGGACGGCTCCGGTGTCCCGCATGCGCGCTGCCGCCGCGCGCCGCACCCTGGCAGCATGACCGAGATGCCCAAGGTCGTCGTCTACCCGCCGGCCGACGACGGCGGCAGACGCGTCCGCGTCGGCAGCCGGTTCGTCGGCATGGCGTACACGCTGTACGACGTCGTCGAGTTCCTGAACCGATCCGGTGCCGAAGACGTCGAGCCGGAGGACGTGGCGAGCGCGGACTGGGTGAAGTGGCGGGGCGCCGGGCCGGACGCGTGGGCGCCGCCCGGGCCGTGACACGTTCAAGCACCGCCACACGCAGCCCGGCTCCTGACGACCGCGGCTGTGCCGTCAGCCCTACGCGGCGGCGGTGCCGATGGGCGTGGAGGGCGTCGATGTAGCTGGCCGGGGCTGGGTATCTCGCATGCCCAGAGGCTGCCGGAGACGAGGAAGAGCGCGCCGACCGTCTTGCTCACCACGGCAGGAAACACACTGCCGAACGATCCCGCCCATGACCTCGGGTTTCACGCAACTGCGGACAGAGCCTCGAAATCGGCCAGAGGTACTGGCCGCGTCAGTTCGGTGACTATGCGACTACTGTAACGGGGCTGGACGGGGGTGCATCGGCCCGACGGGCCGATGCGTCCGGTTGTCTGCCACAGTCGGTCGGTCAGACGGCCGCGGTGTGGACGATGTTGGTCCAGTTGCCGAGATTGTTCGTGGCGTCGATCGTCACGCGGGCCATGTAGTTCGGCCCGCCCGACGTGTTCGGGCCGTCGTAATAGTAGCCCGTGCCGTTGTCGCCGGGCAGTCCGCTGTGGTATCCGGAGATGGCGTACCAGGAGTGGCCGCCGTCAGTCGAACGCTCCAGCACGAACCGGCAGGTCCAGCCCGGGCTTACGTCGAGCGTGTCGTCCACGAAGCTGACGCCGGCGGCGTAGTCGTGCTGGGTGCCGTTGTAGTTGTGCTGGATCACGAGGTATCCGGAGCAACCGTTTGTGCTGGCCGGGTAGCTGTCGTACCCCGAGGCAGCCTGGGCTGCCGTGGATGAAGCGGCCGCCGCGACGGTGAGCAGGGCCGCGGCGCCCAGGGCGGTCCCGATGCGGGCGAGCTTCTTGCTGCTCGAGAAGTTCATCGTTGTCTCCGGTTCAGAGTTGATCGTCGAGTGCGGCCAGGGCTGCACCGGGGCTGCAAGGAAAACTGCGCCCCGCTGTCGGGACTTGGGCCATGTGCTTCTGCGACCGTCCTGGCGCTGCCAGGGCGGCTCTGCGAGTGACCTTGATTGCCCCGAGATGGATCATTCAGGTACTGCTGGCCGCCCACCAGGGCCTGCCAGCAGCGTGTGACAATCTGTCTCCGCGCAGGGTTCGTGAACTGCGCTTTGGGATGCCGACTCCGGAATCTGGAGACGCACAGGGGTTTCGGGGGATGACCTTGCCGTACCGCGCTGCCCGAGGCGCTGAGCTCGACCCTGAAGCAGTTGATCGGCGAGCTGCGCGCGCAGAAGGACGCTCACCGGCTGTCGTTCCAGGAGCTGGGACGCCTGACCCACTTCAGCCGCGCCTCGTGGGAACGCTGGCTGAACGGCAAGCGCCCGGTGACCGGGAGGCGCTGGAGAGTCTGATCGCCGCGCTCGGAGCCGACGCCACCCGGCAGCTGCAGCTGCTAGGGGACCTCGACCTGTCGGCCGCTCACGACGATCGGCAACCGGCCGACGCGGACAGCGCAGCCTCCCGGGCGCCGGCACCGGCACCCGCGCCGGCGGTCAGCCCGGCACAGTTGCCCGCGGTGGTCACCGACTTCACCGGCCGGAGCGAGCAACTGCGCGAGCTGGCCGAGCTGCTGACCGGCAACGCCGGCTTCCCGGGCGAGGTGCCGATCGCCGCCGTCACCGGGCCCGGCGGCCTGGGCAAGACCGCACTGGCCGTGCAAACCGGCCACCTGGTGGCCCACCACTTCCCCGACGGCCAGCTCTACACCGACCTGGGCGGAGCCGACCCGACACCGCAGTCGGCGGCGGACGTGCTGGGCGGATGGCTGCGGGCACTGGGCGAAGCGGCGGGCAGCATGCCATCCCGGCCGGAGGAGCTGGCGGCGCGTTTCCGTACCCTGCTGGCCGGGCGCAGGGTGTTGGTGGTACTGGACAACGCCGCCTTCGCCGCGCAGATACGCCCGCTGATCCCCGGCACCAACGGCTGCGCCGTCCTGGTGACCGCCCGTACCCGCCTCAGCGACCTGCTCGGCGCCCACCACCTGCCGCTCACCGCCCTGGACGAGGGCGAATTACGCCGGCTGCTCACCACCGTCATCGGAGAGCGACGCACGACCGCCGAACCCGAGGCGCTCCAGCGGGTGCTGGCCGGCTGCGCCGGTTGCCGCTCGCCCTGCGGATCGCCGCCGCCCGCCTGGCCAATCGCACCGCCTGGAAGATCGCCACCCTGGCCGACCGCCTCGATGACGAACGTCACCGCCTCGACGAACTCGCCGTCGGCGATCTGGCCATCCGTGCGGCCTTCCAGGCCAGCTACAGCGCCCTGCCCGGCTCCGGCCCGCGCACCGCCGAGCAGGACGACAAACCGACGGAGGTGTCCGCGGCGCAGGCCTTCCGCCTCCTGGGCCTGTTCCCCGGTAGCCGCTTCACCGCCCATGCCGCCGCCGCTCTCCTGGACGTCTCCCTCCGGCGTGCGGAGGACGTGCTCGACACCCTCGTCGAGGCCCACCTCCTCGAAGCCGACAGCCACGACCGCTACCGACTGCACGACCTGCTGCGGACCTACGCGGCCGAACTCACCCACCAGGCCGAGACCGGCACCCAGCGGCGCGCGGCCCGCGAACGGGTGACCGCCTGGTACCTGTACGCCTGCCAGCAGACGCAGCGAGACACAGGCCAGGAATATGTGGCCCTCGACATCAGCACGGTCGCGCGCCCGGAGCCGGCCATCGCCTTTGCCGATCGCGACACCGCGCTGGCCTGGTTGGACGCCGAGCAGCCCACCCTCCTTGCCGTCACGCGTCTCGCCGCCGACCTGGGCCTCGGCCCGACCACCTGGCTGCTGTCCCGCCACGTCCTCAACTACTACCTCCTACGCGCGCTGTGGCGGGACGCGGTGGAGATGTCACAGTTGGCGGTGGCTGCCGCCCGCGCGCACGGTGCCACGGAGGTCCTGCCCAGGGCGCTGGCGGGCATCAGCATGCCGTACGCCAAACTCGGCCTGCTGGATGAGGCCGTCCAAGTGTGCCGCGAAGCCTTCGAGACCGCCGAACAGCTCGAGCTGACCCGGGACGCCGGCTACAGCGCGCTCCTGCTCGCCGACGCGCTGGGACACAACGGCCGCTTCGATGAGGCCGAACCCTGGTACCACCGGGGAATCGAGCGCTACCGCGCCGCCGGCGCCTCCCGTGAGCTCGGCCGGGCGCTGAACAACACGGCATGGGCCTTCGTCGAGGCCGGCCGGTACGAGGCCGCCCTCCCCCTGGCCATCGAATCCCTCGAACTGATCCGCACCACCGGGAACCACCTGGCCCTCGGACGGACACTCGACACCCTCGGCATCGCCTACCTCGAGCTCGGCCGCCTCGACGAGGCACTCGACACCCTCCACGCGGCCGTTGACGCCTACGTCAAGGCCGACAGCCGGTTCCTGGGCGCCGACGCACTGGACCACTACGCCGACACCCTCGCCACCGCCCACCGCCACAAGGAAGCCCAAGCCGCCTGGAACAAAGCCGCCCACTGGTTCGACACCACCGACCAGCCCCGGGCCATCACCATCCGCGCCAAGGCCCGGCAAGCAGCGGCAACAGGCCCTCTGAGGCATCCAGCCACGCCCTGAAGGCCACCCGCCTGAACCGACACCGTGACCGGCACCACCGGCACACCCCAGCCAGCGCCGACGGTCTCGGTGTCGATCGTCGCCACGCGAGCAGAACCCCGACCGCCGCACCATGATCGAGGAAATGGGCAGACGATGGCGCGACCAGTAACTCCGCCAGCGCTCCCGTTCTTCAAGATTCCCGACGGCGTCAGGCAGTCAGGCCAGTGGCAACTGGCCGAGACGGCGACCGTGGCCGGTGTGCTCCTCCAGCAGAGCGGCCACATCCGGATCCCTCGTGAAGACGTGTCCGTCCCAGTAGGCCGGGACGGACACGGGCATGAGGCGCACCTCGGTGCCATGGGCGCGCGCGGCGTCGAAAAGGGTCTGCAGCATCTGCACGCCCGCCAGGCCCAGCGCGCCGAGGCGGGCGTGCCACGTCTGGGTTGCCGGGTCGTAGCAGGCGATCGGGCGTAGCCTGTCGAGTTGCTCGTGCCATTGAGGATCGGCGGCCGGTGCGGTCCGGATGGCGGCCTCCAACACCCATGCGTTGAGACCGGAGTTCGGCGAACTGGTCATGCCAGGACGGTAGACGTCACCGCCTCGCCCGGTCAGGTGAATTCGGAGCCGGGTCACAACCTCGCCCGTGCACGGATCCAACCGGTCCAAGGGCGACCAGTCCCCCGACCAGTGGGCACCGCCTAACAAGGACTACTGGTGCACGTACGCGCGGGCCTGGACCGACGTGAAGTACGGGTACGGACTGAGCATCACAGAACCTGAGAAGACAAAGCTCGAAAAGATGCCCAAAACCTGCGACTGACGGCTCACGTCCAGCGCACCGCCTTCCGCGCTGCCCGCCGGGCACTCGGCACGTTCAGGATAGCGACGGTCCACGAAGTCCCCGCAGGGACGACGGGCGTGCCCCTGCCCGCGATCGAACACCTCATCACAACATGGACACACAGGCTCCATACAATCCCCGCACAGTCCACTATCACCGCATGACCCGAACCCTCACCGCCGCCGGTGCCGTCATCCTCCTTGCCACGCTCACCGCGTGCGGCAGCAGTTCGTCCGGCAGCTCGGACTCCGGCGACAAGGCCGACATCGCGGCCGGCGCGAGCAAGGTCACCGCAAGCAGCGCGTTCACGCAGATCTCCAGCAAGGTGACCTCTGCGAAGGTGTCCGGCGAGGTAACCGCAGACAGCGACCCGAACCATCTGCTCGGCAGGCCCAACCAGTACACAAGCAAGATCACCTTCAGTGACAGTCGGATCAAAGCGGCCGACGTCGCAGCCACGCAGGCCGGCGACGTCGACCGCGGAGGCGCCGTCGAAGTCTTCGCAACCGCCGGGGACGCGCAGAATCGCGAGAAGTACATCCAGGCCGTCACGAAGAGCCTGCCGGCGCTCGCCGAGTACGACTACCTGCAGGGCACCGTGCTCGTACGCGTCTCCCACTACCTGACCCCGGCGCAGGCCACCGCCTACCAGTCGGCCGTCGACTCACTGAGCTGAGAACGGCCATGCAACGAACCCACACCGCCATCGCTCTCGTCCTGCTCGGCAGCGTCACCGCCTGCGGCCCGTCGGACAGGCCCAAGGCCACGCCCGTACACCCCGCCGCGAGCAGCAGCCCCACGAAAGCCGCCAACAGCCCAACGCCAGCGAAGAAAGCCCCACCGCACAAGCCCGCAAGCAGGCCCGCCGCGGGTCTACGCCGGGGCGCCGGACGCTCCCGGGCGGAGGATCTCCGACGGAGTACGGCCAGCGAGGGTTCGCGCCGTGCGGGTGAGGTGTGCCTGGTCGGCGAAGCCCGCGAAAGCAGCCGCGGCGGCCGCGGACCCAGCCGGTAGTTCGGTCATGGCGGTGCGCAGCATGGCCCACAGGCGTAGCCGCGGGAGCGGGATACCCACCCAGTCTCGGACGAGGGTGCGCAACCGCGGCTGGGAGAGCCCGACCTGGGCGGCGGCCGCGCCGATCGTGGCGGTGGTCCCGGGGCGTGTGATCTCCCGCACCGCGTGGGCGACCCTGGAATCGAGCGGGGCGCCCGCTCCGGCGAGGGTCGCGAGCTCGGCACGGGCCGCCTGCAGGTCGGCGCCGGGGCCGGGATGGCCGAGGGCCGCGAGTACGCGGTGGGTCGCCGTCTCGTTCAGGACGGTCGGGCCGGTGCTGAGCGCCAGCTCCCACGGGTCCAGGAAGAGGGCGACGTAGGCCGACGATACGGCGCAGGTGTGTGCCAGATGCGGCGGCACGATCACGCCGACCGCGGCGACGGTGCGGTTGCCGCCGTAGCCGACCTCGACACCGCCGCCGAGCGCGAGCACGATCTTCCACGCTGGGTGCGAGTGGGGGCGTACCCGAAAGGCGCCGGACTCGGCGAACATCGTCGCCGCCGGGCCGGACGCGAAGTGGAGGCGGCGATCGTTTCGTTCAAGCGTCCACGCCCGGGTCGGCGGCACTGTCATGCCATGAACTCTATAATGGCAGTCGCCTTGGCGGCCTTCCTGATTGTCAACGGTATCGCGCACTTCGTGCGCCCTGACTACGTCCGCCGGTTGGTCCCTTGCTGGCTGGGTCGCGCACGACTGCTCGTCGCTGCAAGCGGGGTTGCGCTGATCACCGACAGTGTTCTCCTCCTCGCGCCGCGGAGCCGAGCGGCGGGCGGGTGGATCGCCGCGGCGATGATCTCGGTCTTCGTCGTCGCGCATGTCGATGGGCTGGCCCGGGTAGTGGCTGAGCGGCCACACCGTGCTCGCGGGTTGGTGAGCGCAACCGTCAAGGTGCTGCTCAACTTTGCCTACGTCGGTTGGGCCGTCGCTGTCGCGACGACGGTTTGAGCCTGGCCACCGGGGAATTCGCGTGATCGTCGCTACTGGCCCACTTTCAGCCGTCGCCGACACACCCTCGCGACCACCACCCTGATGACCTGTCGGCTCACCCGGCAAACCATCCACCCCACCGCTGCTGCACCCCGGCCGGTGGCAGCCGTTCAAGCCGCGTGGTCCGTAGCCGACGTCGGGTTCCAGAGTTCCGCAGCGCCGCCATGAGTCGCTGATGGGACGTGTGTGAGATGTGGCCATGGCGACTGGTGTCCCCGTATGCCTGGAAGCCAGGCCCTGAGCTCGTTAGGCCGAGAGCCGAGGACGCGCGAAGACACGGTCCGATACGGGTTGGTCCGGACAGCGCCGCAGGGCGCCGAACACCTCACTTCGCAGGCAGTCTCAAGCGTGCGACTGCGAATGCCGGTTGTGACCTGTGGGTCCCTTTCTCTGTCATTGCGTGAGGAGGGGGCGGCTGGCATGCCGTATCCACATGTGGTCATCATCGGCGCGGGGCTGGGTGGGCTCTGCCTGGCGCAGGGCCTGCATCAAAGGGGCATCAGTTTCTCGGTGCACGAACAAGACATTTCACTGAAGTCGCGTCAGCAGGGCTGTCGCATCCACATTGATACCCACGGGGATAGTGCCCTGGTAGACGTACTGCCGCCGGAGCTGTACCGGTTGTTCCGGGTCACGTCCGGGGTACCGCAGCAGCGCACCCCCGTATTCGACGACCAGCTACGGCAGTTGACCGTACTTGCCGGGGATGGTGGCACTCATCTCGCGGTCGACCGGCTGGCCCTGCGGCGGATCCTGCTGACTGGTGTGGAGGACGCCGTCAGGTACGGGCAAGGTTCACCCACTACCGGCTGAAGGCAAACGGGCAGGTCACGGCCTGCTTCACTGACGGAAGCGCGGCATGCGGGGATGTGCTCGTGGCCGCGGACGGGGTGAATTCGCCGGTGCGCCGCACGTATCTGCCGCATGCGAGGACAGCGGACACCGGGCTGCGGCAGCTGTACGGAAAGGTGCCGCTGACGAAGGCGAGCAGGTCGCTCGGCTCAAAATCCTGCAGCCCGTGATGGGAGTCCCGATCACCGTGCGTCCCTAGCGTCACGGGCGCAGGCTCCGAAACCATCCAGGGCCTGGATCTGCGACTCGGGCGGGTTGTGGTACAGGCCGACGACCTCGACGACCATCGCGACGAACTGCGGGTCGGTGGAGAGCTCGAAGGCATCTGGCAGGTGCGGCTTGAGGTCGAACCGCTTCCAGATCCTGCCGATGGTGGACTTCGACAGCCCGGTCCGGGCCGCCATGGAAGCCCGCGACCAGTGCGTGTCCTGGCCCGGAGTGGATTCCAGCGTCGCGGCGATGACGTCCTCGACCTGGTCGAGCAGGATAGACGGCGGCCGCCCCGGCCGCGGCTCGTCGACCAGCCTGCCCAGTCGCTGTTTGACGAACCGGGGCCGCCAGCGGCTCACCGACTGCCCGCGCGCCCCGAGCTCCGCCGCCACCTGCTTGTTCGTCCCGCCCTCCGCGCACCGCAGCACGATCCTCGCCCGCAGGGCCAGGAACTGCGCGGTCTTCGCCCGCCTCGCCCAACGCGCCCGGCCGCAGGGTCTGTTCACACCAACCGACCGCCAAATTGAGCAGGAGGCCGAGCAGGGCAGCGGCGGCCAACAGAGCATCGATCAGGGGGGACCCGGCCTTCGGTCCGCAGCACTGGGTCGTCCACCGCGGCCCCATGCGAGCCTTGCCGAACGCGAGAGCGAATATCACCGCTGCCGTAACGGCCGTCCATCCAATGCCGAGCGGCGAGTGATGCGGGCGGAATCCGGTGGCAAGTCTGCCTGGCGCACGTTCCCCTCGTGGGTGATGGTGGTAGGGAGGCTTGCTGTCGTGCGGTTCATGGCCGAGCGGGCCAGCTCGCGCAGCGCGGAGTTCCATGGCACGCATGCGGTGCTGGTCCCACAGCCCCAGGCTGCCACCGCCTCCTGAAGGGATCAGCCATGTCGAACTTCACCCCATGCCTGGAGCGCAACCAGACTTTCGCGGCCTCCGGTGCCCAGGCCGACGTCCCCCGGGTCCCGTTCATCCCCTTCAAGCAGCTGTACCTGATCATCTGCATCGATCCGCGTGTGGAGCCCGCGGCTGTGCTGGGCGTCCGGCTCGGAGAAGCGATCGTCGCACGTAACGTCGGCGGCCGCGTGACGCCGGCGGTCATCAAGGACCTTGCCTGGATCGTGCACCTGCACGAGAACAAGACTCCCGGCGCGGACTGGTTCGAGATCGCCGTCATCCACCACACCGACTGCGGTTCTGGATTGCTCGCCGACGACGATCTGCGCGCCGGCTACGCCGCCCGCGGCGGCTGGGACGAACAGACCTCCTTGGAGATGGCCGTCCTGGAGCCGTCTAAGACAGTCCAGAAGGACGTCGCCAAGCTCCGCGCGGCACCCGAGCTCACGCCAGCCATCGGCAACATCAAGATCGGCGGCTACGCGTACGACCTCGGGACCGGAAAGGTCACCACCGTCGTGCAGCCCGGCTGAGCAGCACACGGGGTGAGTGTCCAACTACGTGACGGCGCCGGCACACACCGGCGGACGAGCACGGGCGCCAGCGGACCAGCAGCGCAGGTGATCAGCACACCAGCCAAAGGAACAGCCCCCACGCAAGTTGATTCGGAACGCAGAGGTCGCTCCATTAGCGTGCGCCACATGACCGGCGCCCCGGCCCGTCCCGAGTGCAGCCAGCCCATGAAGTTCGGCGGCTTCGTCCTCGTCAAAAGGGAGGGCGATGGCTGGCGGACCTGCCGGGCGCTGTGCAGGTGTACCGGTCGGCATGTTTGGTGGCGCTGGGCCGGCCGGCAGGAGGAGCCGTTGGAGGCCTGCCCGATGCCCGTGCTGTTCCGCTGACATCCAACGCCAGCGCCGCCAGCGCCGTACCCGCCGCGGCCGTCCCTGGTCAGCGAAGTCACGATCGGAGGCTCTGGGGGCACTCACCCATGGGAAGACCGAGCTCATCGAGGTCGTCCGCATCACCGACCCGTCAGACACCTCAGTTCTGAGGACCTGGCCGACGACACTGCCGCGATCTGGGAGGGAAACCAAGCCCAGCAGGCCCTGTCCCTGATCGCCGACCTACCAGGAAGTGAGCTGTACCGCTGCTTCCTCCCAGGCTGGGGAATCCGGGCGCACAGCTCCACCGATCAGCTCTCCGAGATCGCCTTCTGCTTCCGCTGTCGCGGTGCCCGTATCTGGGGGCCGGGTCTTCTTGTCGAACAACAAGGCCAGACCTTCGACGCGGAGAGCCCTGCCGCCCTTGAACGGCTCCACTGATTCCGCTCCTGCCTGCCGGACTGAGGTCTCTCAGCAGCTTGGGGTCGAAGAGGTCGCCGTGCCATAGCCGTGGCCAGATACCGGGGTCAGCAGCGGTCAACGACAGTGACTGGCGGGCGCATCTGTGCCCACCATTTCGCCCGCCGAAGCAGCAGGTCACCGGCCCGACTGTCAGCGACGCCTCAAAAGTGGTTCTGGATCACTGTCAGTGCCAGGGCCACGGAGGGTCACCGAACTGCGATCATGAACGGCCTCGCGCGGCGAGGAGGACCCGTTTGCGGAGCAGGTCGAAGTTGGCGCGGCCGAACATCTGGCGCTTCAGCATCTTGATCTTGTTGTTGTGGCCTTCGACGGCACCGGAGCCGCAGCGCAGGCTGAGGCCGGCGACGGCGGCGTCGTGGTCCTGGCCGAGGCCGGTCACGAAGGTGTGCAGGGCAGGCAGGTCGTCGGCCTGGACACTGGTGATCCACTGGTCCAGGTCCCGGCCCTTGCGGTTGTTCATGAGCTCGGCGAACGCGCGGACGTGGCCGGCGGTGCGGCCGAGTGAGGGGCAGCGGGCCAGGATCTCCTTGAGGCGCTGTGCCTGGTCGTCGGTGAGACGGTCGGGGTGGCGGGTGAGCCAGCTGGTCCCGCCCCGTACCGACGCTGCCTTGCGAGGCGGATCGAGGGGGAAGGCTTTGCGGAGCCGGGCCACGTATTTCTTCACCACGCGCTCGCCGCCGGTGTAGCCACGCTCGCGTACTTCCTCCAACAGGCGGCGGGCGATGGTGCAGCCCTCGGCCCATCGCTGGTGGAGGTGGGGCTTGTGGGGGTCGAGGATACTGGTGCGGCCGGTCCACCGCCCGACCAGGAGTTCGTCCGCGCTCGCCGCGTGGGCGAGGCGGCGGACGGTGTTGCGAGCCAGTCCGAGCTCACGGCCGATCGCTCGCAGCCCGACCCCCTTGTTGAGCAGGGTGTGGACGGCGGCGTGCTGTTCCCGGACCCGGTCGGACAGCCGCCCCGTTGTCCGCAGTGGCGGTGGCGAGAGCGGTTCGACCTCCTGCTCCTCCATGGCCGCGGCGGCTTCCGGCGCGGAGGAGTCGTGCGGTTCGCGTAGCAGGGCACGATGCTGGGCGACTCTTCTCGACGGCCTCGGCGAGGTTCGACCAGATGTGCCATCGATCCGCGACATGGACCGCATCTGGAACACCGATCCGCCCGGCCTCGGCGTAGGCGGTGGATCGGTCCCGGCAGATCACTTCGACCCCGGGATGATCGGCAAGCCAGCCAGCCACCGTCGTTGTCGTCCGGTCCGGCAACAGGTCGATGGGCCGGCGTGTCTCGATGTCGATGAGGATCGTGCCGTAGTGGTGTCCCTTGCGCAGGGCGAACCCGTCCACCCCGAGGACTCGCGGTGTCGTCGTCGCGGGCTCCGGCAGGCGGCGGATCAGCCGCAGGAGCGTCGACCTGCTCACCGCGGCGCTCAGGGTCCGGGACAAGCGGGCGCCGGCCCGGCCGGCCAGCATCACCGCGACGCACTCAAGTACTGCCTGCAGGCCAGCGCTTCGCCGCCCATGCCGGAAGGTCAGCCCGTCGACCTGCTCGGCGAACGTGGCCTGCTCGCAGGCACGTTCGCCGCAGCGGAACCGCCTCACCTGTAACTCGATCAGCACCGGATGCCCACCGACCGCACTGTCGGCGAGCCGACGTACGTACCGGCTGTGCACCCGAGCCGTCAGCGTCCCGCAGGCCGGACACGCGGCCCGTTCCACGGCGGTCCGGGCCCGCACGGCGCCCAACCCGCCTTCGGACACGACATTTTCGATCACAACACCCTCGACCTGGTGGAACCACAGATCCTGGAGGAGTACATCACCCACGGCCGTTCATGATCGCAGTTCGGTGACCCTCCGTGGCCCTGGCACTGAAAGTGATCCAGAACCACTTTTCAGCCGTCGCCGACAGATCCGCGGTACCGCCCGGCTGTCTACCAGTGGACACGGCTTTGACTACGGTGCGAAGCGCGCCGACCCCGGCAGCTGCAATGCCGGGGTCGGGGCGTTGTCACCAGTGGCTATCCGAACCCGATCTGGCCCTTCAGCATCTTCGGCGCCCAGCTCGATTGGCTCGACCCGGCCGGTGGGCAGCGTTCCCCTGTGCCAGCCGAAGTTCAGAGTTGGGTTCTTACGACACGAACCACTTCTGATTGTCTCCGTAGTTCGCGGTCCACACCTGGAGACGGCCGGTGCTGACGTTCATATCCAGGACCAGGTTGGTGTTACCGCCGTTGACGAGCTCGTAGTCACTGCCTTCCGGCCACGCGTACCACGTGTAGTCGCCACTGGTCTTGCACGGTCCGGACACGACGACCGGAGACCCGGCAGTCGTCCAGTTGGGGACCAGGCACCCACTGTTGGGCAGCCATTCGAAGACGTACCACGCCCCGCCGCGGGAGTCGGTACCGCTGGTAGGTATGGCCTGCCAATTGGAGGAGCTGCCGTTGCACGGGACTGCCCGAACTATCGCCCCCAAAGAACCTGACTGAGGAGCAAAACACGGCGCGCCACTGGCCACAACCCGAAGGTTTCTGTTTATTCCAATGGGAATTGATGCCTGCGCCGGCACAGCCTGTACCACACATGTCGCAACGGCAGCACTGGCCACCATCAGTATCCGACGAAGCCTCTTCGCCATGACGATCCCCCATCACCGTAGCCGACGGCAGTCGACCCCAGCGGGCCAGCCATCGATGATCACTTCAGGTGTTCACCAAGCTAGGTCCGCCAACGCATCGTGTGGAGTGCACAGTTGCACGGTGAAGAGACGGTTCCGGTGTCGAAATGCACAGCGAGCCGGGAAATCGCAGCCCGGGCCCACGAGGTGTAGCCGAGCGGGAGCCACACCCTGGCGGCGTGGGCGTCGCGGACCCGGGCGGCGAGCAGTGTCCGTCGGCCCGTTCCTTTCAGGCCTCCCAGGACCGGCCTTTGATCTCGATGTCCGCGCCGTGATATTCCCAGGTGGTTCGAGGGGAACGTGCAGCGTCGGTCATGTCGCGACCGTATCGGAGGGACGGTCACGTGACGTCCCGATGGGTCGGCGCCGGTTAGTACTCCAGTGCGGTTTCGTGATCTATCCAGCGGATTCGTCGTCGGATCGTCGTTGGTAGTGGCTGTGCCGGGCTGTGGCCTGGTGGCGTCTGCGCCAGATTGACCAGTGCAGCAGCCTGGCAGCGGTCACGGCCGACGGGCCGAAGACGGCGGTGAACAGGTGGCGGATCTCCGGGACGGTCAAGGAGATCAGTCCGCTGTTGCGAGCTGGGTGGTGCGGACCGGTGGACTGCTTCGGTGCCGCGTCGGCGGCGACGGCGGTCAGGAAGGCCAGGGTGAGCATGGCGAGCGTGATGTGCCGGTGCCACGAGGTCCAGTTGCGGACTTGGTAATGGTCGAGTCCGACCTGGCCCTTGGCGGCCTGGAAGCATTCCTCGACACTCCAGCGGACACCGGCGACGCGTACCAGCTCCGCGAGTGTGACCACGGTGGGTGACCAGCACAGGTAGAAGGCGAGTTCGCCTGTGGTGCGGTTGCGGCGGATGAGCAGGTGGCGGTGTCCGTCCGTGCCGATGTGGATCCAGGCCCAGTCGTAGTAGCACGGGCCCTTCGCGCCACGGCCGGCGCTCTGCCGCTGCCAGGCGGTGGTGGGCAGGCGTCCGGCGACGGTGTCGGCGCGGACGGGGGTGCGGCCCTGGTTGATCCGTACCCGCGTCGAGCAGGCGACGGCCATCACGTAGCCGGTCCCGCATGCCTCCAGGGCGGTACGGAGCTGCGGGTCTTGGCCGTAGGCTTCGTCGCCGGTCACCCATGGCGCCTTCACTCCGGCGTCCAGCGCGGCGGCGATCATCTCCCAGGCCAGGCGGGGCTTGGTCGCGAACTGCACTTCGTCGGGTATACCGGCCGCCTGGCGGCGTTCGGGATCGGAGTACCAGGACTGCTCGGGCAGGTAGAGCCGGCGGTCGACCAGTGCCCGTCCCCGGCCGGTTGCCTAGGCGAGAAAGACTCCGACCTGGGAGTTCTCGATGCGCCCGGCGGTGCCGGTGTACTGCCGCTGCACGCCGGCCGAGGCCCGGCCCTTCTTCACAAAGCCGGTTTCGTCCACGATCAGCACTGCACCGTCGGCGCCGAGGTTTTCGACGGCGTAGGCGCGGACATCGTCGCGGACGGCGTCGGCGTCCCAGCGTGCGCAGCGCAGCAGCCTCTGCATCGCCCCCGGCCGGGCCAGACCAGCCTGCTCGGCCATCTGCCAGCAGTTCTTCCGCTCCGCTTTCGACAACAGCCCGAGCAGATAGGCGCGGGCTGTTGCCCGGGGTTCAACTCGGCTGAAGCGGCCCGCGATCCGGGCCATGGCCTGGTCGAACATCTCCCGCCAGCGGGCTGGGTCTACGCTCTGGTCCGCGGCCACCGCACGATCTTCGTTTGTCCACACATCAACCGATGATCACGCGGTGGCCGTACCCGTTCCCAGCCGGGCCCGCAGTGCGGCGGGCCCGGCCGGCCGCGCCCGCCGCTCGCGCCGTATGGGGAACTCGTGGGATCGGCTATCACCTCGGGCTGACTATGCGTTGGCCACCTGGGCGCGGACGGCTCGGGCGCGGACCACGAAGGGCCGGGAGAAGACGGTGATGGCGATGGAGACGGCGGCCAAAAAGGTGATGGCCGTGCTGGAAGCGAAGTGCTGGGCAATGCCGCCAGCGATCGCGGCTCCGATACCTTGCCACGTCATCCGGCCGGCGGACTCAACTCCCTGGACCTGGCCGCGGACCGGATCAGGGGTCAACTCCAGAAGCTGTTCCTGGAGCGGCAGGGTGGCAGCGAAGCCGGCACTGGCGATGAACACGGCGGCTGTCGCCACCAGCACGGGCGGGTGGACGGCGAACAGCAGGTAGGGGGCGGCGAGCAGCAGTCGCAGGGCGAATGCATAGCGGCGCCGCTGCTCGGCGGTCAGCAGTCGTCCGACCGCAAGGTCACCGAGGAGCATGCCTGCCGATCCGGCGGCCAGGAACACGCCGGCGTGATGGGGGGCGTAGGAGATGAACAGGGCCTCGCAGCCAACGATCAGACCGTTGGGGACCCACAGGTTCAGCAGCAGCGCGCGTTGGCCGGAGTGGGAGAAGAGCTCGATGTTCGTCGTCCAGGTCTGGCGCAGTCCAGGGCGACGGGTCAGACGGATCGAGCGTTCCCGGACCGTCACCGCCACAATGATCAATCCACCGCCAGTCAGGGCTGTCGCGACGGCGAAGACCTCCTGCGGGCTCAGGTACCGCAGCAGTACGGCGCCGATGGCGTAGCCGAGGATGGCCATGCCTCCCGAGGTGATGTTCATCAGCGAACGTGCCAGTGCATATGAGGAGTTCGGCACTACCTCGGCGAGCAGCCCCATCCGTGTGCCGGTTCCCAGGGACTGGAAGAACCCCAGTACAAGGAGCAGACCGAACCGGGCGGCGAGCGGCAGCCCTGGAACCGCCTGTGCGGCAACACCTACGAGCAAGACGCACTGGAGCGCGACGAGGGTCCGGCGAGGACGGCTTCCGTCCGCGACCGACATCAGCGTCAGCGCACCGAGTACCGTCGCGAAGGTGGCGCCGTACATGCTCACAGCGGTCAGGAACGGGGACTTGGTCTGCTGGTTGACCAGCGTGCCGAGCGCGAAGCCCGACAAGGTGCTCGCGGCGACCGTCAGTGTGAAGCTGGCGTACAAGCCGACGAATTCACGGTTGCGGAGCAGGTCACGGAAGGTGGTGGGAGGTGTGCCGGAGGCAGATGTGTCAGAAGGCATAAAAAAGCCTTCGCGCGCACCCAACCCGGGGCGCCGAAGGCCAACTCGTGAATTATAGCAACTGCCCCAGCCCCACCCACGGCCCGCCATCAATGGCCCGCGGCCAGCGCACGATCTTCGAGAGTCCACACAACCCTTGATCATCTCGCGGTGGCCGCACCCGTCAGGCGTCGTAGTACTCGCCGTCGTCGCCCTGAACCCTCGCCTCCAGGACCTTCGCAACCTCGCACATCTTCACGATCGCCGCATCGCTCGGGTTCTTGTACACGAGCCGCCCGGCGCTCCACCACATCGGAACCACCACGAGGCCGGGATCGGCAGCGACCACCGCTCCCATTCCGTCGTGCTGATGTCCTGGCCCTCTTCATCCCACCAGTTCTCACGCCGCGTGATGTGCACGTCGTAGCCCATAGCCAGCCAGAGTAGACCGTGAAGCCGACGTGATCGCGAAGTCACACTGGAGTATTAGAAGGACACCAACACGTCCAAACCTCCCTCGCCACAAGTTCGGTGAAGGAGGCCTGGGCACGAAGGGTCAGCCCGGGAGGATAGGGGCTGTCGTTGCGGCGGCCTGGACGTCCGCCGCAGTGGCTGACCGGTCCGTTCGAGCGCGATGGTGCCAACGGCTCCCGACAGGACGGCAGGGACAATCGCCATACCGGACCGTCCCGGACCAGGTCGACGAGCACGTCGAGCGGGTTGACCTGGGCGGTCACCTCGCGACGCAGACGGTACCGCCGGTCAAAGGCCTCGACAGTGGCGGCCAGGTCCGTGCCGGGGGCGAAGTCGATCCGTGCCTGACTGCGGCTCTCGTCGATGTCCAGGCGTCGGCGAGCGGCGAGGTCATGGCCGGCCGGGGCGCTGATCACGAGGCGCTCCTCGTGCAGGGGGGGGTGCAGTACAAGCCCGCCTGTCCCTGGCCCGTGCCGTAGAGGGTCATCCGGCGCAGCGCCCAGTGGGCCTGGCATCCTCACCGAAGCCGACACCGTGTGGTCTGCCCCGCAGCAGTAGTCGGCACCGCGGCCAGCACTCCTGCCCCAAGCCTCACTTCAAAACGGACATCAACTCATGAACCGCTCACTCACCGAGGGGCAGCACCTCCGCGGCCCATCACTCGTAACAACCGGGCCTGCTGGGTTTCCCCGGTCAGGGGCGGTGTTGCTGGGGCTGCGAAGAAACGGCGGGTGGTGTCGGCGGAGACAGGCGACTCCGCCAAACCAGCGTAGATTTCGGCGAGATGGTCTTCGATCCAGGCCACGAGCCCCGGGTTGAGTTCCTCTGGAGCGTTGACGGCCCGGGCGAGGTCCCAGGTGTGAATGGTCGCGTCCGTGGTCCGGATGGCGAGGGCCTGTTCACCGGTCACCGGTCCGAGGGGGTAGTCCAGGACCTGTTGGAGGGCGCCCGGGCTTCGGAACGCCGCGGCACATTTGCGCACGGAGCGGGTGTACGCGCCCACCGGATCGCCGCCCAGGGCGTCCTCGCCCCGGAGCCGGAGGAAGTCGGCGGCCGAGCCGCCATCCAGCAGAGCGATGTAGTTGAGGTTGCCCCGGGTCATGTGGTTGACGAGGTGCCGGACATCCCACTCGGCGCAGGGGGTGGCTGCCGTCCAATGATCGGGCCGTACCGCGCGCAGCTTGCGGCTGAACTCGGAACTGGAGAGGAGATAGCGGTCGATGACGTCGACGAAGCGGTAGGACATGATCCAAGCGTGCGGGGTACCGGTGGCGACGTGCTGGCGGACATCGGCCGCCGAGCTTTTGAGTCGACGATCAAGTTTTCTGCTGTGGCTGCCCAAGGGCAGGTGGTAGGTGCTGACGGCAGGCGCCCGGGAGGTCCCAGTGGCGCGGCGATCAACTGACCACATGAAGCGGCCGCACGACCGGTTCCCGTGCGAGTTGGTCGTCGGCGCCACCGCCGGCCCCTTCTCTGCGCGTCGGCACTCGCGGCGAGGCCCGCCGTGACGGCGGTCTCGCCAGCTCTTCCTTACCCCGCGTCCCAACAGCGTCCCAACTCTTCTCTCCAGCCCCTGGCTGAGCCTGCCTGGGGGCCTCCCCGGGCCATGGTCCGACTCATCAGTGCAGGTCATCGAAGCGCCAACTGCTGCCTGCGGAGCGCCAGTGAACTCGTGAGCAGCGGATTCAGTCCGTTGGGTCAGAGTCCTGAATCCGACCCCTCGCAGAGACGTTTCCACAGGTCAGCGATCCAGTGCACCTTCGGTGCGCGCCGGGGGCGCGGTAAATCCCGTGGCGCGCGCTGTGAGGTGATGGCGTGACCTACTCTGCCTTGATGCCGTCCGGCAGCGCGACGATGGTCGTGTAGCGACTGGTGCGCTCGACGAGCGTGGCGACCGCCGAGGGCGTGGTGCCCATCACCAGGTCGCCCTCCCCATGACCGGGGAGCTTGCGGTCCTCGACCTCGGCCGGACGGGCGGTGATGGACACCATGCCGCGGATGATGCCCCACCCGGTAGGCAGACGGGCGATCTTCGGGCGGAGCATGGGCCGGACTGACCGCAGGCGTTGAGTGAGGCTGCGGTCGATTGCCTGGCGGCGACGAGGGTCGTAGAGCGAGAGGTAGATCGCTTCGTGCGAGATCTGCATGGCGGTGTCACCAGGGAACTGGCGTCGCAGCCACCCTGCGATCCGGTCGGGAGACCAGCACAGAGCCAGCTTCGCCTCCACCAGGACGCGCAGAGCCGGTCGTTGGGCGAGCTTGGCCTGCTTGGGCCGGCGCCCGCGCGCGTAGGCGGCCTCATCGGCGGATGCGGCACGGTAGCGGTCCCGGCCTCTGTTGCGGGCGATCTCGCGGGAGACGGTCGAAGGCGATCGGCCCAGCCGCCTGGCCAACTGCCGGCCAGATTCCCCGGCGGCGATGCCGCGGGATATCTCGTCGCGCTCGCTGGCGCTCAGATGCCGCTCTGATCGCTGCTGCGCGGTGAGGCGGACGCCGCCGCTGTGTTGCGGAAACCCGACGCTCGCTCTGCACCGGTGCCCCCGAGCGCCCGCCCGATCAAGCCGAACGATTGCCCCTCGCACCAGCGTCTCCAGATCTCATCCTGCTGAGCCGGCGAAAACCCGTAGTCACGCACCTGCTACCTCCACGATCACGTGATCATCCGTGGGTGGTGCGTTGATCGCTTGAGGGTGTCATCGAATGAAGACAGGCATGGCAGCCGTCCAATGAACCCGGACTTTCGGGGGCACGACGGCGCCGTCGATCCGATCAGATCCGATGAGGCCGACGACAGGGTTTGCTGACAGATAGGGTCGAATGCGACCACCGACACGGGGAGCGGCACGGCCAACCTGGTCTACAAGCGGGTGTCGACCGACCCCGTCAGAACCTCGCCCTTCACAAGGCCGGCATCGAGGACCCGGTCGTCTTCGAGGAGCAGGCCGGCACCTCCCGCCGCCTGCACCCGCTGGAGTGGCCGAAGTTCGGCAAGCTGCTCGCGTACGTGCGGCCGGGCGACACCGTGCACATCTCCGAGATGTTCCGCCTGGTGCGTGGCACCGGGCACGTTCTCGAGGTCGTCGACGTGCTGCACCGCGACCGCCTCGCCCTGCGCATCCATGACGGCGCGTTCTCTGCAATGGACCTCACCACACGCCACCCGCGCACCGGCAAGCTGTTGCCCACGGTGAAGTTCATGGTGCAGACCCTTGCCGCCGCCGGCGAACTCCAGCGCGACCTTCAGCGGGAGCTGACATACGACGGGCGCGCCGCCGAGGCGAAGGGCAACAAGGGCGGGCGCCACCCCGCCGTCCCCGCCGACAAGACCGACGCCGTACGCACCGCGTGCCTGGAAGGCCGCTCCGTCGCCGCCCTCGCCCGCGACCACGGCGTCAGCCGCGGCGCCATCCGCCCAGCCGTCGCCGACCTCATGCCCGACCACACCGCCATCGAGGAGGACACCCCCGCCCCGGAGGTGCCGGCCACCCTCGACATGCCCGGCAAGATCGCCGACTTCCTCCGCACCACCGAGCTGGAGCCCGCCGAGCGCGCCACGCTCGACCAAGGCGTGACCGTGCGGCGCGGTCAGGGCTACACCCTGCGCGTCACTGCCGTACCAGCAGTCCACCGCCGACTCCTTGCCCACTGTCAGCCGCTCGATGACGGCCAGGGCGTACCCGCGGTCCCAGCCCAGCGCAAGGCCCGTCGCGAGTACGAGAACCGGGTCGGCACGCTCACGTCACCGAACCATGATCGTTCGCACCCATAGCCGCTGTACCGATGTTCCCCGAGGCCGGAGAGGCCGCCACGGCTGTGAGAACGCGATCACTTGGCTACTCTGCGGCTGTCCGGGCTAGGACTCCAGGACCAAGTACCAGGGTTTCTGGTGCTGGTGAGCCGGTAGTGGCGGAGGAGCAGGAGGGCGCCTGAGGTGACCAGGTACGCCAGGACGAACAGGCCGCCCGCGGCCAGATGCGCCTGGAGGACCCGGACCGGCGACCCGTGAAAGGTCAGCCGGCGGTTGGCCTCCGTGTTGAGGACGGTGACGACAAGGAGGGAGGTGAAATTGGCCAGGATGGGCGGCGACCACTGGCGCGGAACCCAGTACAGCATGGCCTGAGCCGCCGTGGAGGCCACGCCGATCACCACGAACCAGAACACTTCGCTGGTCAGTTCGGTGCGGCCGAGCCAGGTGGCGGCGCCGCGCCGTGCGCTGAGGCGTCGCACCCCACCATCATGAGGCCGCCGTGTGACCGGTCGAGTCATGCGGAGCGCCGGTTCCACCGTTCGCCTGACGACGGACACCCGCATGCACGACAGGCGCGGAGAGCCGACCCGATCTGCGCCGGTTCGTGGCTGACGATGTGACAGGCAGTGCCGGAGCGCTGGGGTTCGATCCCTACGTTGAGAGACGGTCTGAGGATTGGGGAGGCACTCGTTGGACAGTGGCGGACGGCCACCGGCTGCGGGCTCCGGCGGGCCTCGGCGGCGGGGATCGGACGAGGGACACGCGCCGGGGCTCCTCGAGCGCGTGCGCGCTGCCGCGGCGGCGCGGGCCGCCAAGGGGGCCGCTCGTGCCAGGGCCCTCGTGCGCCGGGTCGAGCAGACGCCTCCGCCTCCGGGTCCGTTCCGTCCTGGATTCTGGCGCAGTCCGATCCGCGGGCCCTGGCTGACCTCGGTGTTCGGTCTGGTCCTTCTGATCGGCATTCCGCTGCTGTTCGTCACCGGACTGCTCTCCTACGCCTCCTACAACCCCGACCTGAGCCCTTTCAACGACGAGACTCCCGACAAGGGTGTCCTGGGCTTCTACCTCTTCAGCTGGCCCACGCACCCGTACTGGCTGTACCGGCTGCTCCAGGGCGTGCACGTGACGCTGGGTGTGGTGCTGGTGCCGGTGCTGCTGGCCAAGTTGTGGTCGGTGATCCCGAAGCTGTTCGAATGGCTGCCGGTGCGCTCCATCGCCCACGGCCTGGAGCGGCTTTCGCTGCTGATGCTGGTCGGCGGCGTCATCTTCGAGTTCGTCACCGGCATCGTCAACATCCAGCTCTACTACGTCTTCCCGGGCTCGTTCTACCGTCTGCATTTCTACGGCGCCTGGGTGTTCATCGCCGCCTTCGTCGTCCACGTGTGCCTCAAAATCGGCCGGATGACGCGGGCACTGCGCTCGCGCAGCCTCGGCGCCGAACTGCGCACCGACCTCGCCCGCACCGTGCCCGAACCACCCGATCCCGACGGCCTGGTGGCAGCCTCTCCCGCCTCGCCCACGATGACCCGCCGCGGCGCGGTGGGCATGGTGGGAGCCGGGTCGCTGCTCCTGTTCGTCGTGACCGCCGGACAGAGCATCGGCGGCCGGCTGCGCGCCACCGCGCTGCTCGCACCGCACAACCGCGACCCGGGCAGCGGCCCGAACAGCTTCCAGATCAACAAGACAGCGGCGAAAGTGGGCATCACCCCCGCGCTGGTCGGACCCACCTGGCGGCTGGAGGTGCACGGACGCGGAGCGCCGCGGGTCTTCACCCGCGATCAGCTCCTGGCGCTGCCCCAGCACGCCGCCGCCCTGCCGATCGCCTGCGTGGAGGGCTGGTCCACCGAAGACCAGCAGTGGAGCGGCCTGCGGCTGGCCGACCTCGCCGCTCTGGCCGGAGTGCCCGACGCCGCAAGCGTCCTGGTCCAGTCCATCCAACCCCCCGGCCCCTTCACCCGGGTGGTGCTGCGCGGCAACCAGATCCACGACCCCCGAGCGCTGCTCGCCCTCCGCGTCAACGGCGCTCATCTCTCACTCGACCACGGCTACCCGGCCCGCATCATCGTCCCGGCCAACCCCGGCGTGAACAACACCAAGTGGGTCCACCGGCTCACCTTCAGGGCGTGACCATGGCACGAATCGTCCGCTGGTACGGCTCCGGCCCCCTGCATCTGCTCGTCCTGGTCGCCTCGTTCGCCCTGACCGGCTACGCGATGGTGCGCCTGTTCGCCGTCCGGCCCTGGGAGGTGGCGATCTGGTTCGTCGGTGCGGCGATCCTCCACGACCTCATCCTGCTGCCCCTGTACTCGCTGGCCGACCTGTCGGCCCTCTCCGTACTGCGGCACCGAGCCGCCGACGGACCGAGGCTGCCGTGGATCAACCACCTGCGCGTCCCTGCCTTCCTGTCAGGTCTGCTCCTGCTGGTCTGGTTCCCCCTCGTTCTCCGTCTGGCGGTCCCCTACCCCGGCGACACCGCCCTGTCCGACAGCGTCTACCTCGGCCGATGGCTGGCGATCACCGGCGTACTCTTCGCCGCCTCCGCCGTGGCCTACGCGATGAAACTGCGCCGCCTGAGACGGGCCGGTCGCGGCGACGAGGACCGACCGGCCGCAGGGCACGGCGCAGCACGGTGACAACGGACGAGGACGAGCAGTACGACGCCGACGGGGAGCCCTACGCGCTCGCCCTGCGCCCCGGCCGGGAACCGGTGTACCTACGGCTGGCCGACGGGCGCCGGATCCGGATGCCGGTGCACCGCTGGCACGAGCAGCCCACGGCGGCCGACACGACCGTGCTGGAACGCTGCATCGGCCCCGTCCTCGACGTCGGCTGCGGCCCGGGCCGCATGTGCAGGGCACTCCTGAGCCGGGGAGTCTTCGCCCTCGGCGTCGACATCGCACCTCGCGCGGTCGCCCTGACCACCTCTCTGGGCGGCCTCGCACTGTGCCGATCGGTCTTCAACCGGCTGCCGGCCGAGAGAGGCTGGCAGACGGTGCTGCTCATCGACGGCAACATCGGCATCGGAGGCGACCCGCATGGCCTGCTGCGCCGCTGCGCCGCGCTCGTCGCCCCCACCGGGCGCCTCGTCGTCGAGGTCGACCCCGACGACGTCGAAGAGCTGTGCAATGCCCGGTTCGAGAACCTCCAGGGCGCGAGCGGTCCGTTCTTTCCCTGGGCACGGCTCGGGCGACGACCGCTCCGCAGGATCGCCGCCAACCTTGCCCTCAGCGTCACCGACCAGTGGACGAGCGGGCACCGCTGCTTTGCCACCCTCGCTCGCCAGGGATCATCCTGCGACCGTCCTGACACGGGCCCCGCAGCGACGGACACTGGCCGCCCCGAGTCGGACGACCGGGCTGGTCCACGATGACGCCGCCATGCTGCTGCACTGCCACCACAGTCATGCGGGAGGAAAGTCTGTTCGCATCGAGTGAGAAGGCGGCGGCTGCGGCAAGGTAGAAAGGACACATGCCGGAGCGCGAGCCCCCTGCGGGAACCATGGACGACGTTGATGCGGTCACCCGGGCGGTCCTGACCGCGTCCCGGCTGCTGGTAGCGGTCTCCGCCCGCTCCCTCGCCGAGGTCGAGGAGCGCGTGACCCTCCCGCAGTTCCGGATGCTGGTGGTGCTGGCCACCCGAGGGGAGACCAAGCTGGTCGCGCTCGCCGAGCTGCTCCAGGTAGCGCCCTCCACCGCCATGCGCATGGTCGACCGGCTCATCGCCGCCGGACTCGCCGACCGCAAGGCCAATCCCGCCAACCGCCGCGAGACTCAGCTGCGGCTGACCGAGGAAGGCCGGCACACCGTCGAGGAAGTCACCGCCCGGCGTCGCGCCGAGATCGCCGGCATCGTCGAACGACTCCGCCCGACCGAGCGCCTCGCGCTCGTCGAGGCCCTCAACGCCTTCAACGAGGCGGGAGGCGAGCCTTTGGCCCCGGCGGCGGACGACCCCGAGCCGCACCCGCTCGGCTGGATCGTGGACGGAGCCATGGCACACGACGCCTGACCCGGCACGGCAGCCGTTCACGGCATGGCCGGGGCCCGTGGCGCCTACCCCGATGCGTCGGCAACCCGAATCGCGGCGATCACACCAAGCAGGCACACGGCGCCGCCCGTACAGGTGTTGCTCCACACGATCCCGGCCGACACGCCATGGGATGCCGTCACGACCGCCGGGGAGAGGATCAGCCAGAAGCCGAGCGGCACCAAAGTCCATGCGAATCGGTGCATCCGCTGGGGCGCGAGGGAGGTTCCGAGAGCGACCAGGGCGACGCCCAGCCCCATGATCAGGTTGTTCTCCGTGAGATACGGGTTCGTCCTGTAGAAGTGGATCACCCAGGGCGAGACCGCCGTATAGATGCCGGCCAGCAGCATGAGCCCGTCGACGACGCTTGCCGGGCTGCTTGTGGTCGCCACCTCGCGGCCAGCCCTCGTCCCGGTCGATGCGGACACGCGAAATCCGGCCGAGTGACGTGGATACGACATGGCAGTCACCCCCTCTCACATGGCGACGTTTCCAGTATGCAAAGAAAGTCCGTATTGGCCTGTCCGTGGCTGTCACATCCGCTCCTTCCAGCCGGATCAGACCAGCCGGCCATTGACCGCCAGGCCGCGAAGAGCGCCGGTGGGCGCTCAAGTGCTCGCGTGCACCGCGCGCAACGCGCTCTGGTGGCTGAGCCAGCCCACCGGCTTGCCCTGCTCGGCGTCGAGCACGGGCACCCCGGTCCCGGCGGCCGACAGCAGGGTGTGCAGCGCCTGCGCGAGGGGCTGGTCGGCGGTGACCGGTGCGGGCGGCGCGGCGAGCTGTCCGACCAGCGAGGGGGCTCCTTCCGGCTGTTCCGCGAGCGCCTCGGCCACCGCCTGCGCCGTGACGACGCCTACGTACCGGCCGGCGTCGTCCATGACCGGGAGGGCGCCGTGGCCCGAGAGGCTGAGCAGGTCGGCGGCGTCGGTCAGGGACGTGGTCGCGGGCAGAGCGGAAGGGAGTGGTTCCATGACGGTGCCGACGTGCTGGGCGCCGATCGCCGCCCCGGGGGCGGGGCTTTCGAGGTCGATACCGCGGCGGCGCAGCTTGAGGGTGTAGATGGTGTCGCGGGAGAGCAGGCGGCTGGTGGCGGTGGCCAGGACGATGGCCAGCATCAGGGGAAGGATGATCGAGTACTCGCCGGTCAGCTCGAACAGGATGACCACGGCAGTGATCGGCGCCCGGGCCGCGCCGGCGAACACCGCACCCATGCCGATCAGGGCGTACGCGCCCACCGCGCCGGCCGTGCCGGGTATCAGGCCATGGACGCCGATGCCGTACGCCGAGCCGAGCATCGCGCCGATGAACAGACTGGGCGCGAAGACACCGCCGGAGCCGCCGATGCCGATGGTCAGGCTGGTCGCCAGCATCTTGCCGACCAGGAGGAGCAGCAGGAAGCCGACCGCGTAGCCGCCCTCCGTGGCCTTCTCCAGCACGGGGTAGCCGACGCCGTACATCTGCGGCAGGGCCCACAGCACCAGGCCGAGCGCCAGTCCGCCGACCGCGGGGCGCAGCCACTCCGGGCCGCGCCACAGCCAGTCACAGGCGTCCTCGACCAGGTACAGGAATCGCGCGAAGCCCATCCCGACCACAGCGGCGACCACGCCGAGGAGGGCGAACAGGCCGTACTGGGCAAGGTGGTCGACGTGGAACGCGGGCAGGTTCAGGAAGGCGACGTCGCCGAAGGACGCGCGTCCGATGATGCTCGCGGTGACGCTGGCCAGCACGGTCGCGCCGAAGGCTTCCGCGCTGAAAGCGCCGAGGACCAGCTCCATGGCGAAGAAGACACCGGCCAGGGGAGCGTTGAAGGTGGCCGCGATGCCGCCCGCCGCACCGCAGGCGACCAGGAGCTTCGTGCGGCCCTCCGCCGCCCTCGTCACACGGCCGAGGGTGGAGCCGAGCGCCGAGCCGATCTGCACGATCGGCCCCTCGCGGCCCACCGAGCCGCCGGAACCGATGGTCAGCGCGGAGGCCAGCGTCTTGACGACAGCGACCTTCGGGCTGATCCGCCCACCGCGCTGGGCCACGGCCAGCATCACCTCGGGCACACCGTGCCCACGGGCCTCCTTGGCGAACCGGTTCACGAGCGGGCCGTAGAGCAGGCCGCCGATCATGGGGGTGAGCAGCACGAAGCACGGGCCCAGCCACGGCACGTGCGGATTGCTCGCGCCGGGGGAAGCGGAGTAGTCGGAGTGACCGGACAGCAGACCGGTGAAGGTCTTGATGCACCAGCGGAAGACGACCGAACCGACGCCCGCTCCGGCGCCGACCACCACGGCCAGCGCCATCACACCCCAAGGGGCGTTCCGCAGGCTCGCGATCGCCGGAGCCGGTGCAAGGCTCTTTGCCGTCGTGTCGGCCCCTCGCTCCCTGCCCGTTGCTGCCCGTATGCCGCTCATCGATTCCCCTTCCTTACTTTTGCATTATGCAAAAGATGTCAAGGGTGTGCACCACCTGTCCGCCCCTTGGGCCTGAACGACCTTCGGTGACCGCTCCCGTCCGCGCCAGCATTGCTTCCGCCTGCATTTCCTCAGTTCGGTCGGTCGGCACTGCGTGCGGCATGCCGCCTGCCCGGCCCTCGCATCCGTGGCGACGGCAGCTGACCTTCACCTGGTCACCGGTCCACTCCGGTGCGTATTCATTGCCCGCGGGCCTTCTTGACGCACAAGCTTTGCATGGTGCAAAAATTGGGTGACGGAGGAGAGGCGGTGCACGCCGATGAGGGTCGTCATCTGTGGGGCCGGAATCGCGGGACTCGCGCTGGCCGGCCGGCTGCACAACGTGCTCGGCTGGGACGTCGTCGTCCTGGAGAAGGAGCAGCGGCCCCGCACTGACGGTTACATGATCGACTTCTTCGGGACCGGATTCGACGCGGCCGAGGCCATGGGCATGCTGCCCTACCTGGAGGAGCTGAGCTATCAGGTTTCCGAGGCGGCCCTCGTGGACGAGCACGGCGAGTGCCGGGTCGGGCTCCGCTACGACCGCTTCGCCCGCTTCCTGAACGGGCGCCTGCTGAGCATCATGCGGCCCGACCTCGAACTCGCCCTGCGGGAGCGGCTGTCCCTCGCGGTGCGCCTGCGCTTCGGCGTGGGGCCGGCCCGCGTCGATGTCCGGCCGGACGGAGTGCGCGTCACCCTCACCGACGGCGACAGCATCGACGCCGACCTGCTCGTCGGCGCCGACGGCATCCACTCCACCGTGCGCGCCCTGGTCTTCGGCGAGGAGGCGCGGTACGTCCACCATCTCGGCTACCACACCGCCGCGTTCACGTGCGACGACCCCGAGACGCACGCGGAAGTCGGCGACCGGTTCTGCCTCACCGACACCGTCGGCCGGCAGATGGGGCTGTACGCGCTGCGCGACGGCACGGTCGCCGTGTTCGCCGTACACCGCGCCACCGACGCCCCTCGCCCCAGGGACGTGCGGGCGGCGTTGCGCCATGAGTACGGCACGCTCGGCTGGCTCGTACCTCGCGTCCTGGCGAACTGCCCGCCGTCTTCGGGGATTTACTACGACCATGTCGCACAGACGATCCTCCCGGCCTGGAGCCGCGGCCGGGTCGTCCTGGTCGGTGACGCCTGCCAGGCAGTCTCCCTCCTCGCCGCACAAGGCGCCTCCCTGGCGATGGGCGCCGCATACGTCCTGGCCGACCAACTCGCCCGCACCTCCCGCATCGAGGACGCACTGCACGGCTACGAACGGCTCTGGCGGCCCGTCATCACGCACAAGCAGCGCGCTGCCCGGCGAGTCGCCCGCTGGTTCGTACCCGAATCACCACGACACCTGCGGATCCGCCGGACCGCCCTACGGCTCTCCAACCTGCCGGGTGCGCAACGCCTCGCCGGAATCTCCCTCACGGGGAGGCAGGGGCCGCCCCTGCGTCGGCTCGCCTCGATTCCGTCGTGGGTGACCGAGAACCGTGGCTCCGGCGCCGTCCAGGAGGGAGCAAGACCAGGCAGACCGTGAACACGTTCGGGGTGTCGCCGGCCACGCGTCACGGAAAGGTCCCGATGCCCGCCAGTCCGAGCACCGTGACCGCCCGCCTACGTGGAGCCGTCGAAGTCGCCCACTGGCAGTCACTGGCCGGACTGCTGCATCCGGACGTGATCCGCGTCCGCCTTGTCGGTCGGCTCTGAGTAATTCCGCGCACACGTTATGTGCGCTGGCGCCGAGTGCGTCGCCGGCATCGCCTGGACGGGCCGTGTCCGCCGGGCCACGAGCCCTGCCGCCCTCAACTCTCGCACCGTGTAGTGGCCGTTCGGGGGCTCATCGGGCAGGTGCGGGAAGAGGCGAGAACCGCCGTGGGAGCTGGTGGGGCCTCGACACTGAGTGTGCAACTGTGGGTGGTGGCCATGGAGCACGCACCCCGGGGCCGTTCGGCGGCGTCGGGGTGGTGGTTGCCACGGGCGCCCCGCACGCTGGAGCCGGATATGGACGTGCGCCGCCGAGCATCGAGCTGCGCAGAGGGTTCTGGAGGACCGTGTGACTGCTTCGTCGCCCGCCACCGAAGCACCGCCGGCCCGGTGGGACGACCTGTGTGCCCTGGTGATCAACTGCACCCTCAAGCGCTCGCCGGAGACCAGCAACACTCAGGGGCTGATCGATCGGAGCACGGCGATCCTGGACGCGCAGGGCGTGCATGTTGATGTCGTCCGGGCCGTGGACCACGACATCGCCACCGGGGTGTGGCCCGACATGGCGGAACACGGCTGGGAGACGGACGCCTGGCCGGACCTGTACCAGCAGGTCATGGAGGCCGACATCCTCGTCCCGGCCGGCCCGATCTGGCTGGGCGACAACAGCTCCGTGATGAAGCGCGTGATCGAACGCCGCTACGCCTGCTCCAGCCTGCTCAACGAGCATGGCCAGTACTCCTGTTACGGCCGCGTCGACGGCTGCCTGATCACCGGCAACGAGGACGGCGTCAAGCACTGCGCCATGAACGTCCTCTACAGCCTCCAGCACCTGGGCCACACCATCCCTCCCCAGGCGGACGCCGGCTGGATCGGCGAGGCCGGCCCCGGCCCCTCCTACCTCGACCCCGGCTCGGGAGGCCCGGAGAACGACTTCACCAACCGCAACACCACCTTCATGACCTGGAACCTGCTGCATGTGGCCCGGGTGCTGAGGATCCTGGTGGCATCCCCGGCCACGGGAACCAGTGCACCGCCCGGGACGCCGGTTGCCGACGCGACCACGAAAACCTCGAACACTGACAGGGCCATCAGCGGCAGCGCGCAGCGCGGCGGCGGAGAGACACGACGTACACCGACCGTACGCCGAGCGCGGCACCAGCTCGTGCCACTCGGTCGGAGCAACCGTTGGCAACCGGCACGTGCGATTCACCGATCCTGCTGATTGGCTGGAGGGGAATCCGCTGTCCAGGGAGGCTGGGATCCATGTCACCCGTCAGGCACCTGGAGAGACCTGCGGCGCGGGCGACTGCTCACGTCGTCCCGGCCGGGCGGCGCTCGGCCCAGGGTGGACGGGCTGCGACGCATGAGTGCACGACCGATCGGTGACCACGCGCTGCTGTCCGACTGCCGCTCGGCGGCGCTGGTGACCTCCGACGGCTCGGTGGACTGGCTGTGCGTGCCCCGGTTCGACAGCCCGGCGATCTTCGCCCGGCTCCTCGACGAGGACGCCGGCCACTGGTCCATCCGCCCTGTCACCGACCCGGTCGACATCACCCGCCGTTACGTCGAGGACACCCTCGTTCTGGAGACGGTCTTCCGCACGACCGGGGGCACCGCGGTCCTGCGGGATGCCCTTGCCCTGGGACGGCGCGAACGCGGGCACGCGCTCGGCACCGCGTCCCCCGGAATGCTGCTGCGGCAGATCACCTGCACCGAAGGACGGGTGGACATCGAGGTCGCCTACGCGCCGCGCCCGGAGTTCGGACTCGTCCACCCACTTCTCTCAGCCGTGGCAGGTGGGCTTGCGGCGTACGGGGGCGCCCATGTTCTGCTGCTGTCGAGCCCCGTCGACCTGCAGGTGAGCGGCTCCACGGCTCACGGCAGAATCCCGCTCTCGGCGGGGCAACGCCTCGGATTCGCCCTGCACGTCGGGACGGCGTGGGAAAGGGAGCCGGCGGCCTGGCGGACGGGACGGATCCGGCGTCGCATGTCCGACACCGTCGAAGGCTGGCGCTCCTGGTCGAAGCTCCACCGTGGCTACGTCGGCCCCTGGCAGGGCGAAGTGAGCCACAGCGGACGCGTGCTACGGGCCCTGACCTTCGCTCCCACCGGGGCCATCGTCGCCGCGGCCACCACCTCTCTGCCCGAGAAGACGGGCGGAACGCGCAACTGGGACTACCGCTACACATGGGTCCGTGACGCCAGCTTTACCATTCAGGCACTGGCCACTGCCGCGTGCGAGAAGGAGAAGAACCGCTTCTTCGACTTCCTCGCCCGGGCCGCGGCAACCCAACTCGACCGCGGCGCCGACCTGCAGATCATGTACGGCATTGGCGGAGAACGTGATCTGAGCGAGCGGCCCCTGCCTCACCTGACCGGCTGGCGCAACAGCAGCCCCGTTCGGATCGGCAACGACGCCTGGCACCAACGCCAGCTCGACGTCTACGGCGAACTCCTCGACGCCGCCGCCCAGACCCTTCCGCCCGATGAGCCTCTCGACCCAGCCACCCGCACCTTCCTGCTCCAGGCAGCCGAGACAGCCGCCCAGCGGTGGACCCAACCGGATCAAGGAATCTGGGAAAGACGCGGACCCAGCAGACACTTCCTCCACTCGAAACTGATGTGCTGGGTCGCCCTGGACCGCGCCATCAGCATGGCCCCTGCCCTCCAGGCCGACGAACACCTGCCCCACTGGCGGCACGAGCGCGGCCAGATCCGCCAAGCCATCGAACAACACGGTTGGAACGCCGGCCTGGGCGCCTTCACCCAGGCATTCGACACCACCGACCTCGACGCCTCCGCCCTGATGCTGCCCATCGTCGGCTTCCTGCCACCACACGACCCCCGCATCCAGTCCACCGTTCTGGCCATCGCCACCCAGCTGACCGACCACAACGGCCTGGTCCGCCGCTACCTCACCGACGAACTACAGGAAGAAGAAGGCACCTTCCTGCTGTGCACCTTCTGGCTTGCCCAAGCCCTTGCCCTCACCGGCCACACCGCCCGTGCACGACACGCCTTCCAAACCGCCCTCGCACACGCCAACGACCTCGGCCTGCTGGCCGAGGAGACCGACTCCACCACAGCAGAGGCCCTCGGCAACTTCCCCCAAGCCTTCAGCCACATCGGGCTCATCAACGCCGCTCGCGCCGTCCGCGATGCCGAGCGACAAGAGTGACTGCAATTGGTCCCGCACCCTCCTCGCCTCCGTCTCCACCAACGCAGCCTTTCCCGCCCGCACACCGCCCGAGGACCACGACGAGCGCTCCGCCCGCAGGTCCAAGGGCGTGCAAGCGTGGATCGAGGGGGCGAGGCTCGTCATAATCCCCGTAGCGGTGATCATCGTATTGGCCGCGCTGGCGTTGCTTGCAATGGCCTGATCGACGCCTGCGGAGGGACGGAGTCCTCGTAATTCGGGAAGAGAGTTGAGGGTGGCCGCCGCCGTGGTCGGTGACGGCGGCGGCCCTCGATGTGAGGGACTGGTGCCTCCCCCACCCACGAGTGCCACGCCGGCTCGCTCAGCCGACGGCGCAATCTCGTGATTGTCCTGGGGCCGAGACCTTGACGAATTCGATTCCACATAATGTCCGACCGGTCCCTGCCCCCAGCACGATCACGTCGTAGGTGCCGTTCGGTTCGTCGTGCTGTGGGGTGCTCATCCGTCCTCATCTCCTGCGGGAAATCGGTCCGCTGCGGCGGGGCGTCCGGGTGGGTCGTTGTGGTGCGTGGTCGCCCCGCCCGCAGGAGTGCGGCTGGTACGGGCGGGTTCAGACGGCGGCCCGGCCGCCGTCGACCGGAAGAACGACGCCCTGGACGAAGGAGGCTTCGTCGCTGGCGAGGTAAGCGACGGCGTGGGCGACCTCGGACGGGTCGGCGGGGCGTCCGGCCGGGGCCTGGGAGGCGAGCTGGTCCAGGCCCTCGCCCATGGGCGCGGTGCCTTCGGTGCGGACCGGGCCGGGGGCGACAGCGTTCACGCGCACGCCCTGCGGGCCGAACTCGGCCGCCCACGACTTCGTCAGCAGGCTCACCGCCGCTTTGGTCGAGCCGTAGAGCGCCATGCCGGGCATGCCGAAGCCCGCGACCATGGTGGACACGCTCACCACCGCGCCGCCGCCGCGCTCGGCCATGGCCGGGGCCAGGGCTGCGGTCAGGAAGTAGGGGGCCTTGACGTTGACGGCGTACATGGCGTCGAAGTCGGCCTCGGTGGTGGCCGCGGTGGGCCCGAACCCGCTCAGGCCGGCGTTGTTGACCAGGATGTCCACGTGGCCGGCGGCCTCGGTGGCGCGGCGGGCCAGCTCCCGGGCGGAGTCGGCGTCGCGCAGGTCGGCGGCCAGGAAGTCGGCCTTGCCGCCCTCCCCGCGGATCGCGGCCACGGTCTGCGCGCCGCGTTCCTCGTTGCGTCCGGAGACCAGCACGTGGGCGCCGCGGGCGGCGAGGGTCTGGGCGATGGCCCGGCCGATGCCGCTGGTCGAGCCGGTCACCAGGGCGACCTTGCCGGAGAACTCCATGACGAACCTCCACGAGATGTACCTGCGGGACTCCGGTCGGAACCCCGGATTGGCCTGTGCGATCCACTATTCGCCCGAAAAAATGGAATGTCCAATCCAAAAACTTGGGTAGACTGCAGCCATGACGACGCGCACCGCCACCAAGCCCAGGAAGCTGACCCCCAAGGGCGAGCAGACCCGCCTGCGGATCGTCGCCGCCGCGGCGCAGCTGATGCTCGACCGCGGTGTCGCCGGGACCACGATGGAGGACGTCAAAGCCGCCTCCGGTGCCAGCAGCTCGCAGCTCTACCACTACTTCGCCGACAAGCAGGCCCTGATCATGGACGTGATCGCCTACCAGGACGCGCGCGTCGTCGGCGACCAGGAGCCGATGCTCGCCGGCCTGGACACCGTCGACGGGCTGCGCGCCTGGTGCGACTTCATCGTCCAGCACCAACTCGACCTCGAATGCCGCGGCGGCTGCCCGATCGGCTCGCTCGGCAGCGAACTCGCCGAGGTCGACCCCGCCGCCCGCGCCGCCGTCTCGGGCTCCTTCCTGCGCTGGGAGTCCGGCATCCTCGACGGCCTGCGCGCCATGCACGAACGCGGCGAGCTGACCGCCGACCCCGACGACCTGGCGCTCACCGTCCTGGCCGCCCTCCAGGGCGGCCTGCTCCTCACCCAGATCCACCGCGACGTCCGCCCCCTGCGGGTCACCCTCGACGCCATGATCGACCACGTCCAGGCCCACACCAGGGCGGCCGCGCCCTCGTCCGACCGGCCGTGAGCTGCGACTGACCGGGCATCGGCGCCCTGGTCGGTGGCAACCGTGAAGGCTCAGAAGGCGACGATGCCCTCGCTGCCCGGACCGTCCGGGATCGTGGCGGCGCCGATCTGGGTCAGGGTTCCGTCGTGGTCGACGGCGAACTCGTCCACGATGCCGTTGACTCCGGTGAGGACGTAGAGGAAGCGCCCGCCCTCGGAGGCGGCGGCGTCGATCGCGCCCGGGTCGGTGCTCGCGTAGCCCAGGGCCGTGAGCTGTGGTCCGTCGTCGGTCGCACGAAATCCGCTGACCGAGTTGCTGCCCGCGTTCGAGGTGTAGAGCAGGTCGCCGACGGCGACGACCCAGCAGGTGGCCTGCTGGCCGGTGGCCGCGAAGGCAACCTGCGAGGCGGATCCGTCGCGGCGGATGTCGACGGTGGTCAGCGCGTTGGTGCCGGCCTCGGTGAGGAAGATGCCATGCCCCCCGCTGGGGACGAAGCCGAAGGGGACCGTGCCGGGAAGGCTGGTGGCCTCGGGGGTGTCGGACGGGGCGCCGGAGGGGTCGATGCCGAAGACGTCGAGGCTGTTGCCGCCTGCCTTGGTGGAGACGATCAGGTGGGAGCCGTCGCCGGTGAAGCCGACCTGTCCGGGGGTGTGGGTGAACTGCGGGGTGGCGGTCGGGTCCAGGCCCAGGCAGCGGTGCCAGTCGTCGTGCTTGCGCAGGTGGTCGCCCTCGACCGTGTACCCCTGGATGCATCCGCCGTCCAGCGCGTTGAGGACGTAGACCACGTCGTCGTGGACGGTGACGCTGACGGGGAAGTCACCGCCGGAGCTGATGACCTGGCGCAGCTTCAGCTGGTCGTCGCGGACGGAGAAGACCGAGATGGTGTCGGACCCGGCGTTGACGGCGTCGAGCAGGCCGTGGTCGGTGTCGTAGGTCAGTGACCCCTGGGAGGCCAGGTGGTCCGCGACCGAGCCGGCCAGCTGGCCTCCGTTGCCTCCGGTCGCGAAGCTCCCGGTCTGCATGAGCTGCCCGGAATCGTCGCGGTGGTAGGCGACGGTGTGGTTGCCCGACGTACTGTTGTCCTGGACGAAGACGGCATGGAATCCCGCGACCCGGGTCGCCGCGGTGGCCGCCGGTGCGGCCAGGGAGGCGGCGACGAGCGCCGTCGTGGTGGCCAGGACGGTGACGAGGGGTGAGCCGAGACGCCGAGCACGGCCATGCATGGTGATGCCTCCAAGGGAGTGACGACCACTGGAGGAAAGCCAGGCAACGGCAAGGCTCGCCGGGCGGCCTGCACGAACGCGGCGAAGGCCGAGGCGCGTTCGCTGCTCACCGCTGCGAGGTCCCGCATCTGACGATATGCAGCCACCCCCCAACTCGTCGCAGATCAGTCGAATGCGGCGCGCCCCATTCGCGCAGGGCGGGATACGCGTCCCTTACATCTGGAGTAGGCCGTCGGGACTGAAGTCTTTGCCGACGCTCCCGACGCCAGAAGTCGCGAGGCGGCTCCCACGGTCAACTCCCGGTTTGAACAGCGCACTTCGATGACTCGGTTCAGACGTTTGCGACTGTACTTCAGAGCCGATCGTTTACAGAGAGGGCCGTGAATCCAGCCGGCAGGGTCAATGCTGCCGTGCTCGTGGTATTCGCTATACCTTGAATCGTCCTCCGGAATTCGCATGCCCCGCGCCGGGAATCCGGGCCAGGAACTCAGTGCCGTCCCGTTGGGAGGGCCGCCGTGGCGCTGCCCGGCCGCGCTCCACGGGGACGCGGGTCCCGCCCGTGGCCGAGGACCTGCGCACAGCCGGATCCCCTCTGTCGTGGGCTGGGCTGTCCGGCATCCGGGGCAACATGAGCTTCAGGCCGAGGCCGCAAGCACGGGGCCCGGCACCATGGTGCTGTGCGTCGGTGACGACCAAGTGGATGCGTGGATGGCGACTTTGAGGGCGCTGGAGTGCTTGGTGGCTTTGGTCAACGAGGGCTCGGTGACCAAAGCGGGGGCAGCGTTGCACATGTCGCAGCCGGCCCTGTCCCACCAGATCGCCGCGCTGGAGCGGGAGCCGGGAGACGCCGGTGGTCGAGCGGATGACCCGGAGGATCCGGGTCACGGCCGCGGGGCGGGCGGCCGCTGCGGAGGCGGTGGTGGCGCTCGACTCCGCGGCGCGGGCGGTCCAGGTCGGACGCCGGGTCGGGGAAGGGCTCGGAGGACGACTGCGCATCGCGTGCGCCGAGACGATGACGGCTTGGCTACTGGTCCCGGCGCTGCGCCAGTGGCGCGCACGGTGACCCGAGGTGTCGCTCGATCTCAAGGAGTTCAGCAGCGCCGACCACATGGTTGCGCACCTGATGGCCGACGGCACCGACCTGGTGGTCGGACCCGAGCCGACCTCGACAACCGCTCATGTCGAGGTCCTGGGCCAGGAGGAGGTGGTCATCGTTAGCTCGCCGAACCACGCCTTCGCCGATCGGGACGCGGTCAAGGTGCCCGACCTCGCGGGTGAACCCTTCGTACACTACGACACGAACAACGGCATGGGCCTCTGGGCCGACGACTTCGTCGCCGGCTTCGGCACCCGCCTTGACGTGGTGCTGAGGACCCGCAGCCCACGGACCGCCGCTCAACTCCCGGGGCGGGAATGGGCGTGACCATCGTTCCCGTCTCCGCGCCGGCCGGGCGCTTCTCAGCCGCGGTGCGCCGGATGGAACCCAGGGTGCACCGCGACATCTTGGCCATCACCTTGACCCCGTCCGACGCGCTCGTGCACCGATTCGTCGCCGACCTCGAGCGCCGGGGCCTGCCCCGGGTGAACACCGCCCGGCAGATGTGACCGATGGCGCAGCCCGTCCAACCGGCCCTGCCAGCCCCTTCACCCGCGCCGACCGCTATACGGCTTCCCCCTCGCGTGACCGCTCGTAGTGGCGGCGCACCTTCATCCGGTTGCCGCACACGGCCATCGAGCACCAGCGGGCCTTGTTGGGCTTGCTGCGGTCCAGGAGGAACAGCCGGCACTCCGGGTTGGCGCACGGCCGCAGCCTCCCCGGCATCGTCTCCTGCACGCAACTCCAGGTGACCAGCGCGCGCACGGCCAGCTCACGCCCCCGGGGCACGTCCATCTCCCAGGCGATCCCCTCCGGGGAGACCTTCGGGCGGGATGCGACGCCCTCCAGCAGCGGCGACAGGGCGGTCGCGGGTGCAGTGCCCCGTACCACGGCCTGAAGCGCGTCCCGAGCCTCCAGCAAGTGCCGCCTTTCCGACGCCGCACCGGTGCCGCCGTGGGCACACTGCCACTCCTTGGCCGCGTGAGGTTCGGCCAGCAGGTCCGTCGGGCGGCCGCTGCTGTCCAGCGGCGTCGTGTTCAGCAGCTCCAGCAGGTCGTCCTGCCGCTCGCGGTCGCTCATCGCCCCTCCTCACCACGGTGACCCACCAGCCAGGTTGCATTTCACGTCGAGACTAACCACGAAAGCCAAAATTGATGGTTAGCACATGGCGATGTGGCTACGCAAGCCGCCAGGTCAGGGGCTTGTCCGAGCTGGGGCTTCGCGCCGCCAAGCACCCCCACTCCTCGACCCGCCACCTTCAGGTCAGACTAACCATTAAAGTGCACTTGACAGGTTAGGTCGGTGGTGCTTGGCTCGGCCTTGTCCACGAACGGTGCGAAGCAAAGAGGCGAGTCACATGGGCAACGCTGTTACCTACCGATCGGTCGAGGTCGACGGGCTGAAGGTCTTCTACCGGGAGGCCGGGCCCGTCGACGCCCCCGCGGTGCTGCTGCTGCACGGGTTCCCGAGCGCCGGCCACATGTTCCGCGACCTGATCCCGCTGCTGGCGGACCGCTACCGGGTCATCGCCCCGGACCTGACCGGCTTCGGCCAGTCCGACATGCCCAGCCGCGACGAGTTCGACTACACCTTCGACAACATCGCCCGGGTGATCGACCGCTTCACCGAAGCCGTAGAGCTGCGCCGGTTCGCCGTCTACGTCTTCGACTACGGCGCCCCGACCGGGTTCCGGCTCGCAGCGGCCCACCCCGAGCGGATCGCCGCGATCATCTCCCAGAACGGAAACGCCTACGAGGAAGGACTCAGTGACGGCTGGGCGCCGATCCGGGCCTACTGGGAGGACCGCTCCGACGCCAACCGCGAGGCCCTGCGGACCTTCCTGTCCCCGCAGACCACCGTCTGGCAGTACACCCACGGCACGGCCGACGAAGCGTCGGTGTCCCCCGACGGCTACACCCTGGACAACTACTACCTGGCCCGGCCCGGCGCGGACGAAATCCAGCTCGACCTGTTCGGCGACTACAAGTCGAACGTCGAGCTGTACCCGGACTTCCAGGCGTACTTCCGTACCCACACGCCCCCACTGCTGGCGGTCTGGGGCCGCAACGACCCCTTCTTCCTCCCCGAAGGTGCCGAGGCGTTCACGCGCGACAACCCCAACGCCGAGGTCCGACTCCTCGACGCCGGCCACTTCGCGCTGGAGACCCACGCCGCTGAGATCGCCGAGGCGATCCGCACCTTCCTCGCGAAGGTCGAGGCCTAGCACCGCACCGCCACAGGACCCCTGAAGGGTGCGTCTCGCACGATCTCCCGGGTCCGGCAGCTCTCCACAGTCCAGTCACCGCGCGGGAACGCGTGCACCACCAGCTCTCGTAACCAAGGAGTCTCAGCATGTCAGCGGACATCACGGTCGTACTCGCCCACGGCGCATGGGTGGACGGTTCCAGCTGGAGCAAGGTCATCGCCCGGCTCCACGCTCAGGGCATCCGCGCCGTCGCTGCGCCGCTGCCCCTGACGTCCCTTCAGGATGATGTGGCGGCCCTGGAGGACACCCTTCAGCACGTGGGCGGGCCGGTCGTCCTCGCCGGACACGCCTATGCCGGCGGGGTGATCGGATCGACCACGGCGGACAGTGTCCGTGCGCTGGTCTACGTCGCGGCGCTCGCGCCGGACGAGGGCGAGACCGTCGGCGAGGTCTTCATGCGCGGCACCCCGCACCCCGACGCGCCGGCCGTGACGCCGAACGAGCACGGCCTCGTCTGGCTGCCCGACGAGGCATTCCCCAACGCGTTCGCGCACCTGGCCACCGCCGAGGAGCAGGCCCTGCTGCGCGCGGTCCAGCGGCCGATCGCGGCAGCCGCGATCAGCACCCCGGTGGGTCGTCCGCTGTGGAAGGTCCTCCCGAGCTGGTACCTGCTCGCCCAACAGGACCGCATGATCCCCGCCGAGAACCAGCGCTTCATGGCTGAGCGCATGGGCTCCACGGTGCGGGTCCACGACGTGGACCACACGCCGCTCGTGACCGCTCCGGACATCGTCACCGACCTCCTCACCGAGGTCGTGGAACAGACGAGGAAGACCCTCTAGTGTCCTGCGCCAGTAGTGGTTCGTTAGATGTTGTGTGACTTCTGCTGCTGGTGCGTCAGTCCCTCGTCGGGGTCCGAAGCTGGAGCCGTTGCTTTTGGCCGAGGACGAGCGTGTGGTGCTGGTGCGGTGGACACGCCGGGCGAAGACGGCCCAGGCGCTCGCTCTGCGGGCGCGGATCGTCTTGGCGTGCGCCGGCCCGCATGTGCCGCCGATCGTGGAGGTGGCCCGGAACTTAGGGGTGGCCGCGGACACGGTCCGCAAGTGGCGACGCCGGTTCCTGGCGGAGCGGCTGGACGGGCTGGTGGACGAGCCCCGGCCCGGCCGTCCTCCCACCATCGGCATCGACGAGGTGGAAGCTGTCGTGATCGCCACGCTGGAGGAGATTCCGAGGAACGCGACCCACTGGTCGCGTTCCTCCATGGCTGAGCGCAGTGGGCTGTCGAAGTCGACGGTCGGCCGGATCTGGCGGAAGTTCCATCTCAAGCCCCACCTGGCGGACACATGCAAACTGTCGACGGATCCGCTGTTCGTGGAGAAGGTCCATGATGTCGTCGGCCTTTACTTCAACCCGCCCGAGGGCGCGGTGGTCCTCTGTGTGGACGAGAAGTCCCAGATCCAGGCCCTGGGCCGGTCCCAGCCCGTGCTGCCGATGATGCCGGGCATGCCCGAGCGCCGCACTCACGACTATGTGCGCAACGGGCTGACCACCTTGTTCGCCGCGTTCGACATCGCGACCGGCGAAGTCATCACCGCCCTGCACCGCCGTCACCGGGCCGTTGAGTTCAAGAAGTTCCTGATCCGGATCGACAAGCAGGTCCCCGCCCCTCTGGCTGTCCATCTCATCGTCGACAACTACGGCACTCACAAGACTCCCGCAGTCAGAGCGTGGCTGGCCAAACACCCCAGGTTCCACCTGCACTTCACCCCGACCTACTCGTCCTGGATCAACCAGGTGGAGCGGTGGTTCCGCTTCCTCACCGATCAGAAGATCCGCCGCGGCACACACCACAACGTGCAAACCCTCGAAGCCGACATCCGCACCTGGGTCAAGGAATGGAACAGCAACCCCACACCCTTCATCTGGACCAAGACGGCCGAGGAAATCCTCGACTCCCTCGCCCGCTTCTGCCAGCGAATCTCTGGCGCAGGACACTAGTAGGACTCCGTTAGGTCTGTCTTGATCTCGAGGTCCCGAGGGTTCTGCTGGGCAGTGGTTGTTGGCAAGTGGTGCAGATACCGGTCCAGCACCTCAGGACGTCTTGGAGGGTGTCGAGCACTTGGTAGAGGCTGAGACCGGTGCGGGGACTTTTGGGACCAGGCGCTGTTCGGTGAGGAACGCGTGGGCGGCGGTCACGAGCGTGACATGGTGGTGCCAGCCGGGCCAGGAACGGCCTTCGAAGTGATCCAGGCCGAGACCGTGCTTGAGCTCGCGGTAATCGTGCTCGATGCGCCAGCGGACCTTGGCCAGCTGCACCAGGTCGACGATCGGGGTGTCGGCCGGCAGGTTGGACAGCCAGTACTCGGTGGGGGCCTCGGCGTCTTCACGGCGCCCACCTATCGTGCATCGCACCCGGCGTTCACAGGCCAGAATTTCGACGAACCGATCAGGAAGCACCCCTGCGGCGCCCCGGCGCAACGTACTGCCTGGCGCACGTTCCGGGCCTGCAGCGGTACAGCGCCTCACATGTGTCCGGGCCTGCCAGTTAGTCGGCTCGGCCCGTCGCTGCCACGGTTACGCCAAGCCCGATCATCGCGAAGCCGCCCGCCCCGCCGACCATCGACAGGCGGCGATCCGAGCGGGCGAACCAGGAACGGGCCGCCGACGCGCCCAGTCCCCACAAGGTGTCCGTGACCATGCCGATGGCGACCGGGACCAGCCCCAACACCATCATTTGGAGCGGGATACGGCCCGCCTCGTGGTTCACGAACTGCGGCAGCACCGCAGCGAAGAAGATGAGGCCTTTCGGGTTGGTGAAGCCCACGAAAATACCGTCCAGGACCGTGCGCAGATCACCGCGCCGCTTACCCGCCGGGGCCTCCATGTCCGCCGCACGCATCTCCTTGCGATGCCGGAATGCCTGCACTCCGAGATAAACGAGATACGCCGCGCCGGCCAGCTTCACACCCGTGAAAACCGCCGCGGAAGTTTCCACAAGCGTGCCGAGACCCCACGCCACAGCGGTCACCAGGAGGTACGAACCGATCAGGTTGCCCAGAACGGTCGCGAGCGCCGTGCGGCGGCCGTGCGCGAGGGCTCTGCCGATCACAAACAGTACGCTCGGCCCTGGAATCACGATCACCAGTAGTGCCATCGCCGCGAACGCGAGAATGCTCTCCGTGGACACCATGCGTCTGCCACCTCCTGAACCGTCTTCCAAGGTCATACAAACAGATCACGAGCCATCTGCTCTAGGCTCATCCACCAGCCGAGACACCGCCCCGACCTGGGCCACCACGCCCCCTTCGAAGGAGCGGTCGGGAGCGCACTCATCGACCACCCCCTCACGGCGGTGCTGACGGCCGCAACCGTCTCCTCCCCGACCGCGGCGAGGGTGGCGATGTAGTCGCTGCATGCGAGCCGCTGTGCCTCGACCGCCGATCCGTCCCTGCTCCGACCGGCCCAGGACAACCGCCGTGGATCGTTGCCTGGCTGACGTCCACCGTCACGGCGTAGCCGCCAGGAGTCCTCTGGGACGAGGCCCGGAGGACTTCGTGGTCAGCGCCGGTAGTACGGCAGCGACGAGCCGGACGCTGCCGCGAGTACGACTTCCGTGCCGAGGCTGTTGCCGCTGTCCTGATACATGGACAGTTGGCCGTCGGACCAGCGCACGAGGTAGTCGTTGATCCGGCTGTCGGTGCTGGTGAAGTCGCCCGCCGTGGTGAGTATGGCGTGGGTCCACAGCGTGCTAGGGGCCCGCAGTCGCACCTCTCCGTGGAATCCGTACTGGTTGATGTCCGGGTACAGGGTCAGTTCGCCGTCGGACCAACGGACCACGAGGTCTGACTCGGTGGCCCCGGTGAAGTCGGCAGACGTGAGGGATGTGGCGTGGGTCCAGGTGGAGTTTGGCGGGTTGAGCCGGACCTCGCTGTGGATGCCGGTGGAGTTGAGGTTCTTGTAGAGAGTGGTCTCGCCGTCGGACCAGCGCACGATCAGGTCGTCGGGCCAGTGGTCGTCGGTGGTGTAGCGGCCGGCGGTCATGGCAAGCTCGTGCTGCCACAGCGTCCCCGGCTTGACGAGTGTGATCTGGCTGTGCAGGCCGCGCGCGTCGACGTCGGGGAAGAGGGTGAGACTGCCGTCGCTCCAGCGCACCAGCAGGTCGTAGGTGTTGGCGCCCGTGAAGTCGCCGGCCGTGATGGAGACAGCCTTCGTCCAGGTGGTGTTGGCCGCGACGAGCCGTATTTCCTTGTCGAACCGTCCGTTGCCACCGCCCCGGTACAGCGTCAGCTCGCCGTCCGACCAGCGCACGATCAGGTCGCTCTTGTCCGGATCGGGCGAAGGCGAGGGCGTGAAGGAGCCGGAGGTGAAAAGAGCGGCATGGGTGAGTGTGGAGGCGCCGGGCAGCACATTGGGACGGGCGGGAGCGGTGCCGGCGACCGCCGCCTTGTACAGGTTCTGGACGTCAGAGCCGTAGGAGGAGCTGTAGGAGACATCGTCGGTCAGTCCGCCGGTGTCCCAGCCTCCGATGCTGCCGACCACGTCTCCGGTGCCGGTGGTCAGGTCGAAGTTCTCCAGGAACGGGCTGCCGCTGGTACCGGATGCGAAGCCGTTGCAGGCGATCCGGAGGTACGATCCGGGGGTGCCGTCGGTCGGGGTGTACTGCGTGGTGTTGTTGTCGCAGGTCAGGGGCTGTGTGGCGGTGCCAGGATAGCCAACCAGGCGAATGCTGGGGAAGGCGTAGCCGCGGCCGGTGGCCAGGTTGTTGCCGCCCACCACGTCCTGCACCTGCTTGCCGTCGCTACGCACGCCGACCTGGGCGAACGCCACGTCCCACGGGGCGCCCTGGACGTGTCCGCGGTCGTAGTAGCGGGGATCGATCCAGACCCGGCTGCGGCCTTCGGAGTCGGTGGCGACGGGGAAGATGCCGTACGGCTGGGGACTGGCCGCGGTCCACTGGGGGACGAACGCGAGCGAGCCGCTGCCTGCCCGCCCGTCCAGGCAGTGCCCGGCGGTGAGCACGATGTTGTGGTGCGGGCTGTTGATGACGCTCGCGGTGCAGAAGTAGGAGCCGCTGCTGGTCTGCATGTACAGCCGGCCGACCATCGGCAGGCCGCCGAAGTAGGAGCTGCCAGGACCTGTCCCGCCCGTGCTCGTGGAGGACGGGCCGGGCGAGGCGGTGGGGCTCGCCGAGTCCGACGCGCTGGGGGAAGTACTCGGGGAGGCGGACGAGGTGTCCGTCGGCGCGGCGGTCGGGGTGTCCGTAGCCGTGGCGGAGGGATCCGGAGTCGAGGTGTCGGTGGGTGAGTCCGTCGGGCCGACGGTGTCGGTCGGCGTTGCGTCCATCGGGACCTCGCGCAGGTCCTGGGCGTTCAGACGACCGGTCACCGACGGCTTGACGAGCCCCTGAAGCGTGGTGTGGGCGGCCTTGCCGGCGGTCCGCGGTTTGGCGTCCGGAAGCGGCTTCGCTTCTGCCATGCGCTGCGCGGTCCAGAACCGCTTGGCCGCAAGGGCTGTCCAGTGCGGCGCGGCGGCTGGGAGACGCGGGGCAGTGTCCGGTATCGCGGACGTGTACGCCGGAGGGGCGTTCGTGGCGCCTGCGGTATCGACCGAGACGACGAGAGTTCCGGCCAGCGTGGTGACCGCGCCGACGGCGGCCACGAGAAGGGCACCGCGTCGACTCGCGCGGTGCCCAGCAGTTCTACTCACTTTTGGACTGAATTCCCCCCACTTGGCGTGACTCTCCGCCACGCAGGCGATAGGACCAGCAGAGAGTACGGCACTGCCGCCCAGAGAACGAACTATCAGACGAATTCCTCTGGGTGATGAGCCGACGGCCGGCGCGACGGCCCAGACGCACAGCGGGATCGGGGATGAGGCGCCGCGCACCAAGGCTTGCTGGCGGCGGCCGAGGAGTGCTGCGATCGGCGGTGGATGCAGGCCTTGCGCTCTCCTCGGAGGCCGTGGGCGCACCACGCGCGTGAACGGACCGTTCGGCGTGCCGTTCGCAGCAAGAGCGGAGCCAAGCATGCCGATCGCAAGGCTCGCAAAGCAACGAACACCCTGCTGAAGTTCGCGCCGCCATGAGCTATGACTTGGCTGGTTGGGACGGGGTCCGATCCTCGCTGACGATGCTGCGGCGCTTGAGGTCTTCGAGGACCTGCACGGCAGATTCATGAGAGGCGCGGGTCAGTCGCCGACCGCACGTATCAGGCAGTACGTCGAAGGGCTGGTGAACCGGTGGCCTGGACCTGGGTGACGACGATGAGGACGAGCACGCGAGTCCTTGGTCGGACGGCCCTTGATCAACAACGCGAGTGGTCCGACTTCTATTTCGGCATGGTCTTCAGCAAGTGTCAGGAGGCCGCCGTGTTCGCTGCCGATCTGGCCCCGTCCTCCGGCCTGGTCTGCTTCGATCCGCAAGATCGGCGTCTGGTCCCCTGAGTCTTTGTTGTCCCCGATCACGGCTGGGTGAGGATGAACTCTTGCCGTGTACGGGTTGGCGGGGCTTCAGAACGGGCGGTCGGCCGTGCCCAGGACGACGAGTTCGGTGCCGTCCAGCAGCTCCGCGAGCGCCTGCGGCGCTTCGCGCACGTGGAAGTAGTCCCACTGGGCGCGGCGGATCACCTGGTCCGGGGGCTGAGCGCGCGCAGCACGTCCCAGTGCAGGGCCTGGGCCCAGACGTAGCCTGGCTCACTGTCGACTCCATGTCCTGCGCGTCGATCGGGTCCGCGAGCACGGAGGCCAAGCGGTGACTGTCCAGGGGCCCGACGGCGAAGTCCAGGAACGCAGCGGGGGGGGCAGCGCCCAGGGGCGCGTCGTCGGCGCTCTCAACTTCCCGGCCCGGCCAGGAGCCGTAGCGGTGGGCGCGCACTCCGTCCCGCCAGGCCTCCAACTCCATTCGGTCGCCGTCGTACTGGAAGCCGGCCGGCACCGGGGCGCCCAACTCGGCGCTGATCGGCCCGGCGAGTGGGATTCGCGTCGTACGCGGCCGGCCCCGCCTTCTCCGCGATCATCGCCGATCCCGCTTGCCTTTGGCCAACTCCGCGAGCATCCCGGGGCTGTACCTGAGGAGATCCCGGGCCTGCTGGAGCGACTGGCCGAGGTGCCCGACCCTCGCGATCCGCGCGGCGTACGGCACGCTCTGGTCGCGGTGCCTGCGCTGACCGCGTGTGCGGTTCTGGCCGGAGCGACCGCCCCGCTGGCGGTGGGTGAGTGGATCACCGAGGCCCCACCGTCCGTCCTGGAGCGCCTTGGCGTACGGCCCGATCCGCTGTCCCGAAAGCGGTGCGTGCCGGCGGAGGCGACGGTGCGGCGGCTGCTGGGCCGTGTCGACGGCGGCGCGTTGGACCGGGCGGTGGGCCGCTGGCCGGCCGACCGGCGCGCTGGGGCCGACGGTCAGTTGCATGCGGTGGCGGTCGACGGCAAGACCCTGCGCAAGGCGGCCAGGGCCACGGGCCGGAAGATTCATCTACTCGCCGCCTGCGACCACCTCTCCGGCCTGGTCCTGGCCCAACTCGACGTTGGCGAGAAGACCAGCGAGATCATCTGCTGCCGGCTTCTGCTGGAGATCCTCGCCGACCTGGCGGGCGTGGTCGTGACCAGCGACGCGATGCTCACCCAGCGCGAGCACGCCTGCTACCTGCTCGGCCGAGGCGCGCACTACTTCGTGATCGCGAAAGGGAACCAGAACAGGCTCCACAAGCAGCTCAAATCCCTTCCCTGGAAGCAGATCCCGCTGCAGGACCGCACCCGCGACACCGGCCACGGCCGCGGCGAGGCCCGCCGCATCAAGGTGTGCACGGTGAACAGCCTGTTCTTTCCCGGCGCCGGCGAGGCCGTCCAGCTGAAGCGTCGCCGAATGGACCGCAAGACCGGCAAGCCAGGGGACCGTCAAGACGTTCGTGTCCTGCCTTCTCGGCAAGCTCGGGCTTCGCGACCCCGTTCAGGTTGGTCGTGTACGCCTACCGCCGGGGGTTGGTGATCCGATGCGGTTCCGCACAGCGGCCAGCCGCGCGGCACCGAGGTGGTCGCCTGCGCGTATGGGTGAAGCGGGCGGACGGCGCCGACTACGACGTCGCTGCTCCCATGGCCAGCGCGGTTCGCGCCAGCCCGCGCAGCCAGGCGTGGGCGTGGTCGGTGTCGTAGCGCTGATGCCATGACAGGTATATCGGTGCCGACGGCATTTCGAGTGGGAGGGGGAGCACGACCAGGCCGAGGTCGGCGACCGCTGAGCGCGTGGTGGCTTCGGGGACGCTGATCAGGAGATCGGAGCCGCGCGCGAACTCCAGCGCGGCCGCTTCCATGGGCGCGGTCGCCACCACGCGGCGGGTGAGGCCGAGTCGCGCGAGGGCGTCGTCGAGGGCATTGCTGAGGCTCCCGCGTCGCGAGACGGTGACGTGCTCAGCGGCGGCGTACCGCTTTGCGGTGACGGTCCTGACGCGGGTGAGGGGGTGCCCCTGCCTCACGACGATGACGAGGCGGGTGTCGCCCACGTTCTCGGAACGGATGTCCGGTGCGCTCGGGCGGTTGGCGTTCGCCTCCAGGTCCACCTCGCCGCGCCGCAACTCGGGGGTGTCGACGCTCGATTCCGCGACGAAGCGCAATCGCACGCCTGGCGCCTCTTCACGCACGGCCGAGAGCAGCGCGGGGCCGCTCAAGGCGACCAGGGAATCATGCCAGCGGAGTGTGAAAGTCCGCTCCAGCGTTGCCAGATCGAGTTCACGGCTCGGTGCCAGCACTCCCTGAACCTGGTGCAGCAGCTCGTGTACCTGTTCCCGGACGGCGATCGCGTACGGCGTCGGGGTCATCGTGCGGCCGGTGCGCACCAGGATCTGATCCCCGGTCGTGCGCCGGATCCGGCCCAGACTCCGGCTCATCGCGGGGGCGGTGACGTGCAGGCGCGCGGCCGCCCCGGCCACACTGCCCTCCTCCAGCAGCGCGTCGAGCGCAGCGAGCAGGTTCAAGTCCAATTGCATGTGAGTAATCCTAGCCGTGCTTTACATGCATTTGAAGTTAATCGAGGGGCTGTATACCTTCGAGGCCAGAGCGCTGAACAGAGCGCGTAGTTCGGCCCGAACGGCCCCATCACCGCCTACTCAAAAGGGAGTTCACCATGTCCGTAATACTTGGGACCACTGACGTCGCCGCCTCCGACGTCGACCTGCTCGGCCAGATCGCGATCGCCGTGCGTGAGGCCGGTGCGGCACTGCGCGAGCGGTTCGGCGAGGTCGTCCGCTACCAGACCCGTGAAGAGCTGATGCGCGCGCTCGCCGACAACGACGACACGGCTCTCGACATCCTGCGCCCCCGCCTCACGCGGCTGCGTCCGGATGCCGGGTGGGTGGAGGACGAGCTGGACGGCGGAGCGCTGCCGCCAGGCGAATGGTGGGTCGTGGATCCGGCCGAAGGCAACGTCAATCACCTGCACGCCCTGCCGGAGTGGGCGGTGACCGCCACCCTCGTGCGAGACAACCGTCCCGTGCTCACCGTGGTCCACCTGCCGTTGACCGGCGAGACCTACACCGCGCTCACCGGCGCGGGCGCCTACCTCGACGGTCGGCCGCTGCACGTCTCCCGGACCGCGGACCTCGGCCTGAGCATCGTGGCCACCAGCCAGGCCCGGCCCGACGAGGACGAGAAGGTCGTGCGCCGCGTCGGCTCCTCGATCACCGCGATGCTCTTCGACGCGCTCGTCGTCCGCACTTCCGTGCCCGCGACCCTGCACCTGCTGAACGTGGCCGCCGGCCGGATCGACGCCTTCTGGCAGTTCGCCGGCGCCCGCGCGGACCTGTTGCCCGGGGCGCTGCTCGTCACCGAGGCCGGCGGACAGATCTCCGACGCCGAGGGCCGTCCCTGGACCCCGCAGAGCGAGAGCTTCCTGGCCGCCGCGCCCGGCATCCACGCCGAAGCCGTCGCCACCCTCTCCCGCTGACCGTGCACCACACCCGCACCCACGCAAGGACCACATCACCATGACCACGATCGCAGTACTCGGAAACGGCCGCGTCGGCGGCAACCTGTCCACAGCCCTCACCCGGGCAGGGCACGAGGTGACCGTGGCGGACCGCGCGCCCGGCGCAGCCGCCGACGCCGCCCGCACAGCCCAGATCGTCATCAACGCCACCCCCGGCGCCGGCTCCCTGGAACGGCTCGCCGCCCTGCGCGAGGAACTGCGCGACAAGATCCTCGTCGACGTCTCCAACGCCACCGTCGACGGACCGGACGGACTGCCCGCCGACCTGGTCTACCCCGGCTCAAGCCTCGCCGAGCAGCTCCAGGAAGCACTCCCCGAAACGCACGTCGTCAAGACACTCAACACCATGCTCTTCCCGGTGATGACCGCACCGGCCACGCTCACCCAGACACCGACCGCCTTCCTCTCCGGCGAGGACCCGCAGGCCAAGCAGACCGTCCACGAACTGCTCACCGACCTCGGCTGGCGCAAGGAGTGGATCACTGATCTCGGCGGGATCCAGACCGCCCGCGCCACGGAGGCCGCAATACTGTTCGTACCGCATGTGATCCGTTCCACCGGATTCGCGCCCTTCGCGATCTCGATCGCCCGCTGATCCGCACACCGTGCACCACCCCCGGTGGGCTCACATTCAGAGCAGATACGACAGCGCAGCCAGGGCCGGCTGTTCAGCGCCGGACGGCGACCCGTGGCCACCCTTCCCGGAGCCGTCGGCCTCGCACCGAGGAATCGGCCCGTCTCATGGCGTACGCGGTTGCGGAACTGGTCGCGAATCTGCCCGCCGACACCCGCGGCGGCCGCCGACACCGGCCTCCTACTCGCCGATCCAAGTACGCGTGCGCGTGGAGCGCGGGCCCGGCCGTGACCGGGGTCGCGCAGCGCCGGGCGGCATCGCGCCGCCGCCGCTCCATTCCTGCGACCGTGCAGCGCTTGGAACAGTCATTCCAATCCGTGTCGTATCGCCAGCTTCGGAAAGGTCTTCATCATGTCTCTCGACCCTCAGATCGGTGCCCTGCTCGAGAAGTTAGCCGAAGAAGGCGCACCGGCACCGGAGAGTCGAACGGTCGGGGAGAACCGCGTCCTCGTGAGCAGCTTCTCCGCCCTCGCGGGCGATGTCGAGCCCGTCGACAGCGTGCACGACGCAGTGGCCGCGGCCGAAGGCCTCGAGGTCCCCATCCGCATCTACGCCCCCGCCACCCTCCCTCGCTCACGGCCGCGGCCCGTGACGGTCTTCTTCCACGGCGGCGGATGGGTCCTCGGAAATCTGGACAGCCAGGACCACATCGCCCGCATGGTGGCCAACCGCTCCGGCACGATCGTGGTCTCCGTCGACTACCGGCTCGCGCCCGAACACCGCTTCCCGGCAGGGATCGAAGACGCCTACGCCGCCCTGACGTGGGTCGCGGCCAACGCCGGAAGTTTCGGCGGCGACGGGCAAAACATTGCGGTGTTCGGCGAGAGCGCCGGCGGCAACCTCGCCGCGGCCCTCGTGCAGGAAGCGCAGCGGCGCGGGGGACCTCAGATCGCACTGCAGGTACTGGCGTACCCGGCGGTCGACCGGTTCGACGACAGCCCCTCCATGTACGAGAACATGGCCGGACCGTTGCTGAGCCGCAGCTGGCTCGAATGGTTCTGGGGCCTTTACCTCAACACGCCCGACGAAGGCGCAGACCTGCGCGTCTCGCCGGCGCGCTCCGACGAGCTGGCTGGGCTTCCTCCCGCCGTCATCGTCACCGCCGAACACGATCCGCTGCGGGACCAAGGCGACCGGTACGCACAGAAGCTCACCGACGCCGACGTGCCGGTCACGCATCTCCCGATCAAGGGTGCCACCCACGCTTTCTTTTCGTTCACCGGGTCGGTGCAGCTCTCACGGGACGTCTTGAATCAGCTCGGAGATGCTGTGGCCACGGCGTTCAATGACTGACCCGCCCAACATTGCCGCTTGCACCACGCTTAGGCGCGGCGGAGGCTTGGCGTCCCGCGACCCCACCACTTCTGGGTCGACCACGAACAGGTCGCTGACAACAGCGTCGCCGTGCTGCGCGTCGAGGCTGGCCGGGATCCCTGCAGCAGGGCACTGACCGGGCTTGTGGGAGAACTGTCCAACCGCAGTGAAGCCTTCCGCATCCGCTGGGCCTCGCGCGACGTGCACCTGGATCTCAGCGGATGAGAGCAAGTCAGTAGTCTGCTCACGCCGGGTGACACGCGTCGGTGATGTAGACCGCCGGGCCCTGCTCACCAGGCCGCCTCCCAGAGAGCGACCTGCCGCAACCTGGCCGCCAGCACGTGCTGTTCGCTGATGGGTGATGTCGCGGTGTGACGATCATCAGGCAACGGCTGAGTGAGCTACGACGGCGTGCCTTTGCGGGGCGCACCGGTCCCGGCGGCACCGGCAAGAGCGCACTGTTGGATGTTCTGGCGGATGTCGCCGTGACTGCGGGCGCCGATCCGGTCACGATCGACGGCCGCCACGTGCCGCCGGGCCCAAGTTCCCTTGAAGCGCATTCCATCGGCGGTCGGGCGGTGCTGCTCCTCCACACCCACGAGCTGCTCGCCCCGATCGACGACTGGGTACGGGACGAGTTCCTGCCCGCGCTGCCCGCTGACGCGGTCCTGGTCATCGCGGCACGACGACCGCCCTCGTCGCCGTGGTTGGCCGACCCCGCCTGGCGCGCGCTGATACGGGTCGTCGCGCTGCGCAACCTCGCGCCGCGCGATGGCCGCGCCTACCTGGCTCGTGGATGCGGTACGGCGGGGCGGTGGTGTACTGCCGCGCACACTCGGGGACCTGCCCGACGTGGTGCGCGGGTTGCTGACCCTCACCCTGGACGAGGTGCCGGGTCCGCGCCATCGGCTTGCGTTGGAAGTCAGCGCGCACGCCAGCGTCATCACGGAGAACGTCCTGAGATCGGTGCTCGGCGACAACGCCGGGGAACTGTTCACGCGGCTGCGCACGTTGTCGTTCGTCGAGGAGGGACCGTACGGTCTGTTCCCGCACGACATGGTCCGCGACGTCCTTGATGCCGACCTGCGGTGGCGCGACCCGGAGCGTTGCGCTGAGGTGCATCACCAGGTGCGGGCCGGCTTGGTCGCGCCGATCCGCTCGGCGCCGGACGCACGGGAGCAGCAACGGCTCCTGGCCGACACCATAGTCGTGGCCTGTCCGCGGACCAGGCTCGCGGCATACGTCGCCGCCGCACGGCCGGTCGATCACCATATCGATGCGCTGCGGCAGGAAGACACGGCCCCGATCGTTGACTGGCGACCCGGGCTCAGGGGGCGGAACAGGCCGAGCTGGTGGCGTACTGGATGCGGCGCCAGCCCGGAGCCTTCCGGGTCTTTCGCGGACGGGCCGGGGAGCCGCAGGGGTTCGGCGCCTGCCTCGACCCGTGCGCCGAGGACTTGGGGGTGGATCCGGGTGTCGACAGCATGTGGCAGTACACCCGGCGGCACGGCGCGGCACGCCCCAGCGAGCACGTGCGGGCCTGGCGGTTCTTCCTCGACCGTGACCGTGGGCAGGCTTCCTCGCCGTCGCTGACTCTGTTCGCCGTGTGCCAGGTCCTCGACATCCTCACTCATGATGGCTCGGCCTGGACGTTGGTGGGGGCTTACGCGGATGCCGGGTTGCGGGGGCCGACACTCGGATATCTGGACTTCTGGACGGCAGCCGAGGCGGCGTACACGATCGGGGATGCCATCTACCCGGTCTTCGTCCACGACCGGCGGCGCACCGGCCTCGCCGAGTGGTTCGAGCTCATCGCGGCCCGCGAGGTGGGTGCCCCGGCCCGGCCGGCGGAGGAGCAGACAGCCGAACTCGCGCTCTCCCAGGCCGAGTTCTCCCAGTCGATCCGCGCGGCGCTGCGCGATCTGCACGTGCCGCAGGCTCTGGGGCGCAATCCGCTGATGCGATCGCGGGTCGTGCGGTCATGTGCCGCGGGACTCGGCGAATTCCTCGCGATGGCCGCCGAGCCGTTGCGGGCCGACCGCCGCGGCCTGTTCGAGGTGGTCGACCGCACCTTGCTGCACCCGGCCGGCCCGCACGAGCGCGTGGCCCATTCGCTGCACCTGTCCTTCAGCACCTACCGCCGGCACCGGGACCCGGCCGTGGCTCACATCGGGGACTGGATGTGGGAACGCGAGGTCTGCGGACACCAAGTGGACACCGATTGACCTGTTTCTGGGCATGTGTCGATGACCGCGCTGGTGCAGGCCTGCGCGGTGCCGATGGCGATGCCGAACCCGGCGGCGATCTGCGCAGGGGGCCCGCGCTTGCGCAGGTACACCAGAGCGACCAGGGCACGCTGGTGCGGCGGGAGCTTGCACTGGCGGTGACCCTCGCGGGTGACGATAAACATCGTGACCCACTCGATGAGCGCATGGGGCAGGTCGAGTGCGGCAGGACGAGGGACCAACGAGGTTCCTGGGCCGATGGGTTGAGACCTCGAACACCTCACTCAACGGCGCGGGAGCCTTGTCCGTTGTGGTCACGGTTCCGGTCACTCGATCGGTGGCCACACTGGAATACCACAATTACTCCGGGCGCCAGTCAGGCCGATGCCGGTGGAGGCCCCGGTCACGAGGGCGGTCTTGTTGTCCAGCTGTCCCATGACGTTCTCCGAACTGTTGATGTAACTGTTGTGGTTACGTTTAGGGCCGCGAAAAGCGCCCTGCTGCCGCGGCCCGGCGAGGCCCGCGGTCGACGTCAGGTGGCTCTCAGCACGTCGTGCAGCACATCCTCCAGCGTGGTTCTCGCCGGTTCCGCGCGGAGAGCGGTCTCGACCCCGTCGTAGACGACGCCCAGTACCGGCGCTATGCCGTGGCCCACGACGCACTCGGGATCGGGCGTGGCGGGGTGCAGGGCGAAGACCGGCCCCGGCTCCACCGCCTCGTAGACGTCCAGCAGAGTGATCGTCGACAGGTCCCGCGACAGCGTCCAGCCGGCGCCGGCGCCTCTTCGCGAGTCGGCCAGGCCGGCCTTGCGCAGCTGGGCCAGCAGGCGGCGGATCACCACGGGGTTGGTGTTGACGCTCGCCGCGATCTGGTCGGAGGCGGCCACCTCGTGGCCGCGGCGCTGGTACAGGCCGATCCAGGTCAGCGTGTGCACGGCGACGGTCAGCCTGCTGTTGGCACCCATGCCGTCCATCACCTCCCGTCACGTTGCAACAATAATAGTTACGGCTGTTCTCGGCGGCTGCCCTGGGTCGGCTCCCTGAACGGAGGCTCCGCTCGGGGAGCCATCGCGACGGCCACGGCGGTCTTCGTCACCGCCGGTCGGCCGGGTCGCTCCGGTCGCCTGCGGTGCGGTGCGCGGTTCCGGGGCCGCCGGCGCAGGCGCCGGCAACACTCCCGGCGGCCCGCCCGCGGCTGCGCCGTCGACCCGGATCTCGCCATGCGGCGCCCTCGAGCAGGGCCGACACTCGGAAATGTGAACACGACGGACAGGTCAGCGCATGACTCTTCGAACCCGCACCGGGCATCGGACGCCGACGTTCTGGTGGTCGGGGCCGGCCCGACCGGCCTCCTGCTCGCGGGTGACCTCGCCAAGTCCGGGGTCAATGTCTGCCTGCTGGAGCGACGCGACCACGAATCCAATCTGAGCCGCGCCTTCAGCCTCCATGCGCGAACCCTGGAACAGCTCGACGCCCGGGGCCTGGCCGACGGACTCCTGCGAATCGGCACACCTACCCGGGCCCTGCGTCCGTTCGGCCGTCTCAATATCGACTTCTCCAGGCTGCGAACGCGCTTCCCCTTCATCCTCACCATTCCTCAGTGGCAGGTCGAGCGCGCCCTGCTGCGCCGGACCGAGGATGCGGGAGCCACCATCCTCCGTGGGACCCAGGTCACCGGGCTACGGCAGGACCCGGACGGTGTTGACGTGGATGTCCGCCATCCAGACGGCAGCATGGCCACACTTCGGGCCCTCTACGTCGTCGGCACGGACGGGGCGCGCAGCACCGTCCGGCAGAGCCTGGGTATGCCGTTTCCCGGCAAGTCGGCCATTCGCTCCGTGATGCTGGCCGATGTGCTGCTCGACCGCGTCCCTGACGAGATTTTCAATTTCAGCTCGAATGAGGAAGGTTTCACGTTCTTCGCGCCGTTCGGGGACGGCTGGTACCGGATCATCGGCTGGGACCGGCGCCGGGAGATGCCTGACGATGCACCGGTCACCTTGGAGGACGTCCGGGACATCACCACGCGCACGATCGGCAACGACCTCGGGATGCACGACCCGCGGTGGCTTTCCCGCTTCCACAGCGACGAGCGGCAGGTACCCCACTACCGGCAGGGACGGGTGTTCCTCGCGGGCGACGCCGCACACGTCCACTCGCCCGCCGGCGGCATGGGCATGAACACCGGGCTCCAGGACGCCGCCAACCTCGGCTGGAAACTGGCGGCCGTCCTGCACGGCCGGGCTGGTGACGCACTGCTGGACAGCTATCACGCAGAACGTCACCCGGTGGGGCGCATGGTCCTGCGCGTCAGTCACGCACTCCTCACGGCCGTCACCACCGGGTCACCTCTGATCCGCGCACTGCGGGCCGCGCTGGCTGACGTCGCGCACCAGTTGGTCGTGGTGGAGGCGCGCGCGGCACGCGGCATTTCCGGCATCGGGATCATCTACCGGGCACCCCGCGGCTCTCATCCGCTCGTCGGACGCCGGGTACCGGACCTTCGTCTGGCTGAGAAACCGGCCCGGCTCTATGAGGCACTGCGGGAGGGCAAGTTCGTGCTGGTGGGCCGCGAAGTCGCTGCGATGGCGACGCCGTGGGCGGAGCGAGTGGTGACAGTCGCCCCGGCGACCAGCCTGCGCTCGACGCTCCTGGTCCGGCCTGACGGCTATGCCGCGTGGGCGGCCGAGGACCCCGACCCGGATGAGGTCCGCAAGGCTCTGACGCAGTGGTTGGGCTCGGTGGACCGCCAGCAGGCGTGAACGGGTCTCCCGCTCCGAGGTTCCCCCGGTGTGCGGGAGGTGCTGATCGGTCAGAGGCGGCCTCCCGGTATCAGGCAGGCCAAACCCGTCGGCGAGGGCCTGGTGCTGCGAGTCGAGCGGGCCGCCAGTACGCCGACGTCGAGAGCAGCTCGGATGTTGTGGTGTATCGCGGCGCCAACGCCAGGAAACCATGTTCAGTCACGATCAGTGACGATGCCACCGGTTCGGCCGCACAGTCCACAGCATTCAGGCCCACACCTCGGGGTCAACCAGCCGACCAGCACACTCACTCGCGCACAGCCGAACCACAAGCGATCATCGCCGGCCGACAGTCAGTCCCGTCGCTCAGGTGGCATCTACTGCGACTCGTCGCAGCGATCGGAGCTGACTCGTCGGCCTCGGTGCTGATCATGGGAGAAATGACAACCTCGAGAGCATCCCAGGGGTCCACGCGCCGTGGTGGCACGCCTTTCGGGTGTGAGGTGGCGAGCGGATTCTGCCCTGTACCGGGCAGGCCGGAGTTCCCCTTTTAGGGCCACGGGGCCGTGCTCCGGCCTGGCAGGGGGTGGGCGCGGTGCCCAAGTACCGAGAAGCTCGGCAGCGTCAGCGCGGACCGGTACGAGCAGATCGTGGGAGGCAGCCGAGAAGTTGTCGAAGAGATCGGGGTCTCACGGATATGCCGACCGAGGCGACCGCGTTCGTCCTGCACGATCTGAGTGCGTTCCTGGAGCGTGCGGCCTGGTGGGGTTGGACGTGGTGGACCTGGTGAACTCACCGCTGATCGAGTGGCGGGTTGGCGGGCCGGAGGTGTGGCCGGCGGCGGAGTGACGCACGATGCCCCGTGCTGGTTCGGTCCGATGAGGGTGTGGCTTGCGCTGCGTGTGTGTTCTTGCAGCGCGCAAGGTGTGTGACACGCGACAAACCACAACTCGGATCATGGGCACCGCCTGCGCTTTCCCGGCTCGCTGTGCACTGTGGCACCGGAACCCCTTCTTCACTGTGCAACTCGGCACGACACAGCATGCGTTGCCGATCCTAGATTCGCGATGGACTCACTCACCCGGCTGACCGCACATAGCAACCTGTCGTGCGGACTGGCAACGACCTAACCGAGGCTGCCATCAGAGGGGAAGCTCACTCATGCTCAAACTCGGCAAGTCCATGCGTGCGAGGACCGAAAGAGAAAGCACCTTGATCCGGTTCAGAAAACTGCTGTCCAACCGCGCCGTACAGCTGGCCGCGACTGTGACAGCGGCGCTCGCGATGCCGCTGGGCACCACCGCCACGGCGAACGCGGCGATCTACTGGGACAATCCCAGCATCCAGATGGTCAACCAGGCCAGCCAGCAGTGCCTGGCAGCTGTATACGACTTCGGAGGCCCGGGCAGCGCCAGCGCGACGGTGCCCGGGTGTATGGCTAGAGGCACCAGCTGGATCCGGCTGGAGAGCGGACAACCGGACTCCGGTGGCCACGCGAACGTCCAGATCATGACCGACAGCGGCAGCGGAACGGTGTGCCTGGGAGCGGTCGCGGGCGAGGGACCCTCTCAGGTCCGGGGTTCGGCTGCAACGCGTTGGGAATCCTGCGAGGTTGGTGGCAACAACTGGGATCAGATCTGGACCATGGCAACCGCAGCTCCGGCGCAGAACGTTGGAAACCCGGCAGGATTGAAGCACTTCATCAACTTCCACAACGATTACTACAACGTGTGTCTGGACGGCGGCATCGGCGTCTACGGCTTCCCCGGCGGCTGCTCCACCACCAACAACTGGCAGGTCTGGAACATCTACACCAATCAGACCTCGGAAGCCTGGCGGGGCTACTGAATGAAACCCGTATGACCTTGAGATGAGCGAAGCCCTCTCTGGCAGGTTCCGGGGAGGGCATCCTCAAGCCCTCCGCCCAACACCCAGCAGATGTCTCGCCGCGCTGTTGGTCCCCGAGGGGCCTGGCAGCCGTGGCGATACCGCAACGGCAGCAGGCGTCCTCACGGCCGGGATCGATCAACGCGGGTCCGTTCAGCCGACCGGAGGCGTGACTGTGCCTTCCGGGCGGGTTCAACGCTCAACACGGGCCCCACACCAGAGAGTTGACGCGGAGGGCCCGATGCGCACCAGGCCGTTCAACGTGGCGCGAGAACGAGATCATCAGAGGTTTAGAGATGGGTTCTCACCGGGGTCTGCTGTACCTCGACTGCTCGCGTCCGGCTGCGCGTTCCACGTCGGGGATGAGACGGCCGGGCAGAAGATCGGCAGCGGCCGCATCACGGGCATCGCGCCAAGAATCGGTCTGCGTCACCGTCGCCCATGCTCTTGGCCGCGGAAGACGGTCCGGTGCCGGGTGCCTGCCGCTATCGGTGGTGCGGCGGGTGGGGTGGCGGGGGTGGGATGGTGTCGATGCCTGGCGCGGGCTCGGGCCACACCAGCAGGACAGGGCACGGGGCGTGGTCGACGATGAAACGGCCGGCATGCCCGAGGCTGCGCGGCCCGAGATGGGTCCGGTCACCGTCGCGGGTGAGGATGAGCAGGTCGGCGCCCTCGGCAGCGGCGACGACCTCCCGCTCGACGCGGCCGGTCCGCTCGACACGGGCGCACGGGCGGCCCAGCCGCTGCGCGGCCTCGGCCAGGAATGTCTCGGCGGAGACAGCGGCGAGGTGCTCCACCTGCGTGCCGGGGTCGCGTTCGCCATGGCCTCGGCCGAGCAGACCGGCGAAGGCGCCGTGCGCCGCACCCGGGACGTCGGCCGGGGTGACGTGGAGCAGCACGATGTCGGCGTCCTCGGGCGCGTGGGCGCGCGCGGCGTCGATGCCGGCGGGCCAGGTGCCCTCGGTGATCCAGGCGATGACTTTCATGACGGGTCAGCCTCCGATGAGGGTGAGCGAGGTCCACAGTGCCACCACCGACAGCCCCAGGGCGGCAGGCACGGTGAAGACACCGAGACGGGTGAACTCACCGAGTTCGACGTTACTGTCGTGTTCGTGCACGATGCGCCGCCACAGCAGCGTGGCCAGGGAGCCGGCGTAGGTGAGGTTCGGACCGATGTTCACCCCCAGCAGGACCGCCAGGACGGCGGCCGGCCCGGACGGGGCGGTCAGAGGCAGCAGCACCAGCACGGCGGGCAGGTTGTTGATGACGTTGGCCAGTACCGCGGCCAGGGCCGCGATACCGAACAAGGCCGCCAGTCCGGTACCGCCCGGGATCAGGTGTCCCAGCCCCGCCGCCAGCCCGTTGTCGACGACCGCGCGGACCACCAGTCCCAGGGCCAGGACGAAGGCGAGGAACGGCACCGCGGCGGCCCGCACGATGGCGGTGGGCGTGGTACGGCGCTGGGCCAGAGCCCGCCCGGCGAGCACGAGGGCACCAGCGAGGGCCGCCCACGCGGGATTGACGTCCACGACGGAGGTGAGGACGAACCCGGCCAGCGTGCAGGCCACTGTGACCAGGGCGAACACCGGCAGTTCGCGTTGTCCGCCGGTACGTGGGGCCTGAGCTCCGGCGTCCAGGTCGGCGGCGAAGAACCGGCGGAAGACCACGTACTCGGTGGCGATGGCCACCAGCCAGGGCAAGGCCATCAGGGCGGCGAAGCGCGTGAAACTCAGCCCGCTGGCGGCGAACGCGAGCAGGTTGGTGAGGTTGGAGACGGGCAGCAGAAGCGACGCGGTGTTCGACAGGTGGGTGCAGGCGTAGACGTGTGGTTTCGGCCGGGCGCCGAGCCGGGCGGCGGTGGCGAACACCACCGGCGTCAGCAGCACGATCGTGGCGTCCAGACTGAGCACCGCGGTGATCACGGACGCGGCCGCGAACACCTGCACCAGCAGGCGGCGCGGGCGCCCCGCCGCACTACGGGCCATCCACGCCCCGCACGCGTGGAACAGCCCTTCGTCGTCACACAGCTGGGCGAGGACCAGGACGGCCGCAAGGAACCCGATCACCGGCCCCAGCCGTTCCGCCTCCTCTCGGGCGTGCCCCAGTGAGAGCGCCCCGGTGGCGATCACCATGCCCGCGGCCGGGACGGCGACCACCGCCTCCGGCCACCCGAACGGGCGAATGACGGCGCACGCCAGGACCGCCAGCAGAAGAACGACGGAGACGGCCTCCGCCACAGATGAGTTCACCACTTGATCTTCCCCCGTCCGCGACCGCCCGCGCGACCTGGCGAGGACGGGCCCGCCTGCCGGGCAGCGACCGGACCGAAGTCCTGTTCGAATCGCCGTTGTCGCAGCGTCATGGAAGCGTTGCGTGACGACCTCGCGCGGTGATCGTGGCAGCCGAACAACTGCGAGGCCACGCCTGCCCCCGGCCACGGCCGCACCTCCGACGCGATCTCTGTCAAGATCCAGACCAGTCCCGGGCCAAGGCACTATACGGAGCCCTGTCGGTCAGTTTGCGGCTGGGTTCAGAGATATGGAGTCCGGTGCCGTGATCACTTCTTCCGAGCACATGATTCCTGTCGCTGACCAAGCGTGGCACCAAAATCGATCACTGGGGTCCTGGATCCGGAATCAGCAACGGGTGTAACTCCGCCTCGGGGACTGGCTCGTGCGGCAGAACTCCACAGCCAGATTGAAGAGTTGTACCGGCAGCTCGCGGCCGAGGAGGAACGGCTGGCGCGGCTGCGGATCACGCGTGAGACCGTGGACGTGATCCTCGCTGGGACGGCTGTGCAGGCCACATCGCAGGAGCCGGATGAAGACGGGCCTGTCGGGCAGCAGACGTGCGGTGTTGCCGCGTCCGGGCGGATGCGGTGATCGGTGTGCGGACGGTGCCGCCGTGGCGGCTGGGTCTGGAGGCATCAGTGCTGTCGACGGCCTATCAGGATCTGCTGGAAGTACTGGCGGATGCGGGGGCTCGCTGCGGGCGAAGCAGATCCCCGTCGGCATCGGTCCGGGCAGCGAGGAACTCTCCAAGATCGAAGGGGCCCGATCGAAGCTCAAGCGGCTGGTGACGCGGGGCTGGTCGACGGAGAACTCCCCCGGCGTGCTCGCCTTGCCGCCCGGCAGCGGGACCGAGCCGTGAGGGGATGGTGACCAAGGGGCTCTTCTCCGTACGGTCGAAGGCGCCAACCAATTCACACCGCCTCAGTGAAGAGCCCGCGGTGGAACGCTACGACAGCCCGCCGAGTGCTGACCTGTTGCGGCCTCGGTGAATTTCGGGCCGGCTGGCCCACCATGAACTGGAAGAACTCCTCAGTACCCGCAGCAGGTTGCTGATGCGGCAGCTCCTGCGGGTCCACCTCGACCTGCGCGCCCTGCGTGAGGAGGAACCCGTCCGCACCCGTCGGCCCGTGGTGACCGGCCCCGACCGTCTGGTCCGTTCCCGCCTGGAGCAGGGTCATCAAGCGGCCGCTGGCCACGCTGTTCGGCAGGGTGACCGTCCGCCGGTGCGCATGTCGGAGGCCCGGCGCCGTCAACGTCCGCCCGGCCGATGCCGCTTTGTCGCTGCCCGCGCGGCGGCACTCGCGCTCACAGGCGCGGCTGGCCGTGCTGGAATCGGTGCGGTCCTCGTTCGACACCGCGACGGCGGCGATGACGCACCGACGATACGGAGACCGTCCCACCAGGACGCCCTTCCCCGGATCTGCAAGATCCATTGGCAGAGTGTCGGCGACGCGGCAACCGTCCCCATCCATCCCTACGAGGTGACTCACGAGACCGCGGCCGCGGTGGCGCGGGACGGCGCCAACGTTGCGGCCGAGACCATCAGGCGGGCCGCCGATCAGCCCCTGATCTGCCGTACGGGAAACGGTGCCGGGACGACGTCGATCTCTTCCATGCACCCGGCGTACATCCGGTAGCGGCGCCTGGCCTCGCCATGACGGCTCGCCGCCGCCAGCAGGCGGACCAGGGCGAGATGGGTGTCCTCGTCGTACGGATCACGTTCCAGCAGACGGAGCCTGTAGTGGATCTCGGCGTAGGCGTCGCGGTTCTCGGCGGCCGCCGCGGCGAGCCTGGCCAGCAATTCCGCATGGGCGGCCTGGGCCTCCTCCCGCAGGGCCGTGGCCCATTGCGCGTACGGTTCGTCCGCCAGGACATCTCCGCGGTACAGTCCCTCGGCCGCCGCCAGCGCCGCGAAAGCGTGCTCGGTTGACCGCCCGGCGACGCCCAGCGCATGGCGCGCCGCGGCCAGGAACTCCTGCACGTCCACGTGCAGCCGGGCCAGGCCCACCACGTAGTTGTCCGCGACGATGAAGTGGTCCTGTGCCATACGGCGCTGCGGATCGAGGACCAGACGCAGGACGGACAAGGCCACCGACAGCCGGTTTGCGCACCGGGCGGGGTCCTGTTCGGGCCACAGCTCCTCCATCAGCAGTTCACGCGGTGTGGGCAGGCCGCGCCTGGCCACCAGGAGTTTGAGCAGGTCCCGTGCCTTCTTCGACTGCCACTGTTCGGCCCCGACCGGGCAGCCGTCCCGCAGCACCTGGAAGCCGCCCAGCACCCGTACCGTCACGGCCGGGCACTGGCTCGCCGCCGCCCGGTTGAGCAGCCCCGCCGCGTCGCCGGCCCCGGCCCCCACCCCGAACTGGCCCAGCCAGGCGGTGGCCTCGCGCACCCGCGTCGCGCCGGCACCTTCGAGCTGTGCCCGTGCCAAGGCGACCCTGGCCACCGCCATCGGACGCTGCGCGGTGGCCCACATCTCCTCGGCGTCCCCCAACAGCGCCTGCCGTGTGGCGGGGTCGACCGCACACATCGCCTCCAGCTCCAGCAGCTCGGCGAACACCGCCCGGCTCCCCTGCGCACCCGGCTCGCCGGCCGCCTGCCGGGCCGCCTCCGCCGCCGCCTCGCAACGCCCCGCCGTCAGCGCGATCCAGCCGCCCGCCAGCAGGGCACGGATCCGCGGCGGACCGGCGCACCCCAGGGCCGCCCGGGACGCCAGAACCGCTGCCGAGTGAGGATCACCGCCCCCGCGCGACAGAGCGAGCCCGGTCAGTGCCGCGGACAGCGTCTGGCGGTCGCCCGAGCGTTCGGCGAGGACCACCGCCTCCTGGTAGGCGGTCCGGGCCGGGCCCAGCTCACCACGCTCCCGGTGGACATCGCCGACACCGAGCAGCGCCGGCGCCCCCAGCGCCAGTCCCGCACCGTCCCCCAGCCGGTGATAGTCCGTCAGCGCCCCGGTGAACTCCGCCGCGGACCGGTCCAGTTCGCCCATCGCCAGCAGCGCGGCGGCCCGCCGGCACCGCACCGACGGCATCAGGGCCACCGCGAGCGCGGCATCCTGACGGGCCGCGCCCAGCGCACTGTCCAGTTCGGCGAGGACCTCACGTGGCTCCCCCTGCTCGATCCGCTGCTGCGCCGTACCCACCACCGACATCAGCCGCAGCAGCGGATCGCCCGCCGCACCGGCGGCCTGCAGCGCGCACTGCCGGTGATGCTCGGCGGCCGCACACCGGCCGTCCGTGGCCGCCACGGCCGACGCCGTGGTGCGGGCCACCACCACGGCGTACGGATCACTGCAGCGCTCCAGCGCGCCCACGGTGCGCCTGACGAGGCCCTGAGCCTGCCTCAGCGCGCCTCGCGCGCAGTGGGCGGCGGCGGCCCAGGCCGCCGCCGTGATCTCCTCGGGTGTGTCCAACCCGGCCGAGGCCAGGCGCCGGTGGGCGGCCACGGCCCGTTCCGGTTCGCCCAGCAGCTGGAAGAGCGCGACCAGCCGGCCGTCCTCACCGCGCTGCCCGCGCAACAGGTGTGCGACCGTCGTACATCGCGCCTCCTCGCGCTCAGGTAACCGGTGACACGGTGCCGTCTGTGTGGTGGTCATCCCCGCCCCCTCGCCGCCCGCTGCGCGGCGCCAGCCGCGCTCACCGCGACCCGGCACCACCGGATCGCCCCGCGACGAGTGTGACCGGCACCGCCCGAACGCTGAAGGCGGGCGCCCTCGCTTCTGCTATGGAGGCTGTCCGCCACCGCACTAGGAGGCATGCGTCCTGTACAGCGCAAAACGGTCAAGGAACACTTGCGTCATGGCAGTTGAGGACGCACGGGGCATGCGTGTCCTGGCGATCTGCGGTGGACTGGGGCTGCTCTACGCGGTCGGGCTCGGGACCTTGCTCTCGGCCACGCGGACGCTGCCCTGGGCGCTGGGCGCGGTATTGCCGTGCTATCTGGCGGGGCTGGCGCTGTGCTGGAAGGCCCCGGCTCATCCGGTCGCGCGGCGGGCGCTGGCGACCGGATCGTGGGCGGCCCTCGGGCTGGTCGTGCGCTTCACCGTGGCTGCGCTGGGCTCCGTCGCCGGCTGGGTCCCGGGACCGGCCGCCAGCTGGCCGTTGCTGCTGCTGGCCCGCACCATCGACGTGATCGCGGCCGTCATGACCGCCCGGCTGCTGGCCCTGCTGCCGGACGGCCGCGAGCACCACGCCCGCGAACGCATCACGCTGCGGCTGCTGTGGCTGCTGCTCGCGGCTCCGCTCGTACTCATGACGGTGCCGATGCCGCAGTGGCTGGAGCTACGACTGCTGGTCCAGCCGGAGGCATGGATGCCCGCAATCGGTGCGGGGCTGCTGCTGGCACACTCGCTGCCAGACACACAGCGGCCCCACGCCCGGAACACCCGCCGGTGGTCCGCGGTCGCGGCAGCGGCCCTCGCCCTGTTCGCCGCTCGCGGCTCCATGCGGCTTTTCCGGATGTGGCAGGGAGACAGCGGGCCGGCCTACTTCATCGGCTGCACCCTGGGCGCGCTGCCCTACGTCCTGATCTCGGCGGGTCTGGTGTACGCGGCGTTCAGGCACCGGCTGCCGGGGCTGGACTTCACCGCCCGGCGCTCCACCGTCTACGGCCTGCTCTGGGTCATCATCGGCGGCTGGTACCTGGGCATGGTCACCGCCCTGGGGCTCACCGCGAGCCAGTACCTCCCCATCAGCGCCGCCGTCCTGGTGGCCGTCGCCGCGACGATGCTGTTCCAGCCGCTTCGCCAGCAGCTCAACCAGTTGGCCGCACGGCGCGTGTTCGGGGTGCGGCGCTCCAACTTCGAACTGCTGGTGCAGTTCGGCACGACCCTTGAGCACGCCTACGACCTGACGCTGCTGGCGCCGCAGCTCGCTGTCAGCCTGCAGGAGTGGCTGGTCCTGCGCTGGGTGAAGGTCGAACTGGGCACCGCCGGTCCGGGCCGGCTCCCCTCCGCCCGGGGCACCGCGGGCACGATGCCGGACGGCACGGACTCCTCACCCACCAGGGTACGGCTCTGTTACGGCGACGACGTCCTGGGCTTCATCGAGTACGGGCCCAAGGCCCAGGGCCGGTTCACCCCCGAGGACCGTGACCTGGTCGAAACCCTGGCCCGGCAGGCGGCACTGGCGGTACACAACGCACGCCTCAACGCCGAACTCTCCATCCGCATCGAGGAAGTGCAGCGCCAGGCCAGCGAACTCAACGCGTCCCGCACGCGCATCGTTCAGGCGCAGGACACCGAGAGACGCAGGATCGAGCGCCAGCTCCATGACGGCATCCAGCAGGAACTCGTCGCGCTCGTGGCCAAGTTGCGACTTGCCCGCAACCAGCTGTGCCGCAACGGCGACACGGTGCACACCACCCTCACCGAACTCCAGGACGACGCCTGCCGGGTCATCGACGGACTGCGGGAGCTCGCCCACGGCATCCATCCGCCCGTCCTGACCGACCAGGGCCTGGCGGCGGCCGTGATGTCCCGGGCCCGCAGACTGCCGATTCCGGTGACCGTCGAGATCGAACCCTCCGTGCGCGCGGCCCGCTTCACACCCGACATCGAGGAGGCGGCGTTCTTCGTGGTGTCGGAAGCACTCACCAACGTCCTCAAACACGCCCGGGCAGCCGGTGTGACCGTACGCATCGGCCGCGCCGGCGGATCACTGCTGCTGGACGTCAGCGACGACGGGGTGGGGCTGTGCTCGACCGCCGGGCTCGGCTCGGGACTGACCGGCATGCGCGACCGGATCGAGGCCGTCGGCGGCGAACTGTCCATCATCAGCCGGCCCGGCGACGGCACCACACTGCAGGCGCGCATCACCGAGACGCGACGGGAGACCGCAGATGTCTGAACCGACGTCCACCAGGATGCGGGTCGTCATTGCCGAGGACCACTACCTGGTGCGCGAGGGCACCCGCCGTCTGCTGGAGGACACCGGCGAGGTGGTCGTCGTCGCCGCCGTCGGCACGGCGGACGAACTTCTGGACGCGGTCCAGCGGCTGCGTCCCGACGCCGTGATCGCCGACATCCGGATGCCGCCCGACCACCACACCGAAGGCATCACCGCCGCACACGCCATCCGCGCCGGCCACCCCGGCATAGGCGTGGTCGTACTCTCCCAGCACGCCAACGAGCAGTACGCCTTCGCCCTGTTCCAGCACGGCACCGACGGACTGGCCTACCTGCTCAAGGAACGCATCGGCGAACTCGAGGAACTGCTGCGGGCCCTGCGGGAGGTCGCCGCCGGACGTTCCGTGATCGACCCGCGCATCGTGGAGGTTCTGGTCGGCAGCCTCACTCGCACCACCGACGCGCCGCTGTCCCAGCTGACCCGCCGGGAACTCGACGTGCTGCGGCACATGGCGCAGGGCAAGAACAACCGGTCCATCGCCGAATCCCTGTCGCTGTCGGAATCCACCATCGAAAAGCATGTCAACTCCACCTTTGCCAAGCTGGGTCTCGCCGAGGAGACCCAGCTGCACCGCCGCGTCACCGCGGTCCTCACCTACCTGCGCTCGGGCCCGGAGCCGGGACCCTGACCCTGTGCCCGCGCGCCCGCGCACACCTCCCCGACATCCACCCGCTGTCCCCGGCCGACGGTGACCGCTTCGCCCCCCACCCGGTGCCCGCCCGGATCCTCACAGGTCAGGGTGTACGCCTCCGTGGGGCCATGGACAGTGGGCAGCGGCGAGCGGAAGTCGACCCGGCCCTTCCAGGGATCCGCAACACGCGGGTCGGCCTGCTGGAAGTCGACCACCAGGGCGGTGTACCGGCCCGGCGGCGGGTCGAACAGGACGACCTGCTGGGAATCGGTGTCGCCCACGATCGACTCGCCCACCGTCCTGCCCGCCGCGTCCAGAACGTACAGATCCCATTCGGTGCTCCGCGACCGCCAGCTGACCGACACCGTCATCCGGCCGTTGTCGGCCCGCGGCGGACCGTCGACGGTGAACGGGACACGGTCCGCCACCGGGTCCGTGGGGTAGTCGGTGTTCACCGGCGGCAGGACGGGCGGGTGGCTGAGGACGAGCGGCGGCTGGACGGGGGCCGTGGGATCCCGTCCGTAGCGCCCCGCCACGTAGGGCCGGGTGGAGGGGTTGACCGACCAGCTGAACCCGCCGCCCGGGGCGAGCAGCGTCGAATCGAGCGTGTCGGCCACCTCCAGCGGCGGCCCCTGCGAACCGTCCGCCCGCCGCACCGGCGAGGTCGGCGTCCGAAACGACTTGTGCAGCCGCAGCCGGTATCCGCGCGGTGCGGTCCCCACGACCGTGGCATGCGCCGCCGGGTCGGCGGTGTCGGCGAGCATCTCCAGCAGCGCCGCCCGGTTGCCGCCCTTGCCCGCCCCGGCCGCCGGAGCCAGACCCGCGTACTCGGCCACCACCCCGTCCGCGTAGGGAGGATGGGCCGTGCGCGGGCCGATCTCCAGGGTCAGGCCGAATCCCCCGGTGGCCCAGTACGACCAGTCCTCCGTCATCCCGGTCGCCTCGTACAACTCCCGTGCCGGTTCGCTGTGGTAGCCGTTGTGGGCGGCGAGCCGGTCGCCCAGGGCCCGGTAGGCCGGTTCGTCCAGCGGCGGCTGGGTGTCGTTGGCACCCGGCGGGCGCACCACGAGGTCGCCATAGGTGTGCAGGCTCACCAGATCGGTGACCTGCCGGGTGGAGACCAGATAACGCACATTTCGAGTCTCGGGCTCGGAGAAGGGCGCCGGCCCGCGGTAGTGGTCGTCGTCCCACAGCGGTGAGGCCCCGGCACCGCCCCAGAAGCCCGCGTAATTGCGGTTGAGGTCCACACCGCGCAAGCGCCCGGCCGCGTTCGCCGCGCACGGCCCCGTCCGGTCCCGCGCCGGCGCGCCACCGGTGGCGCAGTTCTTGCGCTTGTCCTCGTAGTCGAAACGGGAGAAGTCTCCCCTGGGTGCCGCCGTGCGGGACACGGCGAAACCGTCAGGGTTGACCACCGGCACGATGACGCTGCGGGTCCTGCGCACCAGCGCACGGATCCGGGGGTCGGTGCGGTAGCCGAGCGTCAGCTCGTAGGCCCACTCCATCGCGATCTCCCCGCTGGGCCACTCCGAGGCATGATGCAGACCGAGGGTCAGCATCACCGGCTTGCCGTCCTCTTTCCGGGCCGGGTCGGCGGCGATCTCCACCCCGGACACCTCCCGCCCCTCGGCGGTCGGGCAGGGCAGCGTGATGGAGGTGACCAGCGACGGATGAGTACGGGCGAGGTCCTTCAACTCGTACTCGTATTCATACAGTTGCCGATACGCGCTACGGCCGGACGGCAGCACGGAACCTGCCGCGGCGGCGGCAGGGATGCGGGTGGGAGCAAAGGACCCCTGCCCGGGCACGACATCGGCACGCAGCGACACCGTCCCGGCCCGGCCGGCATAACGACAGCCCTGCACCACCAACCGCTGCCCCCGCACGACGGTGCCCTCGGCCAGCTCCCGGCTGTGCGGCCCGGACGAGGCACCGACCAGGGCTCCGCCGGCCTTGTCGAACACGGCCACGTCCCAGTCCCCGGGCGCGCCGCCCCGCGGTGCCAGCCGCACCCGCAGTACCCCGGTGGCCGGCGAGGTGACGTCCCGCGCCGACACACCCGCAGTACCCGGGCGGAGCAGGGCCGAGTAACAGGGCCTCGGCACGGCCCGGCCGGTGGAGAGAACGGCCCGGCCGGCGGGGGCAGAGCGTGCCGCCGTCCCTGCCGGTGCCGGAGCGACGGCCGGTGCCGGCAGAGCGGCCAGGACGACGGCCGCCACCGGGACGACGGAAAGTACCGGCCACAGCGTTCTGCCGCGGCCCCGCAGTGTGCGCATGATCTGCCCTTCCCTTGAGCTCGGTCAGCCGTACCGGTCGTGCCGGTCGGTCACCGCCCCCGCCGAGGCGGGGGCGGTGACCTGGTGGGCGGTCGCAGCCGTCAGAAGGTGCTGCAGCACGAGCACCGCGTCGGCTCGGGCCAGGCGCCGCTCTCGGGCTCCTCCTGCTCCAGAACCTGCAGGGCGTTCACGTCGAACTCCATTGCCATTCACCTCCTTTCGTCATCGCGCATCATCGGCCGGTACCGGGGGTGGCATGCGCCACCCGCGCACCGGAGTCCTCACCGCAGGCCTCACCACGGCCTTCGGGTTTCGCCGCCGTCAGCGAGTGCGGCAGCCACATCCGCGGGCCGCCGTGCGCGAGCCGCGACAAGAAGGCGACCGCTCCGGAGAGCCCGGTGTTGAAGTCGGCCCACACGGCCGTGCCGGTGTCGTCGGGGACGACCATGCGCCCGTCCCGCACGACATGGCGGGCATGGATGCCCAGCGCGAGTTCCGCGGCCCAGTCCCGGTACCTGTCCTGGCCGGTGGCCTGGGCGAGATCGAGCAGGAACTCGCCGTCCCCGGCGAGACCGTGGCACTGGGTGGGCCCTTCGTGCCAGCGGGTACGGCGTACGGCCACGGCCGCCTGCCGGGCCGCCCCCAGCAGCTCCTCCTCGCCGGTCTCCTGCCAAGCGCGCAGCAGAAACGTGCCCGCCCCCGAGGAGCCGCTGCACCAGTGCGTCTTGCGCGGGCTGCCCGGCTCCCCGGTCCGCCAGTACGCGCCCTCCTCCTCCACCTCGGCGACGGCGAGGAGCGTCCTGGCGGCCTCGACGGCGAGTTCGGCGTGCGCGGCCGTGCCGGTGGCCCGTGCGGCCGCCAGGAGAAATGCACCCACCCCCGCCACACCGTGCGCGAACCCGTAATGGGCGAGGTCGCCGGAGGCCGCCGGCACCTCCATGGGAATCGGCCACAGCAGCAGACCGTCCCTGCGCACCGCCATGTCGGTCAGCGCCTCGGCCGCCTGCTGCGCCCGGTCCAGGAACCGCTGCTCCCCGGTGGCCTCCCAGAACCGCAGCTGGGTCAGCCCGGCCCCGGCCACACCATGGCAGACATCGGGCACCGGCCCCTCCACCGGCACCCCGGCCGCCAGCGCCTTTGCATGGTCCAGCAGCGCGGAGTCCTCCAGCAGCCCGGCCGCGTCCAGCAGCGCCCAGGCGGTGCCCGACCGCCCGTAGTACAGCCCCGGCAGGCACCGGGGCTCACGGCCCACCCGCCCGCTGATCCAGTGCGCGGCGCCCCGCACCGCCGCGCGCACCGCGGGCTGCGGTTCGAGCTGGTGGACCCGGACCAGTACACCGAGCACCCCGGCGGCGCCGTGCTGGACGTTGAACGGGTCCGCCACAGCCCCGACCGGGCCGGACGGCCACAGCCGGTCGGAGCGTTCCGGAGCCATCGTGGCGATGAGGTGGTCAAGACCGTCCGTGACGAGCTGCTTGAGTTCACCCTCCCCGATACGCCGGGACGCCGGGGCCGGACGGGAGCGTGCCGGTCCGGCCTGAGCCCTTTGCAGCCGGTTCAGCACTTCGTCCAGGGCCGGCCGGGCTGCGGGATCGTCGTCGAGCAACGCCCGTACGAGCGGCGCGAGCCGGCGTGCGGCCGGGTTGTCGGCCGACAGCCGCCCCAGCCAGGAGACCAGCCGTTCCCTTTGCGCACCGGCCCCGCCGTCGCCGGAAGCCAGGAGCGGATCGACACCGGTCGCCAGATAGAACAGGGTCGCGCCGAGACTGTACAGATCGGACTCGGTTCGGGGCGCGGCACTGATGCGCTCCGCGTTCACCTGCTCGGCCGCCGCGTAGCCGGGCGTGTGGACACGCTGGACGGGCTCCCCGGGACGGGCGAGCGTCTCCAGGTCGATCAGCCGCAAGGTGCCCTCACCGGCCACCATCACGTTGTTCGGATTGAAGTCCCGCAGCACCCATCCCTTGTGGTGCACCGCCCGCATGAGCTCCGTCAGACGGCTGGCCACGGCCACCGTCTCGTCCGGGTCGGGCCCCCACGAGCCACCGTCGTCGAACACCATGTGGTCCAGCACCCAACGGCGCAGCGTGGCACCCACGATGGCCTCCTGGACCAGGAACAGATCACCCTGCTGCTCGAACACAGCGACCGGGCGCGCGGTGAAACCGCTCCCGGCGAATTCGTCCAGCATCGCCGCCTCATGGCGCCGCAGACTGTGTGCGTCGCCCCCGGCCGTCGTGGCCGCCGTATGACGACGCGCCTGTTTGACGATGACCGTCTCACCGGTGCTGTGGTCGACCGCCCGGTAGACCCCGCCCGCGAAGGTATGCCGGATCACACTCCTGACCAGGAATCGTCCGTGCAGCAACACCGGTGCAGGCGTGGGCGGTTCACAGGACCGGCCGGGCGCGAACGGATCGCGCGAAACCCACGGCGGCGGCGCGAACCACGCCCGGCGGCTGTCATCCACCAGCGCCCCGTCCGGGGCGATGAGCATCGCGGCACGCATCCCGTCGCCGTTCAGCGCGCTCACCCCGCTGAAGACCCCGTAGCGGTAGTGCACCAGGCTGTGCGGGAAACACGCTCGGTCGGACAGAATGCCGGGCCCGGGCAGGCCCAGGGTCGCCCGGTGCAGCTCACCGGCCAGATCCCGCAGCCAGTCCTCGTCCCCTTCCGGGTAGACGGTGAGGAACTTCCCTCCTCCGCCGCGTTCGTAGTGCCGTGACACCAGCTCGCCCACTCGGTCGACGGTCCCGGCGAACTTGAACCGGCAGCCTCGCCGCACCAGGACCTCAGCCGCACGGAACAGCACCAAAGGAGCCGACAAGGGAGTCGCCGAAACGTGCAGCTTCCAGCCCTGCGCCTGCTGCGCCTCACGCGGTGGAGAGACATAACACCAGAAGTCACCGGCCCGCACACGCCAACCGCCCACAGACCCTGCCCCGTCGGCCCCGGCGCGCGAGAGCACGGCCGTGACGATGTCGCACAGCATCGTGTCGGACTCCATGTCAACGGCCTCCGTTCATGTCGACCGGCGCGACGGGCAGATCAGGCAGATCGGGGCGGCGCGCGAACCGGGCTCGGTCGGCGTCCGTCCCGAAACGGTGGTCCATGAGACGTACCGCCTCGGCCCAGTCGGCCATGGTGCGCACCGCGGACAGCGTGCGGGCCACGAACGGGTCGTCCCACCTCTCCAGCACCCGCCGCCACAGCACGTCCACCGGCTCGTCGAGAAGGCTGCCCACCGTCCCCTCGTACACGGGCATGGCCCGCACCCGCCCGTCCGGCTCCACCTGGATGACCTGGAAACCCAGCCCGCGCGCCACCTGGTCCGGAGCCATCCGCAGCTCCAGGTTGTCCGAGGTGAGCACCAAGACACCCGGCGGCGCAAGAGCGGCAAGCCGCGCCCGTTCCTCCTCACTGCCGAGTCGGCGCACCTGCTCGTCATCCGGCAGCTCCCGCTTCACAAACCCCGGGCGGCTGGCGAGTCCGGCGGGAATCACCGCCTGGAAGGACAGGATGCGCAGCTCCGGAAAGCGCGGCGCGATCCGGGTGCAGAACTCCTCGAGCCGGTCCGCGTTGCTGCGCACCACAACACAGTCGGTTCCGAACTGCAGGGGTTTCAGACCTTGTTGACGGCGCTCACGGGAGACCTCGTCCAGCAGCCCGAGCGCGCGCAGGGCCCGGTCGAACGATCCCGCCCGGCCCCGGATCCGGTCGTGCACCTGCGCATCCGGCCCGTCGAGACTGACCACGAAGCGATGGCACACCTCCGCGAGCCGCTCCACCGTCGCCCGGGTGACCGACCAACCCCCCGTGTAGAGGACCACCTTGGCACCTCCGTCGGTGAGCCGTCGGGCGACCTCGTCCAGCCACGGCACCGCCAGCGGTTCACCCCCGCCCAGCGACACCACACCCGGGCCCAGCGCCGCGATCGCATCGGTGATCCGCAGCATCCGGTCCCTGTCCGCCTGCCGAGCAGGGCGCCGGCCCGACTCGGAATAGCAGTGCGTACACCGCAGCGGGCACGCATAGGTGATGTCCCAGATGACATCCCTGGGACCATCACCGCTCTGAGCTGTTCGCCCCATCGCCGCCTCCGGCCGTCCCGTTCCTGCCCTGGCAACCATCCTGGCCGGAGCTCTGTCGGTGGCCTTAGTCCCGCCTTGCGGTCACGGGCTGCCGCCCACAGGAGGCCGCGGATGCAGAGCGCTCCCGCCCGGCCGGCAACGCGGGCCACTGCCCAGCGCACACCGCGCGATGCCACCTCATCGGATCGGACGACACTGGATCCCGCCGGGTGCCCCCCGCCCCCCCGGACGGCGAGCCGCTCCCGTCCCGGACGGCGATCTGGCCGCCGACCAGCTGCGCCTGCTCGGCCGTATCCGCGTCGACGGATCCTCCGAGGCCGTCCGACGGCCGGCACCTGGCCGGACGGCCGCGTCTGCCGGACGTGCCGTCCGCGAGCCGTCCGCGGACCAGCCGCGAGGCAAGGGAAGTGACCATTGCTCACGCCCTGACAAAAGTCCTTACCTGACCCTTGACTGGTCTGGACCAATCGCGCTTTGCTGCTGGGGTCACCATTCACCCCCCACCTCGGGAGTGGCGCATGAGCACAACCATGCCCAGCGGGCCTCGCACACCCACGTACGGCAGACGCATGACAGCACTGCTGGCCGTCCTGGCCGGCCTCCTCGGCGCGTTCACCGTCCTCGGCACCGCGAGCCCCGCGGCGGCGGCGGACTGCGCCGCGGCCTGGAGCTCCGGCGCGGTCTACACCGGCGGCATGACCGCCTCCTACAACGGCGACAACTGGCAGGCCAAGTGGTGGACACAGGGCGAGACGCCCGGTGCCGCCGCGGTCTGGGCCGACCAAGGAGCCTGCGGCGGCTCCGGCGGAGGAAGCACGGGCGGCAGCTGCAACTACCCCGCCTGGGCGGCCGGACAGTCCTATACGACCGGCGCCATCGTGCAGTACACCCCCAATGGCCAGTACTACATCGCCACCCACGACAACCCCGGATACGACCCCACCATCAGCACCTGGTACTGGTCCCCCTACACCTGCACCGGAGGCTCCGGTGCAGGAGGCACGGGCGGGGGCACCGGCGGATTCGTGGTCAGCGAAACCCAGTTCAACCAGATGTTCCCGAACCGGAACCCCTTCTACACCTACAGCGGCCTGGTGACCGCGCTCAGCGCCTACCCCGGCTTCGCCACCACCGGCAGCACCACCGTGCAGAAGCAGGAGGCGGCGGCATTCCTGGCCAACGTCGACCACGAGACCAGCGGCCTCGTCTACATCAACGAGGTCGACCAGTCCGGGAACTACTGCGCGAGCGAGCCCTACGGCTGCCCCGCCGGCACCTACGCCTACTACGGACGCGGCCCGATGCAGCTCAGCTGGAACTTCAACTACAAGGCCGCCGGCGACGCCCTCGGCGTCGACCTGCTGGACAACCCCGGCCTGGTCGCCTCCGACTCAGCGATCTCCTGGAAGACCGGCCTGTGGTACTGGAACACCCAGACCGGCCCCGGCACGATGACCGGACACAACGCCATGGTCAACGGCGCGGGCTTCGGCGAGACCATCCGCAGCATCAACGGCAGCATCGAGTGCAACGGCGGCAACACCGCCGAGATGCAGGACCGCGTCAACGACTACCTCTCCTTCACCTCCGTCCTCGGCGTCCCCGCAGGCTCCAACCTCACCTGCTGACCGCCGCCCATTGGGTCGTCCGACCATCGACGCTTCTCACCAACCGAACAGCCGCCTCCCCAGCACCGAAGCAATGAGGATTTCCAACCTGCTGATGAAGCCGGCGGGTTGGCATATCAGAACGGCGAAGCTCCTGGCAGACGGGTTGTCAGACACGAACAACCTTCTCTGCCACGAGCTTCGCGCACTTGTGAGCCCGCCGGCGTCACCCGCCCTGCGGTCAGCGTGCCCCGAAGAGTACGGGCCCGCCCACGTTGCGGTCGGGAGTTCCGTGCAGCTCGCAGCGACCTTCGGAGGGTCTCCCGGGACTTCGCCCGGCCCGGAGTCACGAGCGGACTCGTGTGCAGCTGGTGACGAGTTTGCTGAGGTTGTGGGCGGTGCCGAGGAGCTTGATCTCGGCGTCGACGGCTCGATGGCCTCGGTCTACGCTCCCCGACGACCCGCCGCCCGCCGGATCAAGCGGGAACGGCAGATCGTCGCGCGGGAGGGCGCCCGCCCGCAGGGGGCCTACGCCAACATGTCCCGCTCCCTGACCGGCACCCGACGAGGCGGAAAAGCCCGCACACGGTCTCTCGGGAAGAAGAGACGTCCGGGTTCGGAACGGGCGAGATACCTGCCGGCGCGGAGTCAGGCCAACACCTCCCGAAGCCATGACCGTTCCGCGCGGCTGGTGGCGCGGGCGATGGTGAGCATGCCGCACCGGCAGAGGTCGTCGGTGTCGTCGGCACCCAGTGGGCGGTCACCCTCGTGGAAGAAGCTCGCGGGTCGTTCCAGGAATTCCAGCCGCCGACGCAGTACTTCGTGCTGATCAGCGGTGTCGGGCAGGTAGGAGAGGAAGGTCAGGACCATGAAGTACCGGGTGCTGTCGCTGATGTCCAGCCCGTTGGCCCCCCACAGGAGGCGCAGCAGCTCGCACCGGCCGGCGTCGGTCAGGCTCAGGGTGTGCCGCTGAGCGGCCTCGGCACCCGGTTCGCTCCGCCGGACGAGCAGCCCGGCGCCGACCAGCCGACTGATCGCCGGGTAGAGGCCGCCGTCGCTGACCGGCCGGGCACGGCCGGTCAAATGAGCCATCCGATGGCGCAGTTGACAGCCGTGCAGCGGCTCCTCGGCCAGGAATCCCAGGATCGCGAGTTCGAGCATGCTGCTCCTCTCGCACATCGAAACGAGGTACCTCGAACCGATATAGGGGGCAGGGATGGCGTACACCGAGGAATGGGTGACCGCGCGGGCTCGCCATGCATACGAGCACGGCCGGGCGTGGTTCGCCGTACGGCCGGAACGAGCGGCGCTGCTGGTCATCGACATGCAGGATGAGTTCGTCCGGCCTGGCTGGAGCCCCTACTGGGTACCCGCTGCCACCCGGATGGCGCCCCGGCTCCGGCAACTGGTCGAAGAATGCCGGGCCGCCTCCGTCCCGGTACTGTGGGCCATCTTCGACGACACCCATCTCGGACTGAACCGGCCGCACGCCTCGAACAGTCCCCGCCGAGGCGCCGCCTGGGGTACCTCGGTCCCCACAGCACGGAAGCCCTCGTAGGCGAACGGATTCCAGGTCAGCGGGACTTCGCCCCGCCTTCCTGACCGACGCGGCGAACCTCCTGCCCGGCCAGAGCCACCGCTTGTCACCAGCGGCCGCCGATACGCATCGAGGACGGCGGGCGGCAGATCGGGGCGGCGGGCGTTGAGGGGCCGGTAGCCGGCCGGCCACTTCAGCTTCGCGGCCAATACGTCGTCGAACGGGGCGAGCCGCTGGTACATCCAGCCGATGCCCGCGCACGCCTCGGCCACCGCCTCTCAGGTGTCTCCGAACGGCCGGACGCATGCACCTGGGCTCCGCCGAGGGCCTTCCTGGGCAGGAACCCGTCACGCTCGTGACTGCTCGGAGGCGAGGCAGCGCCAGAAAGACCGAACACACTGGTCGTGAGGTCCTTCTGCGTGAGCGACACATCGTCCGCGATACGACCCGCGCACAGCCCAGGGAGGCGGCGCGACCGGGGACGGGACGGCGACCGCCTGCCGGGAAACATGCCCCCGCCGGGCTGGAGGCCTCGGCGCTGCGGCCGCTGCACGTGCTGGTGATCGCGGTTTCGGCGATCTCTCCGACGACCTCGGTCTTCCTCGTCTACGGCACCGGGCTCGCCTCGGCCGGCAGCGGTGTGGTCTACGCCTTCCTCATCGCCGCGGTGATCGTGCCGGCCATGGCGGTGTGCTACGCCGAGACCGTTTCGCTCTTCCCGTCCGCAGGCGGTGCCTGCACCATCGTGCACCGGGCGCTGGAACCGGTGTTGGGGCGGGCTGACGACCCGTGCCGTTCCTCATACTCGGACTGGTGACCACGGCTTCGGTGTTCACCGCCGCCCCGACCTGTCTGTCCGGGCTGGTACCCGGCGGGCTGCCCGTCGGCTGGACCGCGCCGGTGATGCTGGCCGCGATCACCGCGCTCTCGATGGGCCGGATCGCACCGGCTCGGCAGCCTCCTACGCGAGTACAAACATGCGGCCTGAGCAGGGCGGACGAGGTTTTCGGCAGGGGCACCGTCACGCGGCGCGGCGAGGGATGTCCTGTTCGGTCCAGATGCATTTGCCGTCGTGCAGGTAGCGGGCGCCCCAGCGTTTGGAAAGGGCGGCGACGAGTTGCAGGCCGCGGCCGCCCTCGTCGGTGTGCGCGGCGTGGCGGATACGGGGGGTGCTGGGGCTGCCGTCGTAGACCTCGCAGGTCAACGATCGGCTGCGTAGCAGGCGCAGGCGGATGGGGCCCTTGGCGTGCCGGATCACGTTGCCGACCAGCTCGCTGGCCAGCAGCTCGGTGGTGATCGCCAGCTCGTCCAGTCCCCAGGCGGCCAGTTGGTCGCGGACGTGCGTGCGGGCCTGTCCGGCTGCGCGGGGATCCTCCGGGAGGGTCCAGGAGGCTACATCGCCTGCGTCGGCCCCCTGTGTGTGGGCGATCAGCAATGCTGCGTCGTCGTTCGTGCTGCCATGATCAGGCAGCAGGGCCGCGACCACTGTTTCACACAGGTTGTCCAGGCGCCGGACGGTGTCGTCCTCGTCCGGTGCCGTGAACGCGGGCGCCGCGTGCTGGGTGAGCACCTGGTGCAGTCGGGCCAGTCCTTGGTCGACGAACTGGGTGGAGGATTCGACGAGTCCGTCGGTGCACAAAACCAGCAGGCTCTCTTCAGGCAGGAGTATCTGGTGCGTTTCGAACGGTGGCTCGGCGGCCCCCAGCGGCGGGTCGGCTGCCAGATCGGGCCTGTGGACGGTGCCGTCGGGATGGACGATGACCGGCGGGACATGCCCGGCCAGAGAGAACGAGCATATCCGGCTGATCGGGTCGAAGACGGCGTACAGGCAGGTGGCGTAGCAGTCCTCGCCCAGGTCGCTCACCAGGTCGTTGAGACGGCTGAGTAGCTCGTCAGGAGGAATGTCCAGGTCGGCGAGGGTGCGCACCGCGGTGCGCAGCTGGCCCATGGTGGCCGCTTCGGGGATTCCGTGTCCCATGACGTCGCCGATCACCATGGCGACCCTGTCGGCGGAGAGCGGGATCACGTCGTACCAGTCGCCACCGACCTGCTCGCCCCTGCCCGCAGGCAGATAGCGTGCCGCGGCGCAGGCGGCAGGCAAGCGGGGCAGTGTCCGGGGCAGCAGGCTGCGTTGCAGCCCCTGGGCCCGGGCGTGTTCCACGTCGTACAGCCGGGCCCGCTCCAGCGACTGGCCGACCAGACCGCTCAAGGCGGTCAGCAACGTGCACTCCTCGTCGGTGAAGGAGCGCTGCCGGGTGAAGGACACCAGGCACATGCCGATGGCGTGCCCGGAGGCGATCATGGGCAGGAACGCCCACGCGTTCTTCCGGGCCGCAGCCGGTATGTGCCCCAGCGTGGGATAGCGTCGGCAATACTCTGCGGCCGATTCGATGAACCGGGGAGTACACGCCCCGAACACGTCGGCGGCCACGGGATAGTCGGTGACCGCCAGCCCGTCGAGCAGGCCGAGGAATTCCTGTGTGTATCCGCGGGAGTCGACCACATGCTGTCGGCCGCTTTCGAACACCCAGACAATGAGCCCGTCGGCACCGAACGGGGGCAGAACGTGCGACGCGACGGCCTGCACAACCTCCCGGGAGGTGACCGCCTCCGCCAGCGCCCCGGTCAGCTTGCCCATCCGAACCGTCCGCTCGGAGCCCGCCACCGAACGACAGGCAGGTGGCGGCTGGGGCAAGTCCTCCAGACGCGCAGCGGCCCATCCGGCAACCGAACACAGGAAGGACCGCTGCACCTCGTCCGGCTCGCCGGGCCCCGCCGTGATCACGGACAGCACGCCAATCGGCCCATCGGCACCGAGCAGGGGCACCGCGGCCGTGCCGGCCGCCTCCATGCCCAGACTGTCCCCAGCCACCCAGACATAGTCACCGCACCGCATGGCGCGTACGGGCGCCACCTCCTGCCCATCGGACAGATCCGCCCACGCCTCAGCGCACTCCGAAACCGCCCCGCTGGCCGCGACCAGGCGTAGTCGGCGAGCGGCAGCATCCCACCGGTGCAGGAACGCGCCCCGGCCGTCCAGGCACTCGGCGGCCTTGAGAGCCAGCGTCAACGACTCCGCGCCCCGCAGCACCTTGTACGAGGCGGCCGGAAAGCTCAGCCCTGACGACTGAGGGTGACTCCCGGTTCTGGCTGTCGCAGGTACCAATTCGCCTCCCGTTCACTCCTAGCTCACGGAGCTACGCTTTCAGTGACGGACAGCTCGGCAAGTCAGGCAAATCGAAATAATACCCTGCCAAACTCTCATATCCCCGAATTCGACCCTCTTGGCGAGGACGGTAGGCCGACGCTATAGGCCGTCGAGCGCAAGCCGCAGGGCGATGTGGCCATCCGCACGTCGCCCTTCACCCCCGCCCGGGCGGAACTCGAAGCACTGCGCGACGGATGACCTGCAAGTGGTGACGTGGCCGCCACGCAACGGCCGGTGCGGGCGGGGAAGCCTGTCCCAGGGCCTCCGCACGGGACCGCCCAACGGAGCTGTCCACAGCCCCGAGCAGGTCGGGTGGCCGGGTGGCGGACCGTGCGACTGGAACCGCACCGCGGAACTCCTCATGCAGCAGCACTGGCGGAGTCAGTCGCAGCCGGCGCCAGTGACAGCGCAGATCTCAGCGCCCCCTCCTTGCCGAGGCCACAGGATGCCCCCGGCGGGTGCCCGCACTGGCCGCTCAGGCACGCCCGGCACCTCGCGTCCCAAGGACCTGTCCGGCAGACCTCTTTCCCGGTCGGGAACAGCGCATGGCGAGTATGTGCACGCCATCCATGTCACAGGCGTGGCCTGACGACCGCTGCCTTGCCACGGGTCTGACTACGGTTCCGTCTGGACAGCCAGAGGGCCCGCCCGGCGGGAGAAGAACGCATCCACCGAGAAATGATGTCCGTTCGGAAGATCTCGGCGCTCGCCCTGGTCGCCTTGGCTGCCGGTCTGTCGCCGCCGAGCTCACCCTGGAGCGCCTTCAGATCGCTCGCGCGACCGCGCTGGAGCCGACAGCCGAGGACGCCACCCCGGCGCCCGAGTCCCTGCAACATCCGTGCCGGGCTGGAGCGGCCGGTCAACCGCGACATCCTCAACGGAGGGCAGCAGGCCGGTGGCCCGGGTGCGCTCGGCGAGGGACCAGGAGCTGAACTGGACCCCGTGGCCGGAGTGGATGATCGTGCCGCCCGGCCGCGGACGACGGCTGCCGATGGCCATGCCCAGCGCGTCGGTGGGCATGGGCGCGGTGGGCGAGGAGTCGAGGGACCAGCCGACCACCCCAGGGAGAAGGTGTCGAGGACCACCGCGCGGTACGCCTTGCCTTTCATCGTGGGGTGTTCGCTGATGTCGGTGACCCACAGCCGGTCGCGGGCGCGCCGGGTGAAGTCGCGTTGCACCAGGTCGACGGCCGAGGAGGTTTGCCGTATGCGGCGGGTGCGACGGCTGCCGAGCAGGCCCTGCAGGCAGGCTCGTTGCATCAGCAGTTCTGCGGTGCCGCGGGAGGCGGCATGGATACGACGCACATAACGGGCCTGGAAGGCCGACGTGTAGTCAATGCGTCAGCGACCCGACCCCATTGAACCCAGGGCATACCAACCGCGAACTCTCCATCAGCAGCACGTCAGAGGCACGTCAGCCCGTCCTGGCACCGTAGTACTCGTGAACGGCACCGCAGAGCACCACGGACGCCGGGAACGAGGAGAGGTGCCCGGAGCGGCTCATCGGGGACCAGGGCAGCAGCCCGAAGTCGGACCCACACCAGGTCCACGCAGGTTCGAATCCTGCCCTCTCCGCAACAGTGCCACCATTCAGCGACGACCTCCCCTGGCGTGAAGGAAAATCGGGACCATCGCGTCCGATGCCAGCGAGACCGTCACCCCAGACGGCCGCTACTGGGCCTCGCGGGCGGACTGGGTGGGCGTTCCCTGGCGCACTCTGTCCGTACTCGTCGGGGCGGTCATGGCGCAGGGACTCGACAGTGCGAACTTCCGCGTGGCCTGAATGTTCCCGCGAACCTTGTCGTCATCTCCGGCGAGCGGAGCGCGGCGAATCCTCAACGTACCTTCTTCGACCGTGCGTTGGAGGCGTCGCAGGCTGGTGGCGGCGCGATGCCGCACATCGGTGGCCACCCTGCCAACGATGTCTTCCCCGGCAAGGCGGCGGGCCTGCCCGCGGCGCACATGGGGCACGGCTCACGGGGCACGGCTCATGGGCGCATCTGTGGGCAGATGCCCCGGTGTCGCATTCGCTGGCGCGGCAAGCCAATGCAGCCGACAGTTTGAACGCCCAGCCCGTGCTGGCGTTCCGGTCACAGCATCTGCCCGCCGCCTCCCGGGACGAGCCACTGGACCATCAAGGACTGATCAAGTCCGGGTACGGCGAGGCGCTTCCCTCCCTCCACAAAGAGAGTACATAAAGTCACCATTCGGGCAGATATCAGTCGATGAGGAATCGAGGCGCGGATGGACTCACGCTCCACGAAGTGGCCCCGGTACGTCCCGTTCCTGCCGTCCGCACTGATCGCCATCGGGACCGTATGGAACACCCTGACTCCGGTCAACTACTGGGGCGATGTCATGCTGGGCGCCGCTGTCATGGCGGCCGCAGCCCTGCTCTCGCTACGGCACACCATCGCGGTCGGAGCGATCGTCCTCCTGGTCGAGCTGGTGCTGCTGGCCAAGGACCGCTACCTCGGCCGCATCGACGGCACCCTCGAACTGGTCAACGGGCTGATCCTCGTTCTCGCCGGGCTAGGGGTGAACCGCGTGGTTGCCGGCCATGGGCGCCGCCTGGAAGCGGTACGTTCCGTCGCGGGAGCCGCCCAGCGTGCGGTGCTGCCCACGCCGCCCGCACGCGTCGGCCCGTTGGCCATCGCCGCCGTCTACCACGCCGCGCAGATCGAGGCATTGATCGGCGGTGACGCGTACGCCGTTCAGGCCACGCCGTACGGCACCAGGCTGCTGATCGCGGACGTGCGAGGCAAAGGCCTTGGCGCGGTCGGCACCGTATCCGTGCTGCTGGGCGCCTTCCGGGAGGCGGCGGACCAGGCACCCGACCTCGCGGCGGTGGCCGAACGTCTGGAACACGCATTGGTCAGAGAAGCCGCGTCGGGCGACGAGGACATCCGGATGGAGGGTTTCGTCACGGCACTGCTCGGCGAGATCACACCGGAGGCGGACCGCGTGCGGTTGCTGAACTGCGGCCACCCCCCGCCCTGTCTCTTCGAGGCCGACACCGTGCTCTCGCTGGATCCGGGCGAGCCGAGTCTCCCGCTGGGCATGAGCGGTCTAGGCGTACCGCCGGCGGACCCCACGGACTGGCCCTTCCCCATCGGCAGCACGCTTCTGCTGGTCACCGACGGGGTGACCGAGGCCCGAGACCGCTCCGGGGCTTTCTACGAACCGATGAGGCGACTCAGCGGGCGAGGCCCGTTCCGGCATCCGGACGAACTGGTTGAAGCCCTGGTGCGGGACGTCGAGCAGTGGACCGGCGGTCCACGCGATGACGACATGGCGATCCTGGCGATCACCCGGTGCGCCGGAGTACCCGTCGGTCCATGAATCTGATGATCACGGTCGGCGCACGGCCCTGGTGGGCGCCGCGCGGCACCCAGCTCGGATGTCCCTGCACTGTCAATCACGTCACGCGCCTGGAGCGTTCGAGGGGCGTCCGGTTCACCCCGCGGCGTGAAGATCACGATGATGTTCTTGCCCGCCGCGGTGGCGAACACGACCAGGAATGCCAGGACTTGGATCTCAGCATGGAGCCGGAAGGCCGAGAGCCGGCGGTCACAGCGATCGGTGCGGGAGGAGGTCGATGGGCACGGTCACTTTGCACCCGGCGACACCGGTGCCTCGTCGGTACCGTGGGGCAGGGCTTGCCAGCCATCGCGGTGCACCTCCGCGCCCCGCACCAGGGTCGGCCCGGCGCTCGTCTGCGTCCTGGTATTCCGGCATGCCGGTGACACGTCCGGTGCGGCAGCCGACTGTCGCCGCCCGCCCTCCATACCATCACGGCCATGGACGAGCGACGGTCTGCGGCGGCGTCCCCTCCGCGGTCCCGTCAGGACGGATGGTCGCGACTGACGTCGTCGCGTTTCGTGCCGGCGGTGGTGATCTCGCTGGTCATCGCGGCCCTGGCCGGGCTCTTCGTCGGCGCCTACTGCTGGGCCATGGCCAATCCCGTACCGCATCGCATCCCCGTCGCAGTGACGGGAAAGTCGGTCCCGGGCGAGCGATTCACCACATCACTTGAGGACACGCTCCGTACGTCGCTCGTCCTCCATCCATACCCGGACTACGACAGGGCGCTCGCCGCAGTCGGCGCCCAGCGGGAGTTCGCGATCCTGCAGCGCCGACCGGCCGGGGTGGAGGTCGATGTGGCGAGCGCGGCGGGCGCGTCGGTCGCCCGGGTGCTCGGCCAGGGCGCCCCCGCGGTGGGCCGGACGCTTCGCATCCCCGTCCGGGTCAGGGACGTCAAACCGCTTCCGGCCACCGACCCTCAGGGACTCGCCCTCTTCTACGTCGCCCTGGGGTCGACCATCCTCGGTTTCGTCGGCGCCATCCAGCTGGGGGTACATGCCCAGGCCCTGCGCCCAGTCGAGCGGATCGCCGCCACCATCGGCTATTCCGTGCTGGGCGGCCTGTGGATCTGCGTCATGGCCGACTGGGTGCTCGGCGTGGTACGGCTGCCGTTCGCCCAGTCATGGGGGATCTGCACACTCACCATGGTCACGGCGGGCATGATCTTCACCGCGTTCCACACCTTTCTCGGCCGCTGGGCACTGCTGCCGACGTGGCTGCTGCTGGTCATCCTCGGCAACCCCTCGTCCGGGGGCGCAGTCGCCTGGCCGCTGCTTCCGCCGGTCCTGGGCTTTCTGGGACGGTTCCTGCCTCCGGGCGCGTCGGTGAATGCCCAGCGCAACGCCGTCTACTTCCCGCACAACCAGCACGTCGAACCCTACGTGGTGCTCGCCGTGTGGTGTCTGGCAGCCACATCCGTATTCCTTGTATGGCGTGCACGCCACCCCGCCAGCCGGGTGACCGCACAGGCTTCCCCGCCCGGCGCCGAATGAGGGGGCCACCGCATCGCAGCCGCCGACAGTCACACGGACCTCACCGCGCTCGTACACCCGAGCGTCCCCATGTACACGCCGGTGGCGGAGCTGTGGTCGGACCGGGGCGTTCGGCTGCCGGAGTTCGTGACGGCACGCCGACGGTGACCGGGGGCACGCCGTACGGTGCGGGCCGGGGCGGAGCCCGCTCAAGAATCCGTTTGTCGTGAGCCAGCGGGTGCGGCTCACGCTCTGACGCCACGCCAGCCGGTGGGGCCCGGCGGCCGGTTCACTGTTCATGGCGGCCGGTTCACTGTTCATGGCGGCCGGTTCACTGTTCATGAGGGTCCGAGATGACCTCGGGAACGGGGCGTGCCGACGCCGGACCTGCGTGACTCGTGACTCCTCTCCATCCAGGCTGGGGAGGACCGGCTGATGGGCGTATGGCCGGGCCTGGACGAGCGGCCCGAGATCGTCCTCACCGCCCGCGACTGGCCGGCCGAGCTCCACCTCGTCGCCGCCGGCTGCGGACTGACCACCGTGCCGGCCACTCTCGCACCCGTCGCGCCGCCCGGGGTGCGCATCCTGCCCGTCCGTGGCAGCCCCCAGGAACAGCGGCGCCTGCTGCTGGCCCGCCTTCCCCACCCGCCGGAGCCGTCCGTCAGCCGCGTGGCAGCCGTCCTGCCCGCCGAGACACTCGCCACCACCACTGCGCTCCCGCCGCCCTCCTGACGGCGAGACCCCATGCCCAGCGGCATCGTCGGCGAGGGACTGCGGCGACGCCGGGCACAGCCGGCTTCGGCGGGCGGATCCACGACGTCTGGCGGAGGTCTGCGGAGCGGTCGCCGTAGCGCGGTGCCGCTGTCGAAAGTCCGCGCCCCCCATGCGGCTGCGGCCGGACGCCGGGCGCCTGCTGCCCGGCGAGCTGGGCCGGACACCGCTCACGAGCCAGGGTGTGTGGTCAGCAGTCGTGCGTTCGCGGTCGTTCGTTCCCTCTGCCGCCAGGTCCCGGGCGGTTCTCCGTGGTGTCGGCGGAAGGCTGCAGCGAATGCGAAGGGCGAGCCGTAGCCGACGGTGTCGGCGATCTGGGCCAGGCTGAGATCGTCGGCACGCAGGTGGTCGCGGGCGAGGGTCATGCGCCATTCGGTCAGATACTGCATGGGGGCCTGACCAAGTACCTCCCGGAACGTCCGGGCGAAGGCGGCTCGGGACAGGCCGCTGATCGCGGCGAGTTCGGGGACCGTCCACGGGTGGGCCGCGTTCTCGTGCATGGCTTGCAGCGCGGCGCCGAGGCGGGGGTCCGAGGATGCGCGGTACCAGGGCGGTGCGGTCGTGCTGCGGCGGAAGTGGCTGCGGATGGCCAGGACGAGGAGCAGGTCCAGGAGGCGGTCCAGGACGATCTGCTGGGCGAGTTCGTTGCGGACCAGTTCGCGGGAGAGCAAAGTGATCACGTCGCGCAGGGGGTCGTCGTCGGCCGCCGCGAGGGTCATGACCTGGGGCAGTGCGTCGAGCAGTCCGCTGCCGACATCGCCGGAGAACCGGTAGGCGCCGCACAGGAACACGGTGGCCTGCGGGTTGTCCCCGGGGCCCATCAGGGCGTGCCGTGCCCGGAACTCCTCCGGCTCCAGGCATTCGGCGCCCGGCTCGTGCCCGATGTAGTGGTCCGGACCGCCACGGACCAGCGTGACAGTTCCCGGTATGAGCTCCACCGTGCTGCCAGGGGTCTCCAGCCAGAGGTAGCCCCGGCCGCGGACAACCGTGTGCACCGACAACTGTATCGAACCACCCAGCCGCAGTCCCCACGGCGGTTCGGCGACCGTCCGCGCGAACACCGCACCGGCGGCGCGCGCCCGCACCAGGTAGTCGGTCAGCAGGTCCATGGCATCAGCTTGACCAGCACGAGCACCCAGGGTCAAGGTGCGAGAGTTTCGCGTAAAAAGACGAGTGAATCACGCATTGAATATCTCGCTCTGGACCTCAAACATGGAGTTGTGAACAACAAAGCCCCCACCGCACTCATCCTTGGCGGCACCGGCCGGACCGGTTCGCTGCTGGCCGACCTGCTCGCCCGGCGAGGAATCATCACCCGTACCGCGGCGCGTAGCGGAGCGGACGTCCGGTTCGACTGGGACGACCCGGCCACCCACGCGGTCGCATTGGCGGGCGCCGACCGTCTCTATCTGGTCACGCCCACGATGCGCGTCCGCTACACCGACCAGGTCGGCGCGTTTCTGGACCTCGCCGAGGCGGCCGGCGTGCGCCACGTCACCTACCTGAGCGTCTACAACGCCGACCAGGCCCCGCCGGAGACCGGCATCGCGGCCGTCGAGGCCGATCTGGCTTCCCGGCACCGCGTCACGCACTCGGTCCTGCGCCCCTCGTGGGTGATGCAGAACTTCGCCGACGACCATCTCCCGGTCATCGATGGAATGATCACCGTCCCGAGTGCCGGGAACACGGAAGCCTTCGTCGACGCAGCCGATATCGCGGCGGTCGCGGCCGAGACGTTGCTGGAACCCGAATCCCACGCCGGTGCCACGTACTCGCTCACCGGTCCGCAGGCCCTCACCTTCGGTGCCGTCGCCGACACCATCGCCGCCGTGAGCGGCCGCCGCGTCGCCTACCGCGACATCGATCAGGAGACGTGGATCGACGGCGCGCTCGCCGCGGGCGTCCCCGCCGACTACGCGGTGATGATGCGCTGGCTCACCGGCGCCATCATCACCGGTAGCGGCTCCACGCCCACCGGTGATATCGAGAAGGTCACCGGCAGGCCGGCCACCACCTTCCGCGATTTCGCCGAGCGCGACGCCCACGCCTGGACCTCGGAGGCGAAGTGAGCAAGACCGTCAGCGACGACACTCCCCTGGTCGGGGCGAACAGCCCGTTCTTCCGCATCATCAAGGAGGGGCTGGACGGCCTGGTCGACGGGGAGGACTACTACGACCTGCTGGCCGAGGACGTGGTCTTCGAGTACGTGATCACCGTGCCGGGCTACCCCCGGCGGGTCGAGGGACGCCAGGGGATCATCGACCTGTACAGGGACTATGGCGACTATGTCAGGCTGCACGGTGCGGACAACCTCCGCGTGCACCGGGACCCCGAGACCTCGGTGGTCGTCCTGGAGTACGAAGTCCACGGCACGTCGGTCCCGACAGGGCGACCCTACGACAACCACTTCGTCTCCGTCGTGACCATCAAGGACCGCAAGGTGACCCACTGGCGCGACTACCTGGACCCCATCGCCGTCTTCAACGCCCAGGGATGGCCACAGGGCGGTCACCCGTAAGGGCCAGTGAGCCCACCGAAGTGGCCGTCACCCAGGCGCTCGGCCTCCCTGCGAAGGCGCTCAACGCGTGAGCTCGCCCCGCGCCCACGTGATCTCAGCCTCACGCGAGGACCGTGGCAGGCGGCATCGGCACCTGGCGGGTGTGCACATCAGGCCGAGCGCCGGCCACGCGGTTTCGTTCATCGGCGGGTCGGTGACGTCTCAGGACGGTGGCTTCGAAACGGACCGTCGTATTGGTCAGGCGAGGAAGCCGCCGTCGACGGCGAGGTGGGCGCCAGTGACGTAGGAGGCGTCGTCGGAGAGCAGGAGGGCGACGGCGGTGGCGATCCCCTCGCCGCGTCCGATGCGGCGCATGGGGATGCCGATGTCGGTGACCTCCTGGATGCCGTCCGGGTTGGCCCGGGGCATCTCGGTGTCGATGACACCCGGCTGGAGTTCGTTGATGCGTACGCCCTGGGCCGCGTACTCCTTGGCGGCGGTGCGGGTCAGGCCGCGGACGGCGTGTTCGGCGGAGGAGTACTCGACTCCGCGAGACAGCGATCCTCGACGCGGCCGCCCGCCTGGCGACCGAGCACAGCGTGCGCACGGTGACCCTCACGGACATCGCCACCGAGGTCGGCATGCACAAGTCCGCGATGCTGCGCTATTTCGAGACGCGGGAGGACATCTTCCTACGCCTGGCCGCGAGCGCGTGGCAGGACTGGGCGGCCGAGGTCCGCGACCGCATCGGCGCCCTGACAACCTGCCCCACCACTGCACAACCGGAGTGGGGGACGACGGCCCGCACGATCGCCGGCATCCTGGCACAGTCCCTGGTGACCCGCCCGCTCTTCTGCGACCTGCTCGCGCACACCCTGATGAACCTGGAACGCAACGTCTCCCTGGACACGGTCCGGGACTTCAAGCTCTGCGCCATCGCCGAGGTCGCCGCGATCGGCGACACCCTCGACGCAGTCACCCCGCTCGACGCCGATCAGGCCCGCAGCGTCGTGGCGACCGCCACCTCGATGGCCGGGGCCCTGTGGCAGATGGCCGCCCCTGGCACTCACCTACGCGCCCTCTACGAGACCGACCCCGAGCTCGCCCACTCCGTCGTCGAGGTCGAGCCCAGCGTGACCGGCATCCTGACGGCCCTGCTCACCGGATACGCCTCCGATCCGGCCTGACCTCTCAGGAACCCAACTGCGCCCGGAACGCGGTGACCGCATCACCCAGGATCGAGACGTGGAGGGAGCGGTCCGCTGCTGCCCCGACAGCGACCCTGACATTCCCGGGCCGCCCCATCGCCTCCCCTTGCCGCCCTGTGAACGTCAGACGCCCCTGCACGGCGCCGGCCAGGCCGTACCGCACCAGGCACGCGCCCGGCGGGCCATGCCCGTTACCCGTGACGGCATCCTCGGCAATGCCGATGGCCGGGGCGAACATCCTTACCCAGGTGAGGAGTTGGCCCTCACCCGTGGCGCGGGTGAAGACGAAGAAGCCGTTGCTGCCCACCTCATGACTGAGTGCGTGAGAGCCGCCGGATCAGGGTTCAGCCCGTCCACCACATCGCTTCCGCTCAACTCAACGAGGACCTTGGGATGACCGGTCGAGACGACCAGCACAGGCCCGTCCTCCACCAGAGCGACCCGTGTCGCACCCAACGCCATGAGCAGCAGGACGACTTGGGCACGTTCGAGGTCCGCGCCGAACTCGGCCCGCCCCTGTCGCAGGCCTATCCGCACCCGCTCCCCACGCTCGATGTCCACGCGCTGCAGCAGTCCGGTGCCTGTCTTCTGCACCAGCGAACCCGACGGCAGACCGTACTCGACAGCACGGGCGCCAGGGGCCCCGACCGTGGCATGCCCGCACGTCGGCACCTCCGCCACCGGAGTGAAGAAGCGAACCCGCACATCGTGGTCAGGACCGTCCTGCGGCAGCACGAAAACCGTCTCGGAGTTGTTGAGCTCACGCACGACAGCCAGCATCTCCGTATCGGATGCCGTCCGCGTCGAGCACGACTCCCCCCGCGTTGCCCGTGAACGGAACGGTGGTGAACTCATCGACCTGGTACAGAGTCCTCATAAACACCGAGATTCCCGTCATCCACGCTCGCCATGTACGCCAGCCCGGACCCTGGCGACGAGGGCTCCGGTCACCAGCCCCCAGGATCGCCGGCAGAGAGGATTGGGCCACCTACGAGAGACAGTCGCGTAACCGGCCACGATGAGACAGCCCAAAGGACACCAGGTCACAGCCCTCGGCAAATACTGCTAACGCTCAGATCCCGCAATTCTTGTAGGCCTCAGATTTCGCTTCACAGTCTCAGGACTGACTGCATGTCAGCAGCACTTCTGCAGCACCCCTGAGACCAGCTGCTCAGCGCCTCGTCTCGTACCTGGTCAGGACCACGCCGCCGGGAAACGTCCGCGTCTCCACCAGGTTCAGGTTCACCCAGCTGTCCAGCGTGGTGAAGAACGACGTGCCGCCGCCCACCAGGACCGGATGTGCGGCGATCACGTACTCGTCGATCAGCCCGGCGCGCATGGCCGCCCCGGCGAGCGTTGCGCCGCCGATGTTCATTGGGCCGCCGCCCTCGGCCTTGAGCCGGGTGATCTCGGCGATCGCGTCGCCGGCGACCAGGCGGCTGTTCCAGTCGACCTTGTCGATCGTCGAGGAGAACACCACCTTCGGCGTCTCCCGCCAGTTCCGCGCGAACTCGATCTCCGCCGGGGTGGCGCCCGGCTGCTGGTCGCCGGTCGGCCAGTAGGAGCTCATCGTCTCCCACAGCTTGCGCCCATACAGCGACAGGCCACTCGCCTGCTCGTGCTCGAGCCACCACCGGAACAGCTCGTCGCTCGGCGGTCCGCTCCAGCCGATGTCGTCGCCGGCCGCGGCGATGTAGCCGTCCAGAGTCAGGTTCATGCCGTAGATCAGTTTCCGCATGGCACAGCCTTCCGTCCGTGGGTGTCCGGTGTATGGACCAGCGCGGCTCGGGAAACTCATCGGTGCGCGATCCGAGCTCGCCGGTAGCCCTCGTGCTCGGGGCTCAGCCTGGAGTACTCGGCCGACTCGGACAAGCCGCCTGATCTCGACCTCACCCTCGCGAGGAAATACCACGGATTTGAGACTGATCACGGGCGACAAGGCCGTGAGACAGCCAAGAACGCCCAGCTCACGCACGTTCTACATGTCACGAGCGGCGAGACCCTGCACTCAGCCCATGAGCGGCACTGGCGCCCTGCACGCGTGCAGCCACCACAGCCCACAACCGGCGCGCCATTGTCCGATTTGCGACATTTCACATTAATGTCTCGTACGCGAGAGAAGTCGATCTACCAGAGATCGCACCCATTCACTTTCACGGAGACCACATGCACAAGCTTCGCAAGGCTGCCGTCCTGGTCGCTACCCTCGGGAGCGTCGGAGTCATGACCGCTGGCACCGCCCACGCCGGCGGCGAGGGCGGCCACGGCGACCACCTCAACATCCAGCAGAGCTCCACATGCAGGTCGCACGACCTGAACCTCGACGTCCTCGGCGAGGTCGGAATCCTCAACGGATTGTTGGGCAACGGCCTCAACGGCGAGGGCAACCCGGGCGCACAGCAGAGCAGCATCGGCTCGACCATGGGCTGCAACAACAGCGCCCTTTAAAGACAGGCGCGCCTCTCACGCGGACCGAGGGGCGCGCCGGGCTTCACGTCCGGGTGCCGCAAGCTCGAGATGCTGAACGCACGACCGCCCCGCCTCAACCGTGGAGGGCGGGGCGGAAGGCGGTGCGCCGCGTAGCTGGTCCGGTGCGCGGCATCCGACCGCTCCAAAAGTGCGTGAGCGATTGCCTCACTGTGCAGCCGGCACCGGAACCCCCGCTTCACTGCGCAACTGCACGCTCCGCACGATGCGTTGCCAGTCCTGGGCTCGCGGCCGACTGGGGCGGAGGGATCTCCCGTCATGCTCTCAAAACACAGAGGACAGGGCGGACTTCATGCGCATGAGGCGAAAGACGCCCTTGGCAGCGCTCGTAACCGGCATAGCCGGCATCAGCCTTGCCACAGCAACGTCAGCATCTGCCCAGGTCTACGCGCCTGGGTCCTGCGCTAATGGGGCCATGGGCATGAGTCGCGGCCCGCAACTCCAGTGCTTCTCCTGGAACGGCGTGCAAGGCGGGACGCGCACCGGCAGTTACCTCCTCGTCAACGACTGGTACGACGGCGTCGACGCTGGCACATACCACCTCACCTTGAGCTGGCACGACACCAAGACCGGCTGGTGGTCGGGCTCCGTGCCCCTCAGCCCCTTTGAGCGCGCCGGCCGGCCCACCAGCGACTGCGTGCTGTACTGCGTCACGTTCAACTCCTGACCCGGCTGGGCAGCGTGCGAGCACCCCGCTGCCTCCCGGCGGGACGCCCGTTGTCCCCGGGGGGACTCTCACTCAAGCGGCCCCACCTCCACGACGGGGAACCACTGGCGCGCAAGGGCCTGGCAGCAGACCCGGCTCTGTCCCGGCAGATGGCACTCTGCAGCAGCTGTCAGACCCACCAGCGATGATGGGCCCATGACGACCACCATGACGAACTACGCGCTCCTCTGGGCCGACCCCAACGGGACGCCTCGCTCCTCCGCCGTCACCTACGACAAGAACGTCCTCCCCGCTCGGCATCTCCTCTGACGTCGCCAGGAACAGCACGCGACCCTCGTCTGCGGCGGGGTCTCGTTCGATCTCGCGGTCGGCCATCAACAGCCACGACAGGAGCTCCAGGTTGCCGCCCCAGGCGCGGCCTTTCACGAGTCGGTGGGCTGGTGCCAGATCCAGCCGTCCGCGGGCTGCGAGTCCGGCTCCTTTCGGAGGTGGCCGGGTCGGTCCAGTCTCGGTCGGTGTCGCGATAGCGCTTAGCTTTGGCCCGCACCGGTGGCTATGGCCGTCCGAGGAGTTGGCTGCCGGCGGTGTTGTCGGTGCGGGCAGTGAAGTAGTCGGCGAAGGCCTGGACGAATTCGTCCTCGGTGATGCGGCCGTCCCCATCGTGGTCGAGCTGGAGGAAGCCGTGGTTGAGTTCGGCGGGGTGGACCCGGGAGCCGCCGAAGATCGTGCGGTACTCATCAGCGCACAGATGTCCGCTGCCGTCGGTGTCCGCAGCCTGGAAGACCGCCCGTACGGCGACGTGCAGCCCCTCGTCGAGGTAGGCCGGCCCGGCATCGATCCCGGTGAGCATCGCGGTGACGAACTCCTCGCAGGTCACCTGTCCGTCGTCGTCGGCATCCATGCCGGCTCGCAGGTGCTGCCACCAGGTCTCGAAGGCGGCGTAGACGCGGGCTTCGCTTTCAGGGGCGAGTTCGAGGGGCCAGCACACGTTGTGCGCCATGGCCTGCAGATCGGCCGCGGTGATGCAGCCGTCACCGGTCTGGTCGAGGACCTGACGGAAGAAGGTCCGCAGACGCACCGGGCGAGAATCGGCGCCCTTGCGGCGGCGTGGTGAGGGCAGCCGGACAGGGCTTGTCTCTGCACGGGAAGGACGGTCAGTGGCGGCGCGGGCAGGCTGCGGACTCAAGGACTTGCCTGCCGGCGGGGTGCGGTACCGGCGGTGCTCGGGCAGGGTGTTCATCAGCACGCGCATCCCACGGTGCAGGATGAAGGACAACAGGGCCGCGCGACGGGTGCGGCGCAACTCGAAGCGCTCGCGGAAGGCTTCCGGCAGGTCCGCAAGGGTCAACGCACTGATCAGGTGGGCGCTGACCGTGCGCACGAGCGGCCAGGCCGGCCTCAGGCGGCCGAGGCGGCGAGGCGCGGGTGCTTCGCGGAGCATGTCGAAGAGCAGGTAGCGCACGGGTTCGCTGTACTCGAGGCGCTCACGGATCGCGCGGTCCATATAGGCGGGCACGTCCGCGGCCGTGGCCGGAAACAGGTCGTCGGGGAGCTCGAACTCGGCGCACACCGCACGGAATTCTCCGTACATCTGATCCAGTTCAGACGGCACCAGCGGACACCCGGAGAGTTCCCGCATCGCCGTCATGCACTCGTACAAGGTGACCAGCACCCACACCCGCACCGCCGGGTCCGACGCCGTGAACGGTCTGCCCTGCCCGTCAGTCCCGGCCAGACGGCGGTGCGTGCGCTCTAGACGGGCGACCTCACGGCGTAGCCCGTCACGGTCGGAGAAGAACAGCCGTTTCCCGCTGTCCATGGTGTGCTCGATACGCCGCCATGGGTGCGCGCGGTAGGTGGAGTAGTCGGCCATGCCGGCGGCGACCGCCGGATCCGCGGCCTGCAGTACCAGCAGCCGCCACGCCACTAGCCCGATCCGCCACTCTCCCAGAGTGCGGCGCAGCAGCGAATCAGGACCAGGAAGATCAGCGGTGGTCAAGGGGGCGTCTCCTCAAGCATGCGACAGCAAGGTGCGGGGAATCACCGAAGAGTGATCATCCGGCTATCCGCCCGGCTCAACGGTCCTACCGGAGTCCGGGAGCGGCCGGGTCCCCGAATTCACCCGTCCGAGAAGCGTCTCGAGGACGTTCTGGACGCGCGGAACGCAGTCGGCCGGCAGCCGGGCCCGGAGCGCGTACAGCTGAGGCAAACGGGCGGGCTGCCTGATCCTCGCCATCGACCGGGCATGGCTGCTGGACATCTCCCACCGCAACCTGCCCGGCGACCCGGACGTGATCGACTTCGGCAGTCTCCAGGCCGCGGTGGCCCGCCACACCGACAAGGTGATGGACCGGTACGTGTACCCAAAGCCTCATCACCGGGCGGCCGCACTCATGCACCAGCTCATCCGTGTCCCGGCGCTGGAGCACGCCAACGGGCTGTTCGGCGCCGTCTGCGCCGCGTCCTACCTGACCGTGTCCGGAGCCGTGGTGACCGTCGACTACAAGGACGCCGGAGACCTCGCCGAGCGGATCGCCCGAGACGGACTGGACGTACGGCTGGTCGCCGAGGAGATCGAGGGCTGGGTGTCGCAGGGCTGACGGGTAGCCCCCTCGCCATGGGCGACCTGATCGCGGGCACCGGACGTCGCCTACCGGACCCTGGCCGACCCGTCCTTCTTCGGGAACCTCCTGACCGAACTACGTTCGTATCGATGTCCCGGAGGTGTGCGCTGCGAGTCCCCGTTGTCGGAGCCTGTCTGGGAGGTCTGGCTCTCGCGCAGGGTCTGCGTGGTGCCGGGGTCGGCCGACGTGTCCGAGCGCGACCCGGGGGTCGTCACACGGTTCCAGGGCTACCGGCTCGTGCTGAACCTGATCGGTTTCCGGGCGGTGCGCGACTGCCTACCGACGCGCTGGCACCCGCTGCTGGACGACATCGTCATGGGCGCCTCCGCCGAGCAGCTGATCCTGGACCCGCGGCTGAACGAGATCGGCAACCTCGGCGCGGGCCGGACCGGCATCGTGGTCGACCGGCAGGTGCTGCGACACCTGTTGCCAGCTGGCCTCGCAGTGCACACCGACGCCACGCTGACCGGCTACGACGTGCTGGCCGACGGCAATGTCCAGGCCCAGTTCGCCCGTCGCGGCCCGGCCACCGCCGACCTGCTCGTCGGGGCGGACGGCGTCACCTCCGCGGTCCGCAGGGTGTTGTCGCCGCAGACCGCCCCGATCGACACCGGCGTCCGGTTCGTCATCGGCCGCACCCCGCTGACCGACGAGTTCGCCAGCCTGTCCAAGGCATACGGCTCGAAGATCGCGGGCGACGGCGTCAGCCTGCTGCGCGGCGCGATGCGCTTCCGTACCCCGCCGCAGCAGGCCGCCGAGCAACCGGCGCCCGAAGTCACACTGCCCGACATCGGCGGCTACGCTCGCTGGGCCATGATCCTGCCGCCGAACGGCTCGCTGGAGGACCTGACGGCGCAGGACGCCGTCCGGTCCAGTATGAGAAGTTGGCACCCGGAGCTGCGCGCGCTGATCGAGCAGGCCGACCCGGACAACAGCACGGTGCTGTCCGTCCGGGTGGTCAAGCCCGGTGAGCGCGCTGCGAGAGCCGGCCGGTGCTGTGCACCGGCCAGGTCCGCCCGGTCGCCCAGTACAGGTGGATCAGACCGTCCACTGCCAGCACCGCGCCGATCGCGGTGGCCGCCGCGGGAGACCGGATCAGCGGGACTCATCTCCGACTACCTCAGCAGTGACGTGGGCGGAGCCTCCCGCAGGCTCAACTCACGAACTCTTCGTCGCCGTAGCGCACCTCGGCCGTGTTCCAGTCGACACCGAGGGACTCCGTGAACTTCCTGGCCAGGGGCAGGTCCGCGAGTGGGGCGATGAGGACGAGCCGCCCGTCGAGGGTGACCGAGCCGCCTCCGAGCTCGTCGCGGGCCTCGGGGTTCGCGAGCAGTGAATTGCGCAGACGAGCGGCGCTGACGCCGGGCGCCTGGATCTCGACCGCGTCGGTTTCCGGCGCGGTGCGTGGCAGGCAGCGGAAGGTCAGTACAGACTCCTGGTGGTACTGCTTGGCGATGACGCCTGCGATGTGGTGCAGCCCGTCCCGGCCGACCCTGTTGACGTCGAACTCGCGCGAGCGCTCATAGGTGGCCTGCTTGAGGTCGCCGGACCAGAAGACTCCGTCGAGCAGTGTCGAGGCGCCGGGCCTCGCGCCCTGGGCATGGATGATCCCGCGCACCTCGTGATCGAAGCGCGTCAGCCGGGTCCTGAGCCGGGGGTCTGCCGGCTCCGTGATGATCGCGGTGTTGTTCGTGGCGAAAACCTCCCCCACTGGGCAACCATGCCTCGCCGGGCCCGCCTGGGCGCTTCCTGCGCCCGCAACCCCCAGCACCAGGACCGAAACCATGACCAATACGCACGACTGCCGCCGTACGATGATTTTCTTCATGTTGTGATCAACGAGCTTTGGCGGAGTTCGTTGCGTCAGCGCCAGCACCGATCCGCCGCCCGAGCACGGTGGGGGCCCCAGTGCGGGGACTGCGACTACAGGTGTGAGCTGTACCGAGATGCGTGGAGTCCCTGTTGTCAGGGGTTACGGTCCTGACGAAGGAGAACCGCCGGCACCATCGCAGCACTCCGTAACGCCGACGAGCTTCGCGAGCTGGCGATCCGCGAGGTCCGCACCACCGGCCGGCCGATCGCCCACGTCGTGAAGGACCTGAGTATGCACAGGGAGGCCCTGCGCGGCTGGGTCCGCCAGGGCGAAGCCAGCCACGGCGAGCGCGACGACCGGCTGACCACCGCCGCGCAGGACGAGCTCAAGCAACTCCGCAAGGAGGTAGCGGAGTTGAAGCGGATGCACTACACGGTCATGTCCCGCGGGGTGGTGTAGTCACGG
>NZ_MLYN01000091.1:0-5076 GCF_001866675.1 Streptomyces sp. MUSC 14
GGCGAGGTTCCTTTGAAAAACACAGCGAGGACGCTGTGAACCGGAAGGACTATTCCTCCTCCCGGTTCCGCTCTCGTGATGTGTCGTCCCGATTACGGGAAAACATTCACGGAGAGTTTGATCCTGGCTCAGGACGAACGCTGGCGGCGTGCTTAACACATGCAAGTCGAACGATGAAGCCCTTCGGGGTGGATTAGTGGCGAACGGGTGAGTAACACGTGGGCAATCTGCCCTTCACTCTGGGACAAGCCCTGGAAACGGGGTCTAATACCGGATATCACTCCTGCAGGCATCTGCGGGGGTCGAAAGCTCCGGCGGTGAAGGATGAGCCCGCGGCCTATCAGCTTGTTGGTGAGGTAATGGCTCACCAAGGCGACGACGGGTAGCCGGCCTGAGAGGGCGACCGGCCACACTGGGACTGAGACACGGCCCAGACTCCTACGGGAGGCAGCAGTGGGGAATATTGCACAATGGGCGAAAGCCTGATGCAGCGACGCCGCGTGAGGGATGACGGCCTTCGGGTTGTAAACCTCTTTCAGCAGGGAAGAAGCGAGAGTGACGGTACCTGCAGAAGAAGCGCCGGCTAACTACGTGCCAGCAGCCGCGGTAATACGTAGGGCGCAAGCGTTGTCCGGAATTATTGGGCGTAAAGAGCTCGTAGGCGGCTTGTCACGTCGGGTGTGAAAGCCCGGGGCTTAACCCCGGGTCTGCATTCGATACGGGCTAGCTAGAGTGTGGTAGGGGAGATCGGAATTCCTGGTGTAGCGGTGAAATGCGCAGATATCAGGAGGAACACCGGTGGCGAAGGCGGATCTCTGGGCCATTACTGACGCTGAGGAGCGAAAGCGTGGGGAGCGAACAGGATTAGATACCCTGGTAGTCCACGCCGTAAACGGTGGGAACTAGGTGTTGGCGACATTCCACGTCGTCGGTGCCGCAGCTAACGCATTAAGTTCCCCGCCTGGGGAGTACGGCCGCAAGGCTAAAACTCAAAGGAATTGACGGGGGCCCGCACAAGCAGCGGAGCATGTGGCTTAATTCGACGCAACGCGAAGAACCTTACCAAGGCTTGACATACACCGGAAACGTCTGGAGACAGGCGCCCCCTTGTGGTCGGTGTACAGGTGGTGCATGGCTGTCGTCAGCTCGTGTCGTGAGATGTTGGGTTAAGTCCCGCAACGAGCGCAACCCTTGTCCTGTGTTGCCAGCATGCCCTTCGGGGTGATGGGGACTCACAGGAGACCGCCGGGGTCAACTCGGAGGAAGGTGGGGACGACGTCAAGTCATCATGCCCCTTATGTCTTGGGCTGCACACGTGCTACAATGGCCGGTACAATGAGCTGCGATACCGTGAGGTGGAGCGAATCTCAAAAAGCCGGTCTCAGTTCGGATTGGGGTCTGCAACTCGACCCCATGAAGTCGGAGTTGCTAGTAATCGCAGATCAGCATTGCTGCGGTGAATACGTTCCCGGGCCTTGTACACACCGCCCGTCACGTCACGAAAGTTGGTAACACCCGAAGCCGGTGGCCCAACCCCTTGTGGGAGGGAGTCGTCGAAGGTGGGACTAGCGATTGGGACGAAGTCGTAACAAGGTAGCCGTACCGGAAGGTGCGGCTGGATCACCTCCTTTCTAAGGAGCACTTCTAGACCGCGCAGCGGTCCAGAGGCCAGTACACCGGCGAGTGTCCGGTGCTGGTTGCTCATGGGTGGAACGTTGATTATTCGGCCGGGTTTCCGGGTCGGAGGCTGCCAGTACTGCTCGTCAGAGTGTGGAACGCATGATCTTCGGGCGGGAGTCGGCCGGGCACGCTGTTGGGTGTCTGAGGGAATGATCTTCCTTCAGTCGCCGGCCCCAGTGCACTCGGACCTTATGGGTTCGGGGTGATGGGTGGCTGGTCGTTGTTTGAGAACTGCACAGTGGACGCGAGCATCTGTGGCCAAGTTTTTAAGGGCGCACGGTGGATGCCTTGGCACCAGGAACCGATGAAGGACGTGGGAGGCCGCGATAGTCCCCGGGGAGTCGTCAACCAGGCTTTGATCCGGGGGTTTCCGAATGGGGAAACCCGGCAGTCGTCATGGGCTGTCACCCGCTGCTGAACACATAGGCAGTGTGGAGGGAACGAGGGGAAGTGAAACATCTCAGTACCCTCAGGAAGAGAAAACAACCGTGATTCCGGGAGTAGTGGCGAGCGAAACCGGATGAGGCCAAACCTATGGCGTGTGAGACCCGGCAGGGGTTGCGTCGTGGGGGTTGTGGGATCTCTCTTTCACGGTCTGCCGGCCGTGAGACGAGTCAGAAACCGTTGATGTAGGCGAAGGACATGCGAAAGGTCCGGCGTAGAGGGTAAGACCCCCGTAGTCGAAACGTCAGCGGCTCGTTTGAGAGACACCCAAGTAGCACGGGGCCCGAGAAATCCCGTGTGAATCTGGCGGGACCACCCGCTAAGCCTAAATATTCCCTGGTGACCGATAGCGGATAGTACCGTGAGGGAATGGTGAAAAGTACCCCGGGAGGGGAGTGAAATAGTACCTGAAACCGTGTGCCTACAAGCCGTGGGAGCGTCGGAATGTGCTTGCACGTTCTCGTGACTGCGTGCCTTTTGAAGAATGAGCCTGCGAGTTTGCGGTGTGTTGCGAGGTTAACCCGGGTGGGGAAGCCGTAGCGAAAGCGAGTCCGAACAGGGCGTTTCAGTAGCACGCTCAAGACCCGAAGCGGAGTGATCTAGCCATGGGCAGGTTGAAGCGGAGGTAAGACTTCGTGGAGGACCGAACCCACCAGGGTTGAAAACCTGGGGGATGACCTGTGGTTAGGGGTGAAAGGCCAATCAAACTCCGTGATAGCTGGTTCTCCCCGAAATGCATTTAGGTGCAGCGTCGTGTGTTTCTTGCCGGAGGTAGAGCACTGGATAGGCGATGGGCCCTACCGGGTTACTGACCTTAGCCAAACTCCGAATGCCGGTAAGTGAGAGCGCGGCAGTGAGACTGTGGGGGATAAGCTCCATGGTCGAGAGGGAAACAGCCCAGAGCATCGACTAAGGCCCCTAAGCGTACGCTAAGTGGGAAAGGATGTGGAGTCGCACAGACAACCAGGAGGTTGGCTTAGAAGCAGCCACCCTTGAAAGAGTGCGTAATAGCTCACTGGTCTAGTGATTCCGCGCCGACAATGTAGCGGGGCTCAAGCGTACCGCCGAAGTCGTGTCATTCACACAATAGGGCCAACGCCTGTGTGGATGGGTAGGGGAGCGTCGTCTGCCGGGTGAAGCGGCACTGGAAGGTAGTCGTGGACGGTTGACGAGTGAGAATGCAGGCATGAGTAGCGATACAAACGTGAGAAACGTTTGCGCCGATTGACTAAGGGTTCCTGGGTCAAGCTGATCTGCCCAGGGTAAGTCGGGACCTAAGGCGAGGCCGACAGGCGTAGTCGATGGATAACCGGTTGATATTCCGGTACCCGCTGTGAAGCGTCAAACATCGAGCATCGTGATGCTAAGGCCGTGAAGCCGTTCCGGACCCTTCGGGGAATGGAAAGTGGTGGAGCCGCCGGACCAAGCGGTTAGTAGGTGAGTGATGGGGTGACGCAGGAAGGTAGTCCATCCCGGGCGGTGGTTGTCCCGGGGTAAGGGTGTAGGACGGTGTGTAGGTAAATCCGCACATCATGTGTCTGAGACCTGATGCCGAGCCGATTGTGGTGAAGTGGATGATCCTATGCTGTCGAGAAAAGCCTCTAGCGAGTTTCATGGCGGCCCGTACCCTAAACCGACTCAGGTGGTCAGGTAGAGAATACCGAGGCGTTCGGGTGAACTATGGTTAAGGAACTCGGCAAAATGCCCCCGTAACTTCGGGAGAAGGGGGGCCACACCTGGTGACGGCACTTGCTGCCAGAGCTGGGGGTGGCCGCAGAGACCAGCGAGAAGCGACTGTTTACTAAAAACACAGGTCCGTGCGAAGCCGTAAGGCGATGTATACGGACTGACGCCTGCCCGGTGCTGGAACGTTAAGGGGACCGGTTAGCTCCATTTCGGTGGGGCGAAGCTGAGAACTTAAGCGCCAGTAAACGGCGGTGGTAACTATAACCATCCTAAGGTAGCGAAATTCCTTGTCGGGTAAGTTCCGACCTGCACGAATGGCGTAACGACTTCTCGACTGTCTCAACCATAGGCCCGGTGAAATTGCACTACGAGTAAAGATGCTCGTTTCGCGCAGCAGGACGGAAAGACCCCGGGACCTTTACTACAGTTTGATATTGGTGTTCGGTTCGGCTTGTGTAGGATAGCTGGGAGACTTTGAAGCGGGCACGCCAGTGTTCGTGGAGTCGTCGTTGAAATACCAGTCTGGTCGTGCTGGATGTCTAACCTGGGTCCGTGATCCGGATCAGGGACAGTGTCTGATGGGTAGTTTAACTGGGGCGGTTGCCTCCTAAAGGGTAACGGAGGCGCCCAAAGGTTCCCTCAGCCTGGTTGGCAATCAGGTGTTGAGTGTAAGTGCACAAGGGAGCTTGACTGTGAGACCGACGGGTCGAGCAGGGACGAAAGTCGGGACTAGTGATCCGGCGGTGGCTTGTGGAAGCGCCGTCGCTCAACGGATAAAAGGTACCCCGGGGATAACAGGCTGATCTTCCCCAAGAGTCCATATCGACGGGATGGTTTGGCACCTCGATGTCGGCTCGTCGCATCCTGGGGCTGGAGTCGGTCCCAAGGGTTGGGCTGTTCGCCCATTAAAGCGGTACGCGAGCTGGGTTTAGAACGTCGTGAGACAGTTCGGTCCCTATCCGCTGTGCGCGTAGGAGTCTTGAGAAGGGCTGTCCCTAGTACGAGAGGACCGGGACGGACGAACCTCTGGTGTGCCAGTTGTTCTGCCAAGGGCATGGCTGGTTGGCTACGTTCGGGAGGGATAACCGCTGAAAGCATCTAAGCGGGAAGCCTGCTTCGAGATGAGGACTCCCACCCACTTGATGGGGTAAGGCTCCCAGTAGACGACTGGGTTGATAGGCCGGATCTGGAAGCACCGTGAGGTGTGGAGGTGACCGGTACTAATAGGCCGAGGGCTTGTCCTCAGTTGCTCGCGTCCACTGTGTT
>NZ_MLYN01000092.1:0-66495 GCF_001866675.1 Streptomyces sp. MUSC 14
CCGGCGGATCGAGTGATCTGACGGTGCGTCAAGATAGAACAGGTTCTAGGAGAAGGGAATGGGGGTGGGGGGTGGAGGGGCGGAGGGGCGTTGGTTCTCGGTGGGTTGGGACTCCTTGTGGGGGCCTCCCCCTCCCCCCTCCCTCCCCACCCCCCGATTCGGCCGGGGCAGCCCTCAGCGGTCGAAGTCCAGCTCCACCTGTTCCGTCAGCGGATGCGACTGGCAGGCCAGCACATACCCGGCTTCCGTCTCCTCCGACTCCAGGGCGAAGTTGCGGTCCATGCGGACCTCGCCGGAGACCAGGAAGGCTCGGCAGGTGCCGCACACTCCGCCCTTGCAGGCGTAGGGCGCGTCGGGCCGGTTGCGCAGGACCGTCTCCAGCAGCGTCTCGCCGTCGCGCACCGGCCAGCTGCCGCCGCGCCCGTCCAGCCGGGCGGTGACCGTGCTGTGCGCGGGGGACTGGGCGGAAGCGGCCGGGGGCGAGCCCGCGTCCACGTGGAAGATCTCCTGGTGGATCCGGGAGCGGTCCACGGACAGCTTGTGCAGTGCCTGTTCCGCGCCCTGCACGAGCCCGTACGGCCCGCACAGGAACCACCCCGCGACCCGCTCGACCGGCAGCAGCACGGGCAGCAGTGCGGTCAGCCGCTCCCGGTCGAGCCGGCCGGACGGCAGGCCCGCCTGCTGCTCCTCCCGGGAGAGCACGGTCACCAGCTGGAACCGCTCCGGGTAGCGGTCCTTCAGATCGGCGACCTCCTCCAGGAACATCGTCGAGGCGGCCGTACGGTCACCGCGTATCAGACAGAACCGGGCCTCCGGCTCGCGCGCCAGCAGGGTGGTGACGATGGACAGCACCGGGGTGATGCCGCTGCCGCCGACGATCGCCGCGTACAGGCCCGGCGCCGGGTCCAGGGTGAAGCGGCCGGCCGGGGTCATCACGTCCAGCTCGTCGCCGGCGTTGATCTCCTTCAGCGCGTAGGCGGAGAAGGCGCCGCCCTCCACGAGCCGTACACCGACGCGCAGCGTGTCCGGGCCCGGGCCGGCCGGGTCGGGGGCGGGGGAGCAGATGGAGTAGGTTCGCCGGATCTCCGTGCCGTCGACTCTGCGGCGCAGGGCCAGGTGCTGGCCGGGTGCGTGCCGGAACTCCGCGCGCAGGGCGGGCGGGACGGTGAGGGTGAGGGCGACGGCGTCGTCGGTGATCCGGTCGACCGCGGCCACCTGGAGCGGGTGGAAGCGCGCCATCACAACTCCTTGAAGTGGTCGAACGGTTCACGGCAGGCCAGGCAGCGGCGCAGCGCCTTGCAGGCCGTGGAGGAGAACCTGCTCAGCAGCTCCGTGTCGGCCGATCCGCAGTGCGGGCAGCGGACGGGGTCCGGGTCGGCCGCGGCGTGTGTCGCGATCGTTCGGGTCGGGCCGAGGGACAGCGGCACCGGGTCGGAGCCGTCTCGTACGCGCGGGGGAGCTATGCCGAACTCCCGGAGTTTGCGGCGGCCTTCGGGGGTGATGTCGTCGGTGGTCCAGGCGGGTGCGAGGACCGTGCGGACCGTGACCTCGCGCATGCCGTGGGCGCGCAGGACCCGCTCGATGTCGAGGGACATCGCCTCGATGGCGGGGCAGCCGGTGTAGGTGGGGGTCAGGTCGACGTCGACCGTGTCGGTGCCCTGGACGTGCACCGCGCGCAGTACGCCCAGTTCCCGCAGGGTGAGCACGGGCAGTTCGGGGTCGGGCACCGCACCGGCCAGCTCCAGCAGTTCCGCCTCCAGGGCGGTGGCGGTCACCATGTCGCCCCCGGGTGGCTGCGGTGCAGGTGCTGCATCTCGGCGAGCATCCGGCCGAACGGCTCGGTGTGCAGGCCCTGCCGGCCGGCGCCCGCGGACCAGGCGCCGGTGCGGGGTCCCTCGGGGACGGGCAGCGTGGCACGGCGGAGGACGGCCTCGACGGACTCCCGCCAGCGCTCGTCCAGGCGGGTCCACTCGACGTCGAGGCCCTCCACCGGCTGGAACATCTCCCCGGTGAACTTCCACAGCGCCTCGCAGGCGCGGTGCATCCGCCCGTGGCTCTCCTCGGTGCCGTCGCCGAGGCGCAGGGTCCACTGCTCGGCGTGGTCGCGGTGGTAGGCGACCTCCTTCACCGCCTTTGCGGCCAGGGGCGCGAAGGGACCGTCGCCCGTGGCCAGTTCGGCGTAGAGCAGGTGCTGGTAGGTGGAGAAGTACAGCTGGCGGGCGATGGTGTGGGCGAAGTCGCCGCCCGGCTGCTCCACCAGCTGGAGGTTGCGGAAGGAGCGTTCCTCGCGCAGGTAGGCGAGTTCGTCCTCGTCGCCGGCCAGTGACAGCAGCACCCGGGCCTGGCCGAGCAGGTCCAGGGCGATGTTGGCGAGGGCGACCTCCTCCTCCAGGACGGGGGCGTGGCCGGCCCACTCCCCCAGCCGGTGGGAGAGCACCAGGGCGTCGTCGCCGAGGGCGAGCGCGGCGGTCACCGGGGCGGTGGCGGTCACAGGTGCTTCACCCCTTCCGGGATGTCGTAGAAGGTCGGATGGCGGTAGGGCTTGTCGGCGGCCGGTTCGAAGAACGGGTCCTTCTCGTCGGGGGAGGAGGCGGTGATCGCGGTGGCGGGGACCACCCAGATCGAGACGCCTTCGCCGCGCCGGGTGTAGAGGTCGCGGGCGTTGCGCAGGGCCAGCTCGGCGTCGGGCGCGTGCAGGCTGCCGGCGTGGGTGTGGGAGAGGCCGCGCCGTGAGCGCACGAAGACCTCCCACAGGGGCCAGTCGGTGGTGCTCATGCTCGCTCCGCTTCTGTCTCGTGAGCCGTCTCGTGACCTGTCTGCTGTCCGGTCGTCCGGTGTCCGGTGGTTCGTGTGCCGTCCGTGTGGCCGGTGTGCTTGGCGGCGTAGGCGGCGGCCGCTTCCCTGACCCACGCTCCCTCGTCGTGGGCGCGGCGGCGCTGGGTGATCCGCTGTTCGTTGCAGGGGCCGTTGCCCTTGAGGACTTCCCAGAACTCCGTCCAGTCGATCGGGCCGAAGTCGTAGTGCCCCCGCTCCTCGCTCCACCGCAGGTCAGGGTCGGGGAGGGTGAGGTCCAGGGATTCGGCCTGGGGGACGCAGATGTCGACGAAGCGCTGGCGCAGCTCGTCGTTGGAGTGGCGCTTGATCTTCCATTGCATCGACTGGGCGGAGTGTTGCGACGCGTCGTCGGGCGGGCCGAACATCATCAGTGAGGGCCACCACCAGCGGTTCACCGCGTCCTGTGCCATCGCGTGCTGCTCCGCAGTGCCCTTGCTGAGGGCCAGCAGCAGCTCGTAGCCCTGGCGCTGGTGGAAGGACTCCTCCTTGCAGATCCGCACCATGGCGCGCGCGTAGGGGCCGTAGGAGCAGCGGCACAGCGGGACCTGGTTGGTGATCGCGGCGCCGTCCACCAGCCAGCCGATCGCGCCGACGTCGGCCCAGGTCAGGGTCGGGTAGTTGAAGATCGAGGAGTACTTCTGGCGGCCGCTGTGGAGTTTGTCGAGCAGCTCTTCGCGGCTGGTGCCGAGGGTTTCGGCCGCGCTGTACAGGTAGAGGCCGTGGCCGGCTTCGTCCTGGACCTTGGCCATGAGGATCGCCTTGCGGCGCAGACTGGGGGCGCGGGTGATCCAGTTGGCCTCCGGCTGCATGCCGATGATCTCGGAGTGTGCGTGCTGGGCGATCTGCCGGACCAGGGTCGCGCGGTAGGCGTCGGGCATCCAGTCGCGTGGTTCGACGCGCTCGTCGGCGGCCACGGCCGCGTCGAAAGCGCGCTGGTAGGCCGTCGTGTCGACGGTGTCCGGCGTGCCGTCCGCCTCCGTGCGGGCCGTGCGCTGCGCGGCTGGTGTGGCCATTGCGGTCCCCCTGACCTCGGGTTCTGCGGTGAACACTGTCCCGACCGATCGTTCGGTCCGTGTGGTGTCAATGGTGTGCCGGGGCGCTGTGGAGTGTCAACCGCTGTGGAAAACTCCGGTGGGCGGCCTGTGGACAACCGGAGCGGAGGCGGGTGCGGCCGGGGTCCGGTGCCGTACGGCGTGGCGAGGACCACGGGCCCGGGCCCGTACCCGGGGCTGCGCTCGGCGGCCGGGGCTGAGTACCGTTCCGTGCGGACGCCGCACCGTGGTGTGCGGGAACCGTGGGGCGCCCGGGACGGGCGCCGCATACCTGAGCCGGCCGCGGGGCCGGCCGAACCGAGATGACCGAGCCGAGACGGGGGACGGGAACGGAATGGACGCGTACGACGAGGACCCGGGGGCCGGGCCCGGCCCCGACGGGCCGACCGGGGCGCGTCTCCCGGCCGAAGCTCCGGCCGGCGCCGGCCCTGACACCGGTGACCCGGGCACCCGAAGGTCTGGCTCCGGCCGCTCCGGAACCGCTGATCCCGACGGCCCCGACGGCCCCGACGGCCCTGGCAGTCCTGAACCCGATGACGCGGGACCTGGTGAAGTGGGGCCCGATGACGCGGGACGCAGCGATTCGGGAGGCGGCGACTCGGCTTGTGGCGAGTCGGCCCGGGCGGAGGGTCCGAGCTGGGCGAACGAGCCCGGTCGGGCAGACGGGCCCAGCCCGTCGGGCGGGTTCGGTCGGGCGGATCAGACGGGCCCGGTGACCGGACCGGGCGCCGAGGCCGAGGAGACGGGGGCGGGACCGGCCGCCGGGGCAGGTGCTGCCGCTGTGCCGCCTGCCGTACCCCGTACCGGTGTGGCCGCGCTCTCCCCCCGCTACCAGATCGCCGCGGCACTCGCCCTCGCCGCGGTCGCCGTGGCCGCCGGTGTGCATGTGCTGATGGTGTTCCTCAGCCTCGCCCCCGCGAACACGGTGACGAAGCAGCACGGCAAGGCCGTCGAGGAGTGGGTGTACCCCGAGTTCGAGCAGAACTGGAAGCTGTTCGCCCCGAACCCGTTGCAGCAGAACATCGCCGTCCAGGTGCGTGCCGAGGTGCGGACCAAGGGCGGTGAGCTGCGGACCACCGGGTGGACCGATCTGTCCGCCGAGGACGGTGCCGCCATCGACGGGAACCTGGCGCCCAGCCACACCGAGCAGAACGAGTTGCGCCGGGCCTGGGACTTCTTCACCGCCACGCACGGTACTGACAACCGGCCCGTCGGCATGCGCGGCTCCCTCTCCGAGGAGTACCTGCGCCGGATCGTGGTGATGCGTCTGTACCGGAACGCGCCGCCCGACAGGCTGGGCGTCATCCAGCAGGTGCAGATCCGTTCCCGCACCACCAATGTGCAGCCGCCGAAGTGGAGTCCCGAGCGCGTGTCCGACCAGCCCGTCTACCGCCTGCTGCCCTGGTGGACCGTGACCGCCGACGAGGCCGCCGGGGGTGTGCGGTGAACGGTTCTTCCCCTCTGACTCGTCTTTCCGTGACCCTCTCGCGCGGGATCGCCCGGGTGACCGGGGCGGCGCTCGGGCCGTACCAGAGCGCCGTGATCCGGATCGGGTTCGCCGGGACCTGGCTGCTGTTCCTGCTGCGGGAGTTCCCGCACCGCCAGGAGCTGTACGGCCCGGCCGGACCGTGGAGCTGGAGCCTCGCCAAGGAGCTGACGGCCGACAACCACGCCTTCACCGCCCTGATGTGGACCGACGGGCAGCTATGGTTCGAGTGCTTCTACGCGCTGGCGGTCCTCGCGAGCGTCGCCCTGCTGCTCGGCTGGCGCACCCGGACGGCGTCCGTGCTGTTCATGGTGGGCGTGCTGTCGCTGCAGAACCGCAGCGTCTTCGTCGGCGACGGCGGGGACAACGTCCTGCACCTGATGTCGATCTACCTGGTGTTCACGCGCTGCGGACAGGTGTGGTCGCTGGACGCGCTGCGGGCGCGGCGCGCCGAGGCGGCACGCGCGCGTGGGGAGCGGCTTCCCGCCGACCGGTTGGGGCCGGCCCTGTGGGCGGTGCTCGGCCTGGCGCTTGTCCTCGTGACGGTCACCGGCCGGTTCGACAACGGCTGGCTGATCCCCGTGCTGCTGTGGGCGGTCCTGGCGGGGCTCGGCCTGTGGTGGGCCGTCGGCCGCTGGGCGAAGGCACGGGACCCGCGGATCCTGCTGGACGTCGTCGCCAATGTCCTGCACAACGGTGCTCTTGCCGTGATCATGGCGGAGGCGTGCCTGATCTACGCGACGGCCGGCTGGTACAAGATCCAGGGCTCGCGCTGGCAGGACGGCACCGCCGTCTACTATCCGCTCCACCTGGACTACTTCTCGCCATGGCCGGGCCTCGCCGATCTGATGTCCTCCAGTGGCACGATCATGATGATCGTCGCCTACGGGACGGTCATGGTGCAGGTCGCCTTCCCGTTCACCCTGTTCAACCGGCGGGTCAAGAACGTCCTGCTGGTGGCGATGATGCTGGAGCACGCGGTGATCGCGGTCGTGCTGGGCCTGCCGTTCTTCTCGCTGGCGATGATCACCGCCGACGCGGTCTTCCTGCCGACGTCCTTCCTGCGCCGGCTGGGCGCCCTGGTGGCACGCGCGCGTGCGCGGATCACCGGGCGCGGGGAGCGCACGGTGCCCGCACCGCGCTCTTCGTCGGAATCGCAGGCGGAACCGGGGCAGCCGGAGAGGGCGGAGCAGAGCGCTCCGGGCGCGGTGGGCGCCGCGTAGGGTTCACGGCATGACCGACCCGCTGACCCGCTGGCGTGCGCACACCGGCAGCGCCGTGCTGCTCGACGGCTTCCACGCCCTGAAGCACGCCGTGCGCTTCGGAGCCGAGGTGCCGGTGGCGGTCACCACCGACCGGGCGGCCGCGCTCGCCCTGGCCGAGGAACTGGCCCAGGACGTGCGGGCCGCGCTGGACGCCCTGCTCACCGAGGTGCCGGCGCAGACGTACGCCTCGCTCGTGCCACGACCCCATCCGACCGGGGTGGCCGCGCTCGCCGTACGGCCGTCCCGTGAGGCCAGTCTGCGGGCGCTCGCCCGCACCCCGCGCACCGCGCCGGTCGTGGTCCTGGACAACCCCAGGAACCTGGGCAACGCCGGGGCCGTGATCCGGCTCGCCGCCGGTTTCGGGGCGACCGGGGTGGTCACCACGGGCACGCTCGACCCGTGGCACCCCACCGTCGTGCGCGGCGGCGCGGGGCTGCACTTCGCCACCGCCGTGGAACGCCTCGGCGTCGAGGAGCTGCCCGCCGGGCCGCTGTTCGCCCTCGACCCCGAGGGCGAGGACATCCGGGGCACCACGCTGCCCGACGACGCCGTGCTGGCGTTCGGTTCGGAGCGCAGCGGGCTGTCGGCCGAGCTGCGCGCGCGTGCCGACCACCTGCTGGCGCTGCCGATGCGCCCCCAGGTCTCCAGCTACAACCTGGCCACCAGCGTGGCGATGACGCTGTACCACTGGAGCATCACCGGGGGCGCGCCCTCGGCCTCTCGGGCCGTTGCCGGGGCCCCTTCCTAGGCCTCCCGGCGCACCTCGACGACCCGGAACCGGTTCGCCACGAACGCCCCGTCGCACAGCGCGGCGTTGGCCGCCGGATTGCCGCCCGAGCCGTGGAAGTCGGAGAAGGCGGCCGTCTGGTTCACGTACACCCCGCCGGTCAGGTTGAGCGACAGCTGGGCCGCCTCCTCCAGGCAGACCTCCTCGACGGCCCGCTCGGTCTCAGGGTCGGTGGTGTAGGCGCCGACCGTCATCGCGCCCTTCTCGCGGACCGTGCGGCGCAGCAGCTCCACCGCGTCGGCCGCCGAGTCGACCGCGACGGCGAAGGAGACGGGGCCGAAGCACTCGCTCATGTAGGCGGCCTGGTCGTCCGCCCCCTCCCAGTACTTCCGCGCGCCGTCCAGCTTGACGACGACGGGGGTGCGCACGACCGCGTCCGGGAAGTCCGGGTTGGTGATCTCGCGGGAGGCGAGGGCGACTTCGCCGAGGCCGGCCGCGGCTTCCAGGCGGGCCTTGACGTCCGGGTTGACGATCGCGCCGAGCAGGGCGTTCGCGCGCGCGTCGTCGCCGAGGAGGCCGTCGACCGCGCGGGCGAGGTCCGCGGTGACCTCGTCGAAGGTCTTGGAGCCCTGGTCGGTGCGGATGCCGTCCCGGGGGATGAGCAGGTTCTGCGGGGTGGTGCACATCTGGCCGCTGTACAGGGACAGCGAGAACGCCAGGTTGGACAGCATGCCCTTGTAGTCGTCCGTGGAGTGCACCAGCACCGTGTTGACGCCGGCCTTCTCCGTGTAGACCTGTGCCTGGCGGGCGTTGGCCTCCAGCCAGTCGCCGAAGGCCGTCGACCCGGTGTAGTCGATGATCCGGATCTCGGGGCGGGTGGCCAGGGGCCTGGCGATGCCCTCGCCTGGGCGCTCGGCGGCCAGCGCGACCAGGTTCGGGTCGAAGCCGGCCTCGGTGAGGACCTGGCGTGCGACCTGCACGGTCAGCGCGAGCGGCAGCACCGCGCGCGGGTGGGGCTTGACCAGGACCGCGTTGCCGGTGGCGAGGGAGGCGAACAGACCCGGGTAGCCGTTCCAGGTCGGGAAGGTGTTGCAGCCGATGAGCAGGGCGATGCCGCGCGGGGCCGGTGTGAACTGCTTGCTGAGGGTCAGCGGGTCGCGCTTGCCCTGGGGCTTGGCCCACTCGGCCGTCTCGGGGGTGCGGACCTGCTCCGCGTACGCGTACGCCACCGCCTCCAGGCCGCGGTCCTGGGCGTGCGGGCCGCCCGCCTGGAACGCCATCATGAAGGCCTGGCCGCTGGTGTGCATGACGGCGTGCGCGAACTCGTGGGTCCGGTCGCTGATGCGCTTGAGGATCTCCAGGCAGACCACCGCACGCGTCTCCGCGCCCGCGTCCCGCCAGGCGTGCTGTCCGGCCTTCATCGCGGGCAGCAGCACGTCCACGTCCGCGTGCGGGTACTCCACGCCCAGCGCGATGCCGTACGGGGACACCTCGCCGCCGGTCCAGCCGTCCGTGCCGGGCTGGCCGAGGTCCAGCCGGGTGTTCAGCACGGCGTCGAAGGCGGCCTTGCCCGCCGCCGCGTCCAGGCTGCCGTTCTCGCCGTAGGCCTTGGGGTGCTCGGGGTGCGGGGACCAATACGCGCGCGTACGGATCGCTTCCAGCGCCTGGTCCAGGGTGGGCCGGTGCTTCGCGATCAGCTCGGGCGCGGTCAGTTCGGCGGCCATGCGGGACCAACTCCTCGTCTGGGGAACTCTCCGTCGAGTTCACGACCTGGCAGAAAGAGCAGCGGGATGGGATCGTCAGAGCTAGAGTAACCGAACGATCGGTCGGGACAAGGGGGACCGCCGCATCTGTGGAAAACCCCGTGCGGGAGGATCGCGCACATGACAGCACTCGACCTCAGCAGCCCCGTGGCCGTCGTCGGCACCGGCACCATGGGCCAGGGCATCGCCCAGGTCGCGTTGGTCGCCGGCCACCCCGTGCGGCTGTACGACGCCGTCGCCGGGCGGGCCCGGGACGCGGCCGAAGCGATCGGCGCCCGGCTGGACCGGCTCGTGGAGAAGGGCAGGCTCGGCGCCGCCGACCGGGACGCGGCCCGCACCCGGCTGAAGCCGGTCGACGACCTCGCCGGGCTGGCCGACTGCGGACTGGTCGTCGAGGCCGTCCTGGAGCGGCTGGACGTCAAACAGCAGCTCTTCGGCGAGCTGGAGGACATCGTCGACGAGGACTGCCTGCTCGCCACCAACACCTCCTCGCTGTCGGTGACGGCGATCGGCGGCGCCCTGCGCCATCCCGGCCGCTTCGTCGGCCTGCACTTCTTCAACCCGGCCCCGCTGCTGCCGCTGGTCGAGGTCGTCTCCGGGTTCGCCACCGACGTCACGTCGGCCACGCGCGCGTACGAGACCGCTCGCGCCTGGGGCAAGACCCCGGTGGCCTGCGCGGACACCCCGGGCTTCATCGTCAACCGCATCGCCCGGCCGTTCTACGCCGAGGCGTTCGCCGTCTACGAGGCCCAGGCGGCCGATCCGGCCACCATCGACGCGGTGCTGCGCGGCTCCGGCGGATTCAGGATGGGCGCCTTCGAGCTGACCGACCTGATCGGGCAGGACGTCAACGAGTCCGTGACGCACTCGGTGTGGCAGGCCTTCTTCCAGGACGTGCGCTTCACGCCCTCCCTGGCGCAGCGCCGGCTGGTGGAGTCCGGCCGTCTCGGCCGCAAGAGCGGGCACGGCTGGTACGACTACGCCGCGGACGCCGAGCCGGCCGAGCCGCACACCGCCGACGAGGAGCGGCCGCCCGCGTACGTCATCGCCGAGGGCGACCTCGGCCCCGCCGCCGGTCTGCTCCCGCTGATCCGCGAGGCGGGCATCCCGGTCCGCGAGGAGGGCGAGGACAACGGCACCCGCCTGGTGCTGCCCGGCGGCGGCCAGCTGGTCCTCGCCGACGGGCAGACCTCCGTGGAGTTCCGGGACGTCGTCTACTTCGACCTCGCCCTCGACTACCGCACGGCCACCCGCATCGCCCTGTCCGCCGTCCACGACACCTCGCCGCAGACCCTCGCCGAGGCCACCGGCCTGTTCCAGGCACTCGGCAAGGACGTCAGCGTCATCGGCGACGTCCCCGGCATGATCGTCGCGCGCACGGTCGCCCGGGTCATCGACCTCGCCCACGACGCCGTCGCCAAGGGCGTGGCCACCGAGGAGGACATCGACACGGCCATGCGCCTCGGGGTCAACTACCCGCTCGGCCCCTTCGAATGGGACCGCAGGCTCGGTCGTGACTTCGCCATCGACGTCCTGGACGAGATGCACGAGCGCGACCCGTCCGGACGGTACGCGCCCTCGCTCGCGCTCTACCGCCACGCATACGCCGTCGACAAGCGGGAGGGCGCCTCGTGACCACGGTCAGACGCGACACGTACACCCCGGAGACGCTCCTGTCCGTCGCCGTGCAGGTCTTCAACGAACGCGGCTACGACGGCACCTCCATGGAGCACCTGTCCAAGGCAGCCGGCATCTCCAAGTCGTCGATATACCACCACGTCAGCGGCAAGGAGGAGCTGCTGCGCCGGGCCGTCAGCCGGGCCCTGGACGGACTGTTCGCCATCCTCGACGAGGAGCACGCGTGTGTGGGCAGGCCCGTCGAGCGTCTGGAGCACGTCGTGCGCCGCATGGTCGAGGTGCTCATCGGCGAGCTGCCGTACGTGACGCTGCTGCTGCGGGTGCGCGGCAACACCGAGACCGAGCGGTGGGCGCTGGAGCGGCGGCGCGACTTCGACCACCGGGTCGCCGAGCTGCTGAAGGCCGCGGCCGCCGACGGTGACGTGCGCGGCGACGTGGAGGTCCGGCTGGCCACCCGGCTGGTCTTCGGCATGATCAACTCGATCGTGGAGTGGTACCGGCCGGACCCGCGCGGCGCCGGCGAGCGCGAGGTGGCCGACGCCGTCGCCCGGCTCGTCTTCTCCGGCCTGCGCAGCGCCTGATCGGCGGCACGCCCGCTACTCCTCCGGCTCCAGGTCCTCCTCCTCGAACACCAGCAGCGTGCGCGTGCTGAGCACCTCGGGGATCGCCTGGAGCCGGGTGAGCACCAGCTCGCGCAGCGCCCGGTTGTCGGGCGTGTGCACCAGCAGCAGGACGTCGAAGTCGCCGCCCACCAGAGCGATGTGCGAGGCGCCGGGCAGCTGTCTGAGCTGCTCGCGGACGGTGCGCCAGGTGTTCTGGACGATCTTCAGCGTCACGTACGCCGAGGTGCCGTGCCCCGCCCGCTCGTGGTCCACGCGCGCGCCGAACCCCCGGATCACCCCGTCCTCGACGAGCCGGTTGATCCGCGCGTACGCGTTGGCGCGCGAGACGTGGACGCGTTCGGCGACCGCACGTATCGAGGCGCGGCCGTCGCCCTGGAGGATTTTCAGGATGTCCTGATCGATGGCGTCCAGCGGTCGCGGGGGCGGCAGCGGGACGCCGTTCTGCGGTCCCTCGGCCAATTGTTCAGCTGCCATGTCCCACCGCTCCCTCGCCGTGGACGTCCTGCGTTCATTCCAGGCTGTGGAGAACCGTTTGTCCACAGCCTGAAGGTGCCTGTAGCCAAAATGTGCCGACGACCGAACAATCGGTAGGTGGGACGGGTCACCGTCGACCCGCTTCCCGTAGCCGCTCCCACGAGGAGGTGCCGTCATGACGGTCATGGAGCAGCGAGGCGCGTACCGGCCTTCGCCGCCGCCCGCCTGGCAGCCCCGTACGGACCCCGCGCCGCTGCTGCCCGAGGCCGAGCCCTACCGCGTCCTCGGCACCCGGACGGCCGCCAAGGCCGACCCCGACCTGCTGCGCCGGCTCTACGCCCAGCTGGTCCGCGGCCGCCGTTACAACACCCAGGCCACCGCGCTCACCAAACAGGGCCGACTCGCCGTCTACCCCTCCAGCACCGGCCAGGAGGCCTGCCAGGTCGCCGCCGCGCTGGCCCTCCAGGAACGCGACTGGCTCTTCCCCAGCTACCGCGACACGCTCGCCGTCGTCGCCCGGGGTGTGGACCCCGTCGAGGCGCTCACGCTGCTGCGCGGCGACTGGCACTCCGGCTACGACCCCCACACCCACCGTGTGGCCCCCCTGTCCACCCCGCTGGCCACCCAGCTGCCGCACGCCGTCGGCCTCGCGCACGCCGCCCGCCTCAAGGGCGACGACGTCGTCGCCCTCGCCCTGGTCGGCGACGGCGGCACCAGCGAGGGCGACTTCCACGAGGCGCTGAACTTCGCCGCCGTCTGGCAGGCGCCGGTCGTCTTCCTCGTGCAGAACAACGGCTTCGCCATCTCCGTCCCGCTCGCCAAGCAGACCGCTGCGCCTTCCCTGGCCCACAAGGCCGTCGGATACGGCATGCCGGGCCGGCTGGTCGACGGCAACGACGCGGCGGCCGTCCACGAGGTCCTCAGCGACGCCGTGCAGCACGCGCGCGCGGGCGGCGGACCCACCCTGGTGGAGGCGGTGACGTACCGCATCGACGCCCACACCAACGCCGACGACGCCACCCGCTACCGCGGCGACACCGAGGTCGAGGCCTGGCGCGCGCACGACCCGATCGAGCTGCTGGAGGCGGAGCTGACCGCGCGGGGACTGATCGACGAGGCCGGCAAGGAGGCCGCCCGGCAGGACGCCGAGGAGATGGCCGCCTCCCTGCGCGCCCGCATGAACCGCGATCCGGAACTGGACCCCATGGCCCTCTTCGACCACGTCTACGCCGAGACCACCGCCCAACTGCGGGAACAGCGCGCCCTGTTGCAGGCCGAGCTGGACGCCGAGCAGGAGCAGCACGGCGAGCGGGAAGGCGGCGCCCGATGACCACCGTCGCCGTCAAGCCCGCCACCATGGCGCAGGCTCTCACGCGCGCGCTGCGCGACGCGATGGCCGCCGACCCCGGTGTGCACGTCATGGGCGAGGACGTCGGCGCGCTCGGCGGCGTCTTCCGGGTCACCGACGGCCTCGCCAAGGAGTTCGGCGAGGACCGCTGCACCGACACCCCGCTCGCCGAGGCAGGCATCCTCGGCACGGCCGTCGGCATGGCCATGTACGGCCTGCGCCCGGTGGTGGAGATGCAGTTCGACGCCTTCGCCTACCCGGCGTTCGAGCAGCTGATCAGCCATGTCTCCCGGATGCGAAACCGCACGCGCGGCCGGATGCCGCTGCCGATCACCGTCCGCGTCCCCTACGGCGGCGGCATCGGCGGCGTCGAGCACCACAGCGACTCCTCCGAGGCCTACTACATGGCCACCCCGGGCCTGCACGTCGTCACGCCCGCGACCGTCGCCGACGCCTATGGCCTGCTGCGCCAGGCGATCGCCTCGGACGACCCGGTGGTCTTCCTGGAGCCCAAGCGGCTGTACTGGTCGAAGGACACCTGGAACCCCGAGCACCCGACCGACGTGGAGGCCATCGGCCGCGCGGTGGTGCGCCGGCCGGGCCGCAGCGCCACCCTCGTCACCTACGGCCCCTCCGTGCCGGTCTGCCTGGAGGCCGCCGAGGCGGCCCGGGCCGAGGGCTGGGACCTGGAAGTGGTCGACCTGCGCTCCCTGGTGCCGTTCGACGACGAGACGGTCTGCGCGGCCGTCCGGCGCACCGGACGTGCGGTCGTCGTCCACGAGTCCACCGGGTTCGGCGGACCGGGCGGCGAGATAGCGGCCCGGATCACCGAGCGCTGCTTCCACCACCTGGAGGCGCCCGTGCTGCGCGTGGCCGGCTTCGACATCCCCTACCCGCCGCCCATGCTGGAGCGGCACCACCTGCCCGGCGTCGACCGCATCCTGGACGCCGTGGCCCGGCTGCAGTGGGAGGCCGAGGGCTGATGGCACAGGTGCTGGAGTTCAAGCTCCCCGACCTCGGCGAAGGACTCACCGAGGCGGAGATCGTCCGCTGGCTCGTCCAGATCGGTGACGTCGTCGCCGTCGACCAGCCGGTCGTCGAGGTCGAGACGGCCAAAGCCATGGTCGAGGTGCCCTGCCCCTACGGCGGCGTGGTCACCGCCCGCTTCGGTGAGGAGGGCACCGAACTGCCCGTCGGCGCCCCGCTGCTGACGGTCGCGGTGGGTGAACCGGCGTCGCACACCGAGCCCGAGGGCTCCGGCAACGTCCTGGTCGGATACGGCACTTCGGACGCGCCCGCGCGACGCCGGAGGCTGCGGCCGGCGCCGATGGCGGCCGACGGTGCGGGCACGAGGACCGCAGGGAACGGCACACCAGTCCCAGGCGCAGCGGCAGGGCGGAACGGGACCCCGGCCTCGCTCGTCGCTGCCGCCGTACCCGTGACCGCGCTCCACACGGAGGGCCCCGTGCCCGTGATCTCCCCGCTGGTGCGCAGGCTCGCCCGTGAGGGCGGCGTGGACCTGCGGCAGCTGGCGGGCTCCGGCCCGGACGGACTGATCCTGCGCGCGGACGTCGAGGGCGTACTGCGGGCCAGGACAGCCCAGGGCAACGGCTGGGCCGAGGCACCGACCGCGGCGGCACCCGCCGTCCCGGCCGTGTCCGCCCCCGCCTCCCCGGCCCCGCACGCCGCGGGGGTCCGCGTCCCCCTCAAGGGCGTGCGCGGAGCCGTCGCCGACAAGCTCTCCCGCAGCCGCCGGGAGATCCCGGACGCCACCTGCTGGGTGGACGCGGACGCGACCGAACTCATGCGCGCGCGTGCCGCGATGAACGCCGCTGGAAGCCCGAGGATCTCCCTGCTCGCGCTCCTCGCCCGGATCTGCACCGCCGCCCTCGCCCGCTTCCCCGAGCTGAACTCCTTCGTCGACACGGAGGCCCGCGAGATCGTCCGGCTCGACCACGTCCACCTCGGATTCGCCGCGCAGACCGAACGCGGGCTGGTCGTGCCGGTCGTCCGGGACGCCCACGCGCGCGACGCCGAGGCGCTGAGCGCCGAGTTCGCCCGCCTCACCGAGGCCGCCCGCACCGGCACCCTGACGCCCGGGGAACTCACGGGCGGGACCTTCACGTTGAACAACTACGGGGTCTTCGGCGTCGACGGCTCCACCCCGATCATCAACCACCCCGAGGCGGCCATGCTCGGCGTCGGCCGCATCGTCCCCAAACCCTGGGTGCACGAGGGCGAGCTGGCGGTGCGCCAGGTCGTCCAGCTCTCGCTCACCTTCGACCACCGGGTGTGCGACGGCGGCACGGCCGGCGGCTTCCTGCGGTACGTGGCGGACTGCGTGGAGCAGCCGGCGGTGCTCCTGCGCACCCTGTGACACCCGCGGGTACCCGGCACCGGGTCCCCGCGAACGGCCCCGCGGCACCCGCGGGCCGTCCGCGGGAGACCGGCGCGGCGCATACAAGCAGGCCTGGGCGGGACATACTCGGGGGATGAGCCACAACGCCCCCGCCATGCCCGGGACGCCCGCGCCGTACGACGCCGTCGTGCTGGCCGGCGGCGCCGCCCGGCGGCTCGGCGGGGCCGACAAGCCCGGGCTGCGGGTCGGCGGCCGGGCCCTGCTCGACCGGGTGCTCACCGCCTGCGCGGGCGCCCGTACGACGGTCGTCGTGGCCGCCCGGCGGCGCACCGCGCGGCCGGTGCTCTGGACGCGCGAGGAGCCGCCCGGCGCCGGACCGGTCGCCGCGCTGGCGGCAGGACTGCGCCTGACCACCGCCGAGCATGTCGCCGTGCTCTCCGCCGACCTGCCCTTCCTCGAACCCGCCACCCTCCAGCGCCTGTTGGCCGCCCTGCGCGACAGCGGCGCCGACGGCGCGCTGCTCACCGACGCGGGCGGCCGCGACCAGCCGCTCGTCGCCGCCTACCGCACCGGCGCGCTGCGCCGTGAACTGGGCGCCCTCGCGGCCGGGGCCGACGGCCTGACCGGGCTGCCCCTGCGCCGGCTGACCGGTGCCCTCCGCCTCACCCGTGTCCCGGACCCGCTCGCGTCCTTCGACTGCGACACCTGGGACGACATCGCCGACGCCAGGGCACGCATCAGGGAGCATGGGCACGTGTTGGATGAATGGATCTCCGCAGTCAAGGACGAGCTGGGCATCGACCTCGACGTCGACACCGGCGTTCTGCTCGACCTGGCCCGGGACGCCGCGCACGGTGTCGCCCGGCCCGCCGCCCCGCTGACCACCTTCCTCGTCGGCTACGCCGCGGCCCAGGGCAAGGGAGGCCCCGAGGCCGTCGCCGAGGCCGCCCGCAAGGCCACCGCGCTGGCCTTGCGCTGGGAAGAGGAGAACGAGGCGAAGGCCGGAGGCGGGGACGGCAGCGGCCCGGGCACCCCGGACGCCGGATGACCGCCCCCGGCACCCGGACCGGGGCGCCCGCGCAGGACAGCGACGACCTCGACCTGGAGGAGGCCCTCGCCCTCGTGAGACAACCCAGGGACGACAACGCGGGCCAGACGTCCGCTCCGGAGCCCGACACAGACGGCGAACGGCACCGGGCCACCCCCTGGCACCAGGCCCGCGAGACCGCCGCCCGCGCCGCGCGCACCCGCCCCCGCCGCGCCCCCGTCTCCGTGCCGCTCGGCGACGCCCTCGGCCTGGTCCTGGCCGCTCCCCTCGACGCCCTCACCGACCTGCCCTCGTTCGACACCTCCGCGATGGACGGCTGGGCGGTCGCCGGACCCGGCCCCTGGCTGGTGCGTGGCGAGGCCGTGCTCGCCGGGCACGGCCTGCCCGAGCCGCTCACCGACGGCGAGGCCGCGCGCATCGCGACCGGCGCCCGCATTCCCGCCGACACCACCGCGGTCCTGCGCGGTGAGCACGGCCACACCGACATGCAGGGCCGGCTGCACGCCACCGGGGACCTGGCGCACGGCCAGGACATCCGCCCGCGCGGCCAGGAGTGCCGCAGCGGCGACCAGTTGCTGCCCATCGGCACCCTGGTCACCCCTGCCGTCCTCGGCCTTGCCGCCGCAGCCGGATACGACACCGTCACCGCCGTACCCCGGCCGCGCGCCGAAGTCCTCGTCCTCGGCGACGAGTTGCTGACCGAGGGGCTGCCGCACGACGGGCTGATCCGGGACGCGCTCGGCCCCCTGCTGCCGCCGTGGCTGCGTGCGCTCGGCGCCGAAGTCGTCGCGATGCAGCGGATCGGCGACGACGCCGAGGTCCTGTACCGGGCCGTAACCGGCTCCGACGCCGACCTGATCGTCACCACCGGCGGCACCGCCGCGGGCCCGCGTGACCATGTGCACCCGACCCTGGACCGCATCGGCGCCGAACTCCTCGTCGACGGGGTCACGGTGCGGCCCGGTCACCCCATGCTGCTGGCCCGCACCAAGGCCGACCAGCATCTCGTCGGCCTCCCCGGCAATCCCCTCGCGGCCGTCTCCGGCCTGCTCACGCTCGCCGAGCCGCTGCTGCGCACCCTCGCCGCCCATCCGGCCCCCGAGCGGTACGCGGTGCCGCTGACCGAGGCGGTCCAGGGGCACCCGCACGACACCCGGCTCGTCCCCGTGGTGCTGCGCGGCGACTGTGCCGTACCGCTGCACTACAACGGCCCGGCCATGCTCCGCGGGGTCGCCGCCGCCGACGCGCTGGCCGTCGTACCGCCCGGCGGGGCAGCGCAGGGTGCGCAGACCGAGCTGCTGGATCTGCCGTGGGCGAGCGCCGGGATCGGGGTGTGTTTCACGTGAAACGTCCGGGCCGGGACGCAGCACGCTGAATGGTGATCAGCCGGTCCCCGGCCCGAAGGGTTTCCGCTCGGGGATCGGCATGGTCCAGCATCTCCTTGCCCCGCATGACGGTGACGACCAGATCAGGGCTCTGACGTGGAGAGTGCCCCACCTCACCCGGGGACACCGGGCGCTCCACAAGATCCAGTCCGCTCCCGTACGTCATGAGGTCTTCGAGGACGTCCGCGCTGTGCGCGCTGGACATCGCCACGCCGAGCAACCGGCCGGCCGAACTGGAGCTGGTGATCACTGCGTTGGCGCCGCTCTGCTTCAGCAGCGGCACGTTCTCGTCCTCTCGGACGGCGACGACGATCGAGGCGCTCCTGTTGAGCTGCCGAGCAGTGAGGGTGACCAAGGTCGCGGTGTCGTCGCGCTGGGGAGCCACGATGACGTGAGCTGCCCGGTGAAGTTCGGCTCTGCTCAGCGTCTCCGTGCGCGTGGCGTCGCCGTGTACCGCGGTAAGCCCGTCACTGGTGGCCAGGTCCACCGCCTTCTTCTGCGGGTCGACCACGACGATCTGTTCCCTTGGCGTCCCCTGCCCCAGAAGGGTCTCGACGGCATGACGGCCCTTCGTGCCGTAGCCCACCACGACGACGTGATCGCGGATGCGAGCGCGCCAGCGTTCGATCCGGACCTGATTGCGCGTGCGCTCGGTGAGGACCTCCAGCGTGGTGCCGACCAGGATGATCAGGAACAGCACGCGCAGGGGCGTGATGACGAAGATGTTGGCGAGGCGGGCGCCGTGGCTGACCGGGGTGATGTCGCCGTATCCGGTGGTGGAGAGGGTGACGGTCGCGTAGTACGCGGAGTCGACCAGATCCACCTTGCCGTCCGCGTTGTCCTGATACCCGCTACGGTCCAGCCACACGACCAGTGTCGTGAGGACGAGCACCAGCATCGCCACGGCCAGGCGCCGGAGCACCTGTTGGAGAGGCGGTACGGTCACGCCGACCGGCAACCGGACCGACTGGCCGTCCTCGGCTCTGGACCAGTGGCGAAGGGACCGGAGGAGGGGAAGGCGAGTCCTGTCCGAGCCTGGTTGCCTTGGGGCACTCATCGTGCGTTTCCTCTGCTGTCCGTGTCGTGACGCTGGAGACCGTTTTGCCATTGTTGCCCTTGGCGCCCGGAGTCGGCGTCGGACCACACATGAGATGGAGACGCACGTTGCGGGATCACACCGTCGTCATCGGCTTCGGCACCAAGGGGCGGTCGGCGATCCGGACCGTCTGTGCGACCGGGCTGAGGACAGAACAGGTGGTCGTGGTCGACCCCAGTGCCAAGGCCGTCGACGCGGCGACCGCCGAGGGCTACACCGGGGTCATGGGCGACGCCACCCGCAGCGACGTGCTCAGGCGCGCCGAGCTGCACAAGGCCCGGCAGATCATCGTGGCGCCGCAGCGCGACGACACCGCCGTCCTCGTCACACTGACGGCCCGCCAGCTGAACCGGGGCGCGAAGATCGTGGCCGCCGTGCGCGAGGAGGAGAACGCCCCGCTGCTCAAGCAGTCCGGCGCCGACGCCGTCATCACCAGCGCCAGCGCGGCCGGCCGGCTGCTCGGCCTGTCCGTGCTCAGCCCCGCCGCCGGCCTGGTCATGGAGGACCTGATCCAGCAGGGCAGCGGCCTGGACCTCGTCGAACGGCCGGTGGTGCGCGGCGAGGTGGGCAAGCGGCCGCGCGAGGCCGACGACCTCGTCGTGAGCGTCGTACGCGGACACCGGCTGCTCGGCTACGACGACCCGGCCGTCGGCGCCCTCCAGCTGACCGACCGGCTCATCACCATCGTCCGCGCGTCCCCCGGCAACCGGGCCGCCCCGGGCATCCGGCCGCTGCCGCTCGACTGAGCACCGGGACCGGGAACGCACGCCTGGGGAGCCTGCCCGGGACAGGGCACCCACGGGGAGTAGCGTCACCGGCATGCATGCGATCACGATTCCCGAACCTGGTGGTCCCGAGGCGCTGGTGTGGGCGGAGGCCCCGGATCCGGTGCCCAGCGAGGGCGAGGTGCTGGTCGAGGTGGTGGCCAGCGCCGTCAACCGTGCCGACGTCCTGCAGCGGCAGGGCTTCTACAACCCGCCGCCCGGCGCCTCCCCCTACCCCGGCCTGGAATGCTCCGGCAGGATCGCCGCGCTCGGCCCCGGAGTCTCCGGCTGGGCCGTCGGCGACGCGGTGTGCGGACTGCTCGCGGGCGGCGGCTACGCCGAGAAGGTCGTCGTACCGGCCGGGCAGCTGCTGCCCGTGCCCGAGGGCATCGACCTCACGCAGGCGGCCGCGCTGCCCGAGGTGGTGTGCACCGTCTGGTCCAACGTGTTCATGGTCGCCCACCTGCGGCCCGGCGAGACGCTGCTCGTGCACGGCGGTTCCAGCGGCATCGGCACCATGGCCATCCAGCTCGCCAAGGCCGTCGGCGCCAAGGTCGCGGTGACCGCCGGGACGAAGGAGAAGCTGGAGCGCTGCGCCGAGCTCGGCGCGGACATCCTGATCAACTACCGCGAGCAGGACTTCGTCGCCGAGATCAAGCAGGCCACCGGGGGCGCCGGGGCCGATGTGATCCTCGACAACATGGGGGCGAAGTACCTGGAGCGCAACGTCGAGGCGCTCGCCGTCAGCGGCCGGCTCGCCATCATCGGCCTGCAGGGCGGGGCGAAGGGCGAGCTGAACATCGGCACCCTGCTCAGCAAGCGGGCCGCGGTCAGCGCGACATCATTGCGTGCCCGGCCGCTCGGTGAGAAGGCGGCCATCGTCGCCGCCGTCCGCGAGCACGTGTGGCCCCTGATCGCCTCCGGTCGCGTCCGCCCGGTCGTCGACCGCGAACTTCCCATGCCGGAGGCGGCCGAGGCCCACCGGGTCCTGGAGGCCAGCGGCCACGTGGGCAAGGTGCTGCTGGTGGTGCCGTAGGGAGCGGTGCCCGATCGGCGATCCTGGGCGGCCGTCCGCCGCCGTCAGCCCCTGCGGAGTCTCAGGCCCAGGAACGCCAGGCCCAGGCCAATGAGGACCAGGCCGCTGCCCAGCGGGAGGAGCTGGAGTACCGGCTCCGTGGCGGTCTCGCCCTGGGGGGCGGCGTGGCGGGCCGGGGTCCGGTCGTGACCGGAGTCGCCGGAGGCGTCCGGGGCCGTCGGCGTCACGACGGGGAGGTCCGCGGTCTCCGGCTCCTCCGACCGGCCCGCGCCGGGGGCCCGGGTCGGCACGGGGGCGTCACCGCCCTCCACCTCGGCCGCGGGCCCGTCCGGCCGGCCCGGCCGTAGCCGCCCCTCGCCCGCCAGGCTGCCCGCCCGGGTCGGGTCGGCGGCCCCGGAGTGGTGCGAGGCCGAGGAGGAGCCGGAGGGCATGGGGAGGGGCGAAGCGGCCGGGCTGGGAGAGCCCCGGCTGCCCCGCTCGCCGTGATCCGGATTCCCTGGCCGATGCCCCGGGCCGTCCGGTCGGCAACTGACCGAGCCGGGCGGGCTGCCCAGGCCGCCCGAGCCGTTCGGCTGAGCCGCGTGGCCAGGACGCTTCGCGTGACTGGAGCTGGAGCTGGACCCGGAGTGGTGCGGGCGGTTCGGGCCGGCCGCGGTCCCCGGGCCGGGGTCGGCCGCGCAGACGGGCAGGGCGTACGCGGTGCCGGTGCCGTACGCGGGCAGGGCCGCCGGCACGGCGAGGGCGAGCAGCAGTCGTATGGAGCGGAGGGTGAGTCGCAGCCATGGAGTCACGTCGGTGACCTCCCGGAGCCGGGATGCGGTGATCGATGGATGACCGGCAGAAATAAGCCTCACATTTATTGACAATCAGGGCATTTCAGAATGCTCCGTCGGGTCGAAACGGTGGATCACTCCCAGGAGGGGGCACCACGGTGATGAGGTGTACGGGTGCGAGAGAATGGCGGCATGGAGATGCCGAGAAACGAACGGTCGCCGGAGAATCCTCAGATCCTCGTCGTGGGCCAGGACGGAATGGCGCTCGGCGGCGGCAACGGGGACGAGGACTCCCGCGAGATCCCGGTGACGGAGCAGGTGGAACAGCCGGCCAAGGTCATGCGGATCGGCAGCATGATCAAGCAGCTCCTGGAGGAGGTGCGCGCGGCTCCTCTGGACGAGGCCAGCCGGGTCCGGCTGAAGGAGATCCACGCCAGCTCGGTGAAGGAGCTGGAGGACGGCCTGGCGCCGGAACTGGTCGAGGAACTGGAGCGGCTCTCCCTGCCGTTCAACGACGACGCCACCCCGAGCGACGCGGAACTGCGGATCGCGCAGGCCCAGTTGGTGGGCTGGCTCGAAGGCCTCTTCCACGGGATCCAGACGACTCTCTTCGCCCAGCAGATGGCCGCGCGGGCCCAACTGGAGCAGATGCGCCGCGCGCTGCCGCCCGGTGTCACGGGGCACGAGGGCGACGACCCGCACACGGGCGGCCGAGCGGGCGGACCGTACCTGTGACGACCGGACCGTACCGGTGACGCCGCATCCGGACCGGTGGTGACCGGCCCGTACCAGTGACGATGCGGCCCGCGCCGTGCACGACTCGGGCCCGGCACGGAAAGTGCCGGGCCCGTTCTTCGTTCCGCGGAACCGTTGCCGCCGTCGAGAAGAAGCGTCAGCTTGCTTCAGTTCGCGGCGATTTCAGGCGGGATTGCCGTTCGACACCTTCAGCTGGACGGTGCCCGGGTCCTTCGGGTCGACGGACGTCCCCGCGGCGGGGAACTCGTCCAGCACCGTGCCGTCGCCCCAGGTGTTGTCGTTCACGGGCGTGATCTGGTACTTCCAGCTGGCCGCCTGGAAGCACGCCTTCACCGAGTTGATGTCCTTGTACCGGAAGTCCGGCAGCTCGACCTTCTTCGTGTCGTCGTAGGACTCGGTCGGCTCGGTGCACTTGGTCTTGTCGATGACCCGGGTGGTGTCGGGGCCTCGGTAGCCGGCCTTGTGCGAGGTGGACGACGAGGCGCTCGCACCGCCGCCGCCCGCGTTGTTGTCGTTGCCGCCGCTGTTCAGGGTCAGCGCGACGATCAGGCCGACGACCGCGACCAGCGACACCGCGATCGAGCCGATGATCACCGGCTTGTTGCTCTTGCCGCCGCCGGAGCCGGCGGTGCGCGTGACCGTCTGGGCAGTCGGGGCCGTGACCCCGTACGGAGGCGGGGTCGGGGCCTGCGCGGCCTGCGGGGCGTAGCCCGCCGGGGGCGGCGTCTGGTAGCCGCCCTGCTGCGGGTAGCCGTAGGCGGCCGGGGCGGGGGTCTGCGGTGCGCCGTACGGACCCGGCTGGTACGGCGTCTGCACCGGGCCGGGGGCCTGCTGGGCGGTCTGGTCGACCGGCGGGAACACCGCCGAGCCGACGCCCGAGCCGCTCTGCGTCTGCGCGGCGCCCGGCACGATGCTCGGCGCGGCCGCCTGGAAGGAGGCGGCGACGCGCAGGCATTCGTCGCGCATGGCCTCGGCGGTCGGGAAGCGCTCGTTCGGGTTCTTCTTCAGCGCGCGGGCGACCAGCGCGTCCACCGCCGGCGGCAGGGACCGGTTGATCGTGGAGGGCGCGACCGGCTCCTCCTGCACGTGCGCGTACGCGATCGCGAGCGGCGAGTCCGCGTCGAACGGCAGCCGCCCGGTGACCAGTTGGAACAGCATGATGCCGACCGAGTACAGATCGGAGCGGGCGTCCACGCCGCGGCCGAGGGCCTGCTCCGGCGAGAGGTACTGCGGGGTGCCGACGACCATGCCGGTCTGGGTCATCGAGGTGACCCCGGACTGCATGGCGCGGGCGATGCCGAAGTCCATGACCTTGACCACACCACGCTTGGTCACCATCACGTTGCCCGGCTTGATGTCGCGGTGGACCAGCCCCATCTCGTGGCTGATGTCCAGTGCCGCCAGCACGTCGGCGGTGACCTTCAGGGCCTTGTCGGCGGGCATCGCGCCGTACTGCCGGATGTCCTCGTCGAGGACCGAGCCCAGGGGGCGGCCCTCGATGTACTCCATGACGATGTACGGCATGGCCGTGCCGCCGAGATCGTCCTCGCCGGTGTCGAAGACCGAGACGATGTTGGTGTGCGTGAGCTTGGCCACGGCCTGGGCCTCGCGGCGGAAACGCTCACGGAACGCCTGTTCCCGGCCGAGCTCGGTGTGCAGTGTCTTGATCGCGACCTGGCGGTCGAGCACGGCGTCGTACGCCAGGTGCACCGAGGCCATACCGCCCTCGCCGAGCAGATCCCGCAGCTGGTAGCGGCCGCCGGCGAGGGCCTGCCCCGCATACCGGCCGTGCGCGCCGTCCTGGCTCATCTCTCCCCGTCCCCCACCGGCCGTCCGGCGCTTTCGCTCATCGCAGGGCCTTGATCGAATGTGTCATTACCGGCCAAGTCTGCCCCAGGGCACTGACACGTCAAGCTCGGTGCCCGTTCCGTGACCGTACGCGCAAGAAGCGTCGCGCAAGCGTTACAGGGGGCGTACGACCGGCACACAGAATTTGCACGACAGCGCGTGCTAGAGGTTTCATGGCCGGTCACGCTCGTGGCTGGTCCCGGTTCCCGTTCCGAACCGGTGGCACCCACGAACCCTGTAGCGTGGCCGACGGAGACCGTGACAACACCGCGCGCACCGCGGGCAGAAACGACGGCGAGGACTGATGGCACAGACGCAGCGCGCCCAGGGCCCGTCCGACCCCGAGGCGAGTGGCGGCGGCATGTCGGACGCGCCGGAGTTGTGGGGCAACGGCGGGCTCGTCGGCGACGGCCGCTACCGGCTGACCCACCGGCTGGGCCGGGGTGGCATGGCCGAGGTCTTCGCGGCCGAGGACGTCCGGCTGGGCCGGACCGTGGCGGTCAAGCTGCTCCGTGCCGACCTGGCCGAGGACCCGGTCTCCAAGGCCCGCTTCACCCGCGAGGCACAGTCCGTCGCCGGCCTCAACCACCACGCGATCGTCGCCGTGTACGACTCCGGCGAGGACACGGTGCCCTACGGCGGCTCCGCCGGGGGCGGCGGCCAGTCCGTGCCGTACATCGTGATGGAGCTGGTCGAGGGCCGCACCATCCGCGACCTGCTGATGAACGCCGAGGCGCCGGGCCCCGAGCAGGCCCTGATCATCGTCTCGGGCGTGCTGGAAGCGCTTGCCTACTCGCACCAGCACGGCATCGTGCACCGTGACATCAAGCCGGCCAACGTGATCATCACGAACAGCGGCGCCGTCAAGGTGATGGACTTCGGCATCGCGCGTGCGCTGCACGGCGCCCAGTCGACGATGACGCAGACCGGCATGGTCATGGGCACGCCGCAGTACCTCTCCCCGGAGCAGGCGCTCGGCAAGGCCGTCGACCACCGCTCCGACCTGTACGCGACCGGCTGCCTGCTGTACGAACTCCTCGCGCTGCGGCCCCCGTTCACCGGCGAGACCCCGCTGTCGGTGGTCTACCAGCACGTCCAGGACATGCCGACCCCGCCGTCGCAGGTCACCGACGGCTGCCCGCCGGAGCTGGACGGCCTGGTCATGCGCTCGCTCGCCAAGGAGCCGGACGACCGGTTCCAGACGGCCGAGGAGATGCGCGGGCTGATCCAGTACGGCCTGCAGATGCTCTACGAGGCGGGCGGCCACACGGGCACCTGGAACACCGGCCCGGTGCAGTCGCACGACGGCCGGCACACCCCGGCGGGCGGCTTCGCGGGGACGACCGCGATGCAGCACCCGGGCGACTTCGGTTCCGGCACCGCGCAGATCCCGCAGCCGATCCTGCCGTCCCGGTACGGCAACGGCGACGACGGCGGCTTCGAGGGGCACGGCAACAGGGGCGGCGGACGCGGCAAGCTGTGGATCGTCGCGGTCCTCGCGGTGATCGCGATCGCGGCGGGCGTCGCGATGGCGCTGAACCACTCGGGCGGCAGCGGCAAGAACGGCGGTGACACCAAGCAGTCGACGACGCCCTCGCAGTCCGCGTCGGACGACTCGAACTCCCCGTCGCCGTCGGACAGCAGCACCGACCAGCCGACCGACCCGGGCACGTACAACGGCTCGGACACCGGCTCGGGCGGCACCGGCTACACCCCGACGGACCCGCAGACCTCGCAGTCCGACACCAAGAGCCCGACGGATCCGCAGACCTCCCCGTCGCAGTCCACGGGCACCAGCACCGCCAATGGCGGTACGACCGACGGCGGTACGACCGACGGTGGCACGACCAATGGCGGTACGACCGACGGCGGTACGAACACGGGCGGCACGACCAACGGCGGTACCACCAGCGGCACCACCAATGGCGGCACGACCACCGGCACCACGAACGGCGGCACGGACGCGAGCGTGACCTCCGGCGTGGCGGGCGACCCCACCGCTTGAAGGACCCCTCCGGCGCCCGTGACGGCCTCCCCGTGAGCCGGTCGGTGCCCGGGGCGGGTGCGGTCGCGGGCGCCGTCAGCCCGTGAACGCCTCGCAGACGGCGTCGTACTCGCGCGTCCACCACACCACGAGCGCCGACGCGGCCGGGAACTGACAGTCCGCGCGCGTGTCACGGCGTTCGTAGTGCCAGCGCAGCATCCAGAAGTCGTTCAGCCGCTCCCACCACACCCGGTGCACGGCCGCCGACAGCTCCGAGGGCGTGGCCCCGGCCGCGCGCCGGTACGCGCGCGCGTAGGCGCGTACCTTCGGCAGGTCCAGGGCGCCCGCGGGGCGTACGAAGAAGATCACCGCAGCACGTACGGCCTCCTCCGCGCGGGGCTGCACGCCGAGCCGGTCCCAGTCGACGATGGCCGCGGGCGCGCCGTCCTTGTAGAGCAGGTTGAACGGGTGGAAGTCGCCGTGCACCCAGCCCACCGAGCTCCCGCGCGGTGGGCGCCGGTCCGCGTGCTGTTCCAGGAGCGCGCGGCGTTCCAGGAGCCGGTGCCGGGCCAGTTCGTCGAAGGCGTCGGCGGGACGGTGGCGCCGGACCCTGCCGAGCAGGTCGTCGATGAGGTCGAAGGTGTCGGCCGGGTCGGCGCTCTCCACGGGATGGGGGCTCGTGGCCGGACGCGTGCGCCCCTTGGGTGGCATGACGCGCTCCAGGCAGGCGTGCACGGCGCCCAGGACCGCTCCCAGACGCGCGCTCTCGGGCCGGGTGAGCTGGCCGCCGTGGCGGTGCCGGCCGTCGATCCAGGGGTGCAGGGCGTAGGCGTGGCCGCCGACGACGGCGACCGTACGGCCCTCGCGGGACGCGAGCGGCACGGGGACGGGGACGCCCAGGTCGGCCAGGCGCCGGGTGGCCAGGTGACGGCGCTCGATGGCGGCGGGGTCGGCGGTGTCGGGGTCGAAATGGTGCTTCAGGAAATAGCTGCCGCGGGTGGTGCACACCCGGTATGCGCGATTGAGCAGGCCCTGCATGACCGGTTCACAGGTGAGAGCACTACCGGCGGAGTACATGCGGAGCACGTCGCCCAGAGGGGGCGCTTGGGGTACGAAGGGTGGTACACAAGAGCGCGGCACGCCGCAGATGCTAGGGCACGAAAAGCCCCCGTGAGCTGGGGGTTGTCACAAACAGTCGGCGATGATCGCTTTCGGTCACGCGGCAGGCTTTATCAGAGATTTCCGTTGCTTTCGCCCTTTTCAGAAAGCCGACTCGAAACGCAATTCTTGATCGCCTTCTCGGTGGGAAGCAAACGCTCGCTCCCGCCCCGGTGGGGCCGCGGCGGATCTCCCGTTGGCCGGAACGCGTACCCGCGTGTCCCCGCCGCGGTGCCGGGCTCGACGGAGGGCGTTTCGTGGACATCCCGGCGCACGGACTCGTGGCCATCGAGGGGAAATGCCATGATTTTTACGCCTTCGCGTATGCGGCCTGTCTCACACGCAGACTCTTCCCGTGACCTGGGTGCGCGGGATAACGTGCGCATGCTCCGGCCGTTCGCGAGGCTGTGACCAGCACGCTTCCCGCTCCCTCGAATTTACTTGGAAATCCAATCAAAGGCGCAGGTCAGATGGGGTTTCACAGAAATGTGAGGCACTGGGTAACGTGTTGGTTGCAGGGCGCTCGCCGGGGCACCTGTCACGCCTGTTCCCGGCCGAGTGGCACCCACCCCGTGCCCCGTGGTCGAAACAGGTGAGCCGCACTGGCCTACCGGCAACCCCGGGGGCCGGAACGACGGAGGAGCACACGTGACCGTGGACAGCAGTGCCGCGCGCCAGCCGCGACGCAGCGCCGCAGACAAGGCCGGCAAGACCGGTACCGGAGCGAAGTCCGGCACCGCGTCCGGAGCCACCGGTACCAAGCGCACCACCCGCACCACCCGTACCGCCGCGAAGAAGAGCGCCGAGCCCGAGCTCGTCCAGCTCCTCACGCCCGAGGGCAAGCGGGTCAAGAACGCCGAGTACGACGCCTACGTCGCCGGCATCACCCCCGAAGACCTGCGCGGCCTGTACCGCGACATGGTGCTCACCCGCCGCTTCGACGCCGAGGCCACCGCCCTCCAGCGCCAGGGCGAGCTGGGCCTGTGGGCCTCCCTGCTGGGCCAGGAGGCCGCTCAGATCGGCTCCGGGCGGGCCACCCGTGAGGACGATTACGTCTTCCCGACCTACCGCGAGCACGGCGTCGCCTGGTGCCGCGGGGTCGACCCGACCAACCTGCTCGGCATGTTCCGCGGCGTGAACAACGGCGGCTGGGACCCGAACAGCAACAACTTCCACCTCTACACGATCGTCATCGGCTCCCAGACGCTGCACGCCACCGGCTATGCGATGGGCATCGCCAAGGACGGTGCGGACAGCGCGGTGATCGCCTACTTCGGCGACGGCGCCTCCAGCCAGGGCGACGTGGCCGAGTCGTTCACGTTCTCCGCGGTCTACAACGCCCCGGTCGTGTTCTTCTGCCAGAACAACCAGTGGGCGATCTCCGAGCCGACCGAGAAGCAGACCCGGGTGCCGCTCTACCAGCGCGCCCAGGGCTACGGCTTCCCCGGCGTCCGCGTCGACGGCAACGACGTGCTGGCCTGCCTCGCGGTGACGAAGTGGGCGCTGGAGCGCGCCCGCAGGGGCGAGGGCCCCACCCTGGTCGAGGCGTTCACCTACCGCATGGGCGCCCACACCACCTCCGACGACCCCACCCGCTACCGGGCCGACGACGAGCGCGCCGCCTGGGAGGCGAAGGACCCGATCCTGCGCCTTCGCCGGTACCTGGAGGCGTCAAACCACGCGGACGAGGGATTCTTCGCGGAACTCGACACCGAGTCCGAGGCGTTGGGCAAACGAGTGCGCGAAGTGGTCCGCGCCATGCCCGACCCGGATCATTTCGCCATCTTCGAGAACGTGTACGCGGACGGGCACGCGCTCGTCGACGAGGAGCGCGCCCAGTTCGCCGCCTACCAGGCGTCGTTCGCGGACGCATCTGAAGGGGGTCACTGACATGGCCGAGAAGATGGCGATGGCCAAGGCCATCAACGAGTCGCTGCGCCGTGCCCTGGACACCGACCCCAAGGTCCTGGTCATGGGCGAGGACGTCGGCAAGCTCGGCGGCGTGTTCCGGGTGACGGACGGTCTGCAGAAGGACTTCGGCGAGAGCCGGGTCATCGACACCCCGCTGGCGGAGTCCGGCATCGTGGGCACCGCGATCGGCCTGGCCCTGCGCGGCTACCGCCCGGTAGTGGAGATCCAGTTCGACGGCTTCGTCTTCCCGGCCTACGACCAGATCGTCACCCAGCTCGCGAAGATGCACGCGCGCTCGCTGGGCAAGGTCAAGATGCCGGTCGTCGTCCGCATCCCCTACGGCGGCGGCATCGGCGCGGTCGAGCACCACTCCGAGTCCCCCGAGGCGCTCTTCGCGCACGTGGCGGGCCTGAAGGTGGTCAGCCCCTCCAACGCGTCGGACGCGTACTGGATGATGCAGCAGGCCATCCAGAGCGACGACCCGGTGATCTACTTCGAGCCCAAGCGCCGTTACTGGGACAAGGCCGAGGTGGACGTCGACGCGATCCCGGCGCCGCTGCACAAGGCACAGGTCGTCCGCGAGGGCACCGACCTGACCCTGGCGGCGTACGGCCCGATGGTGAAGCTGTGCCAGGAGGTCGCGAACGCGGCGGCCGAGGAGGGCAAGTCCCTGGAGGTCCTGGACCTGCGCTCGGTCTCCCCGCTCGACTTCGACGCGATCCAGACGTCCGTCGAGAAGACCCGCCGCCTGGTCGTCGTCCACGAGGCGCCGGTGTTCTTCGGCTCCGGCGCGGAGATCGCCGCCCGGATCACCGAGCGCTGCTTCTACCACCTGGAGGCCCCGGTGCTCCGGGTCGGCGGCTACCACGCCCCGTACCCGCCGGCCCGCCTGGAGGAGGAGTACCTGCCGGACCTGGACCGCGTGCTCGACGCCGTCGACCGCTCGCTGGCGTACTGAGGAGAGGGTCGTGACGACGATGACGGAAGCGTCCGTACGCGAGTTCAAGATGCCGGACGTCGGCGAGGGACTCACCGAGGCCGAGATCCTCAAGTGGTACGTCCAGCCGGGCGACACGGTCACCGACGGCCAGGTGGTGTGCGAGGTCGAGACCGCCAAGGCGGCCGTCGAACTGCCCATCCCCTACGACGGCGTGGTCCGCGAACTGCACTTCCCCGAGGGCACGACGGTCGACGTGGGCACGACCATCATCGCGGTGGACGTGGCGGGCGGCGCGCCGGCCCCGGCGCAGACGGAGCCCGCGGTGCCGGCCGAGGCCCCGGCGGAGGAGCCGAAGCCGGAGGGCCGCCAGCCGGTCCTGGTCGGCTACGGCGTGGCGACGTCCTCCACCAAGCGCCGCCCCCGCAAGGGCTCCGAGGCCACGGTCCCGGTACCGGCCCAGGCGATCCAGGCGGAGCTGAACGGCCACGCCGCCCCGGCCGTGGACAAGCCCCGCCCGCTGGCCAAGCCGCCGGTGCGCAAGCTGGCCAAGGACCTCGGCGTCGACCTGGACACGGTCACGCCGTCCGGCCCCGACGGTGTCATCACCCGTGAGGACGTCCACGCGGCGGCCACGCCCGCTGCGGCCGCACCGACGGTCGCCGCCGCCCCCGTGACGCCCGCGTCGGCGCCCGTGGCGTCGTACGACACCGCGCGCGAGACCCGCATCCCCGTCAAGGGTGTCCGCAAGGCGACGGCCACGGCGATGGTCGGCTCGGCCTTCACCGCGCCGCATGTCACGGAGTTCGTGACCGTGGACGTGACGCGCACGATGAAGCTGGTCGAGGAGCTGAAGCAGGACAAGGAGTTCCAGGGCCTGCGGGTCAACCCGCTGCTGCTGATCGCCAAGGCGCTGCTGGTCGCGATCAAGCGCAACCCGGACATCAACGCGTCCTGGGACGAGGCCGCCCAGGAGATCGTGCAGAAGCACTACGTCAACCTGGGCATCGCCGCGGCCACCCCGCGCGGCCTGATCGTGCCGAACATCAAGGATGCGCACGACAAAACGCTCCCGCAGCTGGCCGGGGCCCTCGGCGAGCTGGTGGCGACGGCCCGCGAGGGCAGGACGTACCCGGCGGCGATGCAGGGCGGCACGATCACCATCACGAACGTCGGCGTCTTCGGCGTCGACACCGGCACACCGATCCTCAACCCCGGTGAGTCGGCGATCCTCGCGATCGGTGCGATCAAGCTCCAGCCGTGGGTCCACAAGGGCAAGGTCAAGCCCCGCCAGGTCACCACGCTGGCGCTGAGCTTCGACCACCGCCTGGTCGACGGCGAACTGGGCTCCAAGTTCCTCGCGGACGTGGCCGCGATCCTGGAACAGCCGAAGAGGCTGATCAGCTGGGCGTGAGGGGCTTCAAGGGCTGTTGAGACCCTGAGTGGGTAGCCTCGTAGCCACGGGAGGGCGGCCGCAACTACGACTTGCGACCGGCCTCCCGTGCTCAGCCGTTCACCGGTTCAACACGTACACCGGCGCCCCGTCCTCGGCCCCGCCCCGGGAACGGATACAGGCGTGCCGCCGCAGCAGCCGTAGACATTCATTGACACGCCGCACCGAGAGCCCCGTCCGGGCGGCAATGGATTCGAGTGGCTCGCGCAGTTCGCCCTTGTCCACGAGGACGGGAGCGATCACCACGGCCACGGCCCACACGTCCTCCGTCACGGACAGCCGCTGTCGCCAGTCCGCCAGGACGGACTCCGTCGTGGGCAGAGCCGTGGAGGCGTTCGCCGGCGGCACGGGACGGCCGAGGGCCAGGACGTCGAGGCGGTCGGCGATGCGCTGCATCGCCGTCGCCATGGCTTCCTGGGCGCTGATGGCGGCCTGCTGCGTGGCGAGCAACTCCCGCTGCACAGCCAGTGATTCGCGCTGTGCGGTCGCGAGATCCTCGTCCACCTGAAGGTTGTGCGCCTCCAGCCGGACGATGGCCTCCGCCACCTGCTCCGGCATGGCGTAGGCGATGGGAGCACCGGGGTCGGCGGGCTGTACCTCGGCTTCCTCCAGGGTGTAGGACCCCTCCCGCTGGACGGTCTCGATGACCTCGGCGACCCACTGCTTGAAGGGAGCGCAGGTGGCTTTCGTACAGGCCTGGACGAGGAGGACGAGACCCTGCAGAGAGATGACGTTCAGGTCTCGGCGCCACTCTCTACCTGCGGGAATGCTGAGACCGTAACCTCCAGTTAGGGTCTCAAGAGACTCTCGATGGCCGCCGGGGACATGGTCGGAGAGCGCCTTCTGCGGATTGGTGTGCCCGAGTTCCTTGCACACATCCACCGCCGGAAACCAGTGACTCCCGTCCGGCATCGTCAGCCGCCTGACGCGGGCGCCCGTCGCCGCGTACACGAAGTCGCTGACGTCGATCGCCTCGTGCCGGCGGGGCGAGTCCGGCTGCTTGCTGGGTTCGATCATGTGAACCACCTCCGCTGCGGAACGTAGAGCGGAGGGAATCGAATATGCCAACTGCAAGCGGGAAGTTCACGATTGAGGGTGAAGCTCACCGGGAACGCGGGACGGCGGGCTCCAGCGTCAGCCCTCGCCGACCTGGATCAGCACGGTGGAGCGCCGACCGTCGGTGCCGGTGACGAGGCCTTCGAAGGTGCCCTCGGCCTTCGGCGAACCGGCCTATGCGTTCCACGGCACCGCGCGCCGAGGGTTTCCAGCGCCTCCTCGACCTGCCGAGCGGATGACAGACCCTCCGGGCCGGTGGCGTGCCGCTCCCAGTCCTTCCGCAACCGTCGCGGAACGACGTGGACTTCGGCGGCGACGGCGGCCTGGATCCCCTTGGTGCCTCCGGCCGTCGGCGAGAGCTGCCCCGAGCGCACGTACACACGTCCGTCGTGGGCCAGTCACCTCGTCAGCGCCGACAACTCAGCCCGTCAGCAGGGCACTTCACTCCGCCAAGGCGGTCGGACCGTAGTCGGCACGCGGCGTGGCAAGCCGCTCGGCGACCAGCGCCAGCCAGCCGCTCGGCGAGTACGGCGCGGGTGCGTCGACTTCCATGCCCAGTTCGGCGACGGCGAGGGCGTAGTCGGACTCGTCCAGGTCCAGGGAGAGCAACTCATGGAGCTCTCCGACGAGACGGGCCACGAGTTGGGGATCGGTGGAAGCCCGGTAGTCATCGACTGCCGCATCGTGTCCGTCGAACTCGTCCGGCATGTCCTGGAAGAACCAGCCGCCGAGGAACTGGCCGAGCTCAGGAAAACGGGCGTGCCATTCCCAGTGGGTGGCGGGGGGCGCCAGGGGCGGTACCTCTCCGCTCTCGACGCTGTGCTTGATGTGGTCGGCGAGGCAGTACAGCCACTGCTTGACGTCGCTCTCGGCCCGGCCGGTGTCGGGGATGGCGTAATACTCGCCGAGGCGCAGCCGGAGCCGTCCGGGAGGGTTGTCGGCGTAATCCCGCAGTTGCCGCTCGGCGATGGCGAGGGCCCACGGTCGGTTGTGCCAGGCGTACCGGAGGTAGGCGACCAGGGCCTCACTGGGCTGATCCGGGGTGTCGTCCGCGGGCTGCCCGAGGTAGGCGCGCATGACCTGGTCGAGTTCGCCGTAGCGACGGTCGTGTTCTAGGGGACTCAAGGGCACGATGGTCAGCCTCTGCGGGTCTCTACAGATAGACGGGGAACGTGGCGTGGACGGCGAAGCCGTGCGGGCGCGATGCGTCCCGCTTGAGGATCACCCGGGCGGCGTGTACGTCCACCGGCTCCCGGCCGGCCAGCATCATCGCCCGCAACAGCACGCGCCCGACCGGCTCGGACCGCGACGGCCAGGAAGCCTCGATGGTCAGGCGCGGGCGCGAGGACTGGGCGAGCCAGCGGTGGATGAGCTGCTCGTTCGCGGTGACGACCTGCTGGGTGGCCCATTGGGCCGTCTCCCGGTCGGGGTAGGTGGCGGTGCGCTGTGTGGTGTTCATCGTTGGTCGTGGTCCGGCGTCGTGAGAGGGGCGGGGTGTTCGTGCCGCATGTGGCTGTTGACGGCGTCCAGCAGCATGGTGAGCGTCGCTGCGGTGGCCCAGGGCATCGTGTGCGAGAGGCCGGCTCCGGAGTCGGCCGAATCCAGGAGGCGCACGAGGGCGGACTCGGCCTCTGCGGCAACAGGGCCGAGAAAGTCCCCGCAGAAGGGATGCTCCGAGTCGATCGCGGCACTGATCGCCTCCTCCAACGACGCGTACTCGCCCGACCCGATCCAGTTGTCATGGAACCCTCGGAGCATGCGGAAGCGGATGTCAGTGTCCCACCCGGCGCCTGCGGACGGGGTGGTCGCACCCGCAGTGTCCCGCTCGATGGCTCGAAGGGTTCCCGCCAGGGTGCGCAGGTACTCGGCTCCGTCCAAGCCGGCTGCGGCACGAGCGAGCTTGGCTGTGAACTCCTGCGGCAACTCCCCGTGCTGCCCGTCGAGATACTGGGCGGTGAGATCCAGAAGGGCCGTCACCGTGGTGACGGGACAGAGCCACTGGGCCTCGTTCGACGACTGCACCAGCCTTACGAAGGCCGCCAGTTCGTCGGTCAGCGAGTATCTCCCGCCGGATTCCTGGCACATGACGGCGAGATCCAGGATTCTGGCCGTCGGGCCTCTGTCGAAGGCGGACCACGTGAACGATGGCAAGGTGTTTCCCTCCATGGAATTTCTCAGCTCACCGGCATGGAGGTGACAACGATGAACGGAGGATTGAGTCCGTCACGGTATCTTAGTACAACCCGGACTTTGTGAGTGTCGCTTGCCTGGGCTCGGTCGCCGTTCTGCGCGTAGTCGGCACCGCTGACGGTGGAGCCGGTCACGTCGTTGAAAGAAAGCTCAACAGGCGGCTGGATCTTTGAGTTGTTCGGGTCATAATTTGGATTGTTTCTCTGTCTCCTCTTTACGCCTTCAATCCATTTCTCGATCCGATCGGCGTTGTCGACGTCGTCGAGGGCGGCCTGGGTGTATCGCTGGGCCGATGCCAGGTCCTTGAAACTTGAGGCGGAGCTGGCGCTCGAGTCGTCTCGGAGTCGTGCCCTCAGCTGGTCGTCGGTCAGGCCCACGTGCTTTTCGATGGAGTGACCGCCGTAGAGCCCTTCGTCGCTGGCCAGGTCAATCGGAAAGAAGTGGTTCTTCTCGTCCTGGTCGACGGTGTATTGGTGTTCGTTCTTGAATTCGTGGAGGGATCGGCTGCCGAAGCCTTCGGCCCTGGCCTCCTCGGCGACGAACGTGGGCGCGCTTCTGAGTGCTTCGTCCAGTTCCCATTCCAGGGCGAGCAGCGTGGTGGCGGCTTCGTGGAACTTCTGCTGGTAGATCTCGACGGCTTTGTCCGCCGCTTCTCGGTCCATGTGCTTCCGGAACGTCCAGACCAATGTCGCGAACATCTGGGGGCCCGCGAGTTCGAGTATCTTCAGCGGGTTCCCACTGGTCAGCTCATCCACCATCCCCTGGGCGGCCTTCTTGGCGAGACCGGTGGTGGTCTGCCGGCACGTCTGCGCGGCCTGGACCAAGTCGGAACAGGTCTTCTGCAGGGTGTCGGCGGTGTGCTGCAGAACCTCCAGGATCGGCCGGCGCTGATCCGGCGCGACGGTCCCCGAAGTCGCCCAACTGCGGCCGCCCTGCTGAGTGGTCTGCCCCTGTGTGTCACGGGTCTGTCCCCAAGGGGTGGTCCCCCAGATCGACTGGCAGAAGGACTTCATCGCGCTCTGCCACTCGTTGTTCCCCTGGGGGTCCGTCATGTACGCGATGGCGGACGTGAAATTGTCACCCGCTTTGAGTGACGTTTTTCCGGCCTCCTGCCATGCGCTTGCCATGCCTTTGAGGTCATCTTCGCGGGCGCCGGGGGTTATTTCATGGGTCTTGCCGAGGTTCAGACCGTATTCGATGGCAGGCCGGATGACGCCCGCGATGAAGTCGGGGATCTCGCCGAGGGCTCCGGAAATCGCCCATGAGTCGGCGTCCTGGCCGGTCCCGGACCACTTGATGTCGTTGATCTGCCCGTAGTCGGGTGCTTTGTCGATGACGACGGGCGGTGTGCGGCGCGGCGGGGGACCGTACATGCCTCGCGAAGCCCAGTCCGCCGCCTGGTAGTTGTTGGCCGTCAGGGTCAGACCGACAGCGACACCGCCGACGCTCACCACGCTGGCCGCCCAGACCTCGATGAACTTCTGGGCGATCTGCATATAGGCCTTGGCGAAGGCGTCGGGCCCCGATCCCGTGCCCGCCGATTGACTGTACTTGTTGAGGGCGCTCACCAGCGTCGTCGCGCCCTTGTCGTAGTCGAACTGCCCGTCGCGTACCACGGCCGAGGTGTAGTACAGGTGCGGCGGCTTCAGATCGAAGCCGCCGCCGGAGCCGGGCGCGGTCGTCTTGAGCTGGTCCCGTTCCTGCTGACGTTGGGCATCGCTCGGACGCGTTCCCGTACCCATCAGGCGGCGCCCCAGCCGCGCAGGACCGCCTGGTGGGCTGCCGTGTAGTTGGCGTGGCCGGTGGTGACGTACCCGTGAAGCCACTTCTGGTCCGCCTGGAGATCCTGGGCGGAGCGGTCCCATTCATCCAGTTTCTGGACGAAGATCTCGCGGGCCTCGCCCTTCCAGGACAGGACGACGGGTTCGACACGGCCGTAGAGGTCGTCGAGTCTGTCGTTGAGCTTTTTGAGGATGTCCTCCAGCTCGACGGTGAGTTCCTGGAGCGTGCTGAAAGACACCGATATGTGGTCGTCGGCAGGACCGGATCCGGTCGGCATTCTCATCCCCCTGGTACTTCCTGCGTATGTCGGTACCGCAGGTCTGTCGTGCCTGCTCGTATCAGTACGAGTCGAGACTGCTGCGCGGTTGCGACGCGCTGTCGGCCGCCCCGGCCGCCCCGTGCGGGGTGGACAGCTTGTCCACTTCGCTGTCGATGTCGACATGGATGCCACGCATGCGTTCGAGCACGCCCAGATCCGTTTCGGAGAAGCCGTCCCGGCTGAGCCGTACAGCCTCCTCCAACTGCTTCATCGCCTCACGGATGCGCACGGCGTCCTTGGCGGCCGCTCGGTGGAACTTCCGATACGTCGTGGCCGCCGGCCCGCGCCAGCCGGCCTCGATGCGGTCGACGAGCTCGTCCATGCGTCGGACCTGTTTGTCGAGATGGTCCTGCATGCCGTCGAGGTCTTCCGCGAGTCTGGTCAGGTCCTTGGACGAGACGTGGAGGTCGGCTTTTCCGCCGTGCTCTGGTCCTGCACCTCGAACCATTCCGTATGCCTCCCCCGGACATGGGCAACACTGCTGCTTCACTGATGTCGTCATCCTACGGAGGACGACTGACACCGGAGCCAGGCCTTTTGCCGACGGTGTTCAAGAACGCATCAAGTTAATGCGTAAATGTGACGGAACGACAGCACGGCGCGCCGGGTGACGCCGTGCGGGAAGCCGAGGTACGCAGGGCGCAAGCGTGCGGGGAGGGAACGAGGTGGAGCAGTACTCATGGCACGAGATCGAGACCTGGGCGAAGAGAGGGGAGACGGAGCGGATCACCGACCTCGGTACGGTCCTGGCCGAGCAGCGGCGCGAGACGTACGAGCGGCTGCGGATGCTGGACGGTGATCTCGGGCACGTACTGCGGGTGCTGGCGCTCACCCCTGGGCGGCGGTTCGTGCAGCAGTTGCTGCCGCTGGCGGTCCAGGCCGGGCAGGCGCGTATGGGGCACGGGTGCGCACCTCGTCTGCTCGCTTCCCTGATAGCCGAGGCGCAACCCTTGGAGGACGCTCTGTACGTCCTTCGGGACAGCGGCGACAGGCACGAGGAACTGCGTGCCTGTCTCTTTCATGAACTACTGCTGCGCGGAACCGATCCCGAGACGCTGGTACCGCGTCACGCGCTACGCCCGGACCGGACGCTGCACCGCCTCGCTTGGCTGCCCGACCGGCTCGCGGACATGGAGCGCGGAGCCGGCTTCCACAGCCGGTCGTACCAAGGCAGAAGGAAGGGCTTCAGGTACGGTCTGTCCGCCCCGGTCGGCGTGGACCGGGGCGCACGCAGGGCAGCCGCCGCCGGGCACGTCCTACGCGAGGTGTCCTCGCTCGACGCGATCGCGGCGATCGGGTGGCCGCCCGAGGCCGGCGGCTGGGGCGACCACGAGGCCCGTGTGTTCGTCGCCGACCAACCGATACCCCGTGACGAGGTCCTCGCCGTCCTGGCGACCTTGCCCATGGACTGTGTGGCGGGGCTGGGCGACGACGACAGGTTCGAGGGAGAGCCGTGCTCCCTCGACGACGTCTGGCAGACGCTGTTCGCCACCGGATCGCTGGGCGGGATCTATCACGAGGGCATCTACGGGGCGTACGGCCGCCTGGCCGCCTGGCGTTCCATCGCGGAACTGAGCGGTGCCGGGCCCGCCGAGAGTGCGCAGGAGGTCGAACGCCGGGCCAGGGCCTGTGCCTGGTACCGCTTCGAGGCGGATTCGGAATGGTTCCACAACGAGTTGGACGACTACGGCATCGCCGCCCTCACCCCGGACGGGCGGCGGCTCGCTGTCCTCGCGGCCACGGACACGGACTGACGGAGCCGGCGGTCACGTCCCACTCCGCCCACACCGACTTGCCGACGGCCAGGGGCTCCACGGCCCACCTGTCGGTGAGCGCCTCCACGATCAGCAGCCCTCGTCCGAACTGCCCGTCGGCACGGGCGCTACGTGCCTGCGGCAGCCGCTTCGACCGGCGGATCCGTGGGGGCGATACGGAGGGTCGCGCCGTGCAGGGTGGTCTCCAGCCGGAACAGCCGGCCCCGCAGACAGCCGTGCAGTAAGGCCATTGGTGCACAACTCACTCGCGACCAGGGCCGCGTCGGCGTCGGCACCGGGATGCCCCGCGGAGGACGAGCTGGGCCACGTGGTGTCTGGCGTGGGGAACGGGCCGCTTCGTGTCGGCGATCCGGACCGTGGACGGACGATCACGCCCGTCCTGGGGCGCAGGCTCGGCGGAGAGCTTCTGCGGATGCGGGAGGAGTGCGATCCACGGCAGGCGCATGCGGCCGAGGCGTTGCGGCTTCGATCACGAAGGTCGCGAGGAGCGAACGAGACTACGTGCCGTTGCGTGACTCGGATGTGCGGGCGCGCATCCACCACCGTGTCCGCGACCGACTTCAGCGACTGTCCACCCCTTCCCGACGGTGTCGACCCGGCCCGCTGGAGATGCGAAGTGCACACCGCGGCACCACGGTTGACGATGGGCAAGGTCACGGTGACGTTCGCCCCGATCACCATGACGCACGCGGAGGGCCCGCTGCCGGACGGCGGCGACGGGCAGGTGTGGGGCGCGATGCACAGCAGGCCGACCGCCGTACCGGGCGGACTGACCGGTACCCCCGCGGGCGATCGCCCGGCGGCCCTGGGGCTGGCGATACAGCCGGAGTACGGAGGCCGGTTCGACGCCTACACCGGCCGGTTCAGCCTCCGCCTCCGGCTCTTGAGCCCGCTGCTGCGGCACGGCTGTGCCGTCGGGGCGAGCGCACCCGTCGACTTCCAGCTGAAGCGCTCCGGCCCCTCCACGTGGCTCTCCCAGGACCCGCCCGTGATCACGTTCTCGGCGTACGACGACACGTTCACCGCCCCGGCCGCCGAGGACTGCGGTCCCCTCACCGGCCTCCTCAACCACCGGTTCGGTCTGCCGGCGGCCACGGGAAACCTGATGACCTACGACGCCATGTACACCTTCAAGACCTACGACCAGCTCCCGGCGAAGGAGGGCCGACGCATACGCTGACACCGCCTCAGTCGTTGTCGCCTCTGCTGATGCCGGCTCGGTCGATGCCGGTTCAGCCCCGTCGGCGCAGGGAGTTCAGCAGGGCCGCGCCGCGCTCGGCGTCGTCCACGCTGACCGCGAAGTCGCTACGGCGGCCCCGGGGGCGTACGACCAGACAGTCGCCGGCGCGCAGCATGACCGTCGTGCCGAGGCCGCTGAGGCGGTAACCCCAGCCGCCGACCTCGGACGGGCGGCGCTGTTCGGCGCGGGCGGACTCGATGGCGGCGGGGGACCAGTGCCGGGCGGGCCAGCCGAGGGGGCCGAACGCCACCTCCAGGCCCGTTTCCGACACCTTCGCGCGGACCGAGGAGAAGACGCCGCCGACGAGGGCCGTGACGCCGCAGACCGCGAACACGGGCCACAGCGCGGCGGGGTTCGCCAGGCCGCCGGCGAGGGCCACCAGTGTGCCGGCGGCGACCAGGCCGGTGGCGGCGGACAGCAACTGGAGCCAGGGGTTGGCCGCGTGGGAGAACCACGCCAGCCGCTCCCCCTCGGGCAGGTCCAGCTCGGGTGGTGCGGTGGCGGGTGCGGCGGAGGCGACGCGGACGGCGATCCGCCAGGCGACCGCCAGGGCAGCTCCCGTCAGGACCAGGACCAGCACGATGGCCCAGGCCGGCTGGCGGGCATCGTGCCAGTCCGTGCGGTCGAGGTTGGCCCGGACGACGGACGCCTGCGCGCTCACGAGGGCGGTACCCGTGGGGGCCAGGACGATCCCCCGCCAGGGGCGGGTGCCCGCCCGTGCGCGAAGCCGGCTCAGGGAGGCCGCGAGGGCGATCAGCAGCCAGATCCCGGCCGGGAACACGGCGGCCGCCCACAGCGGCATCGACCCGTCGGGGGCGCCGGGGCCGCTCCAGTGGGTGGCCAGGCGGCCGGGGAGCCGGCCGCGGGCGGCCCAGGGCAGGCCCGCGAGCAGTGCGGTGACGGCCGCGACGCACCCCGCGGTTCCCCAGCGCGCGGCCCGTTCACCGCGTTCACCGTGCCCACCGCGTTCACCGTGCCCACCGTGCCCACCGCGTCCACCGTGCCCACCGCGTCCGTCGCTGTCCGCGGCCGGACCGGCGCCGTCCTTCTTGTTGTCCCCGTCCGTCATGAGATCCCCCGGATCATGTCGATGAGGTCGGTGCGGCTGTAGCCGAGCCGGGAGGCTTCCGCGACCAGTTCCCGCACCCTGAGCTGCAGTCCGGACCGCCGGGCGGCCCCCTCGGCCACGGTGATCCCGCGGCCCCGGCGGAACTCCAGCAGGCCCTCGTCCCGCAGTTCGCGCAGGCCGCGCAGGACCGTGTTGACGTTGATGTCCAGGGCCTCGGAGAGATCGCGGGCGGAGGGCAGCCGCTCCCCGGCGTGGCACTCGCCCTCGGCGACGGCCCGTCGGATCGCCGCCGCGACCTGCTCGTGCAGGGGGCGGGTGTCGGTCTTGTCCAGACGCAGCAGCATGGTGCCAATGACACTAGCACCATTCACTTCATCTCATGGCGTCCGGCATCGCCCAGGTGGTGCCCGGGAACGGCGACGGGCCCGCCGCTGGTCGCGACGGGCCCGTGGATGTCTGTCCGGCCGGGCGTCAGCCGAGCCTGGTGAAGCCGTAGGAGAGGAGCTTCTTGGCGTCCGACTCGCGCTGCGGGATGGACGTGGAGGCGAGGACGGTGCCGATGATCGTCTTGCCGTTCCGGGTCGCGGCGAAGACCAGGCAGTACTTGGCCTCCGGGCCGGAGCCGGTCTTCACGCCGATGGTGCCGCTGTAGCTGCTGAGGAGCCCGTTGGTGTTGGTCCACGCGGCCATCGTGCGGGTGCTGCCCGTCTTGGTGATGGTCTTCGCGGTGTAGGCCTTCGTCTTCACGATCGCGCGGAACGTGGCGTTCTTCATCGCGCTGCTGGCGATCTTCGTCAGGTCGCGCGGCGTCGAGAAGTTGTCGCCGTTGCCGATGCCGTCGAACGAGTCGAAGCTCGTGTTCTTCAGGCCCAGGCTCTTGGCGGCGGTGTTCATCTTGCCGATGAAGTTCTTCACGCGCGCGTCGCGGGTGGAGCCGGAGCCGTACGTGTCGGCGAGCGCGTAGGCGGCGTCGCAGCCGGACGGCAGCATCAGGCCGTACAGCAGCTGGCGGACGGTGACCTTGTCGCCGACGATCAGGTGGGCCTGGGAGGCGTTGTTCTTGACGACGTAGTCGCTGTACGCCTTCTGGATCGTCACCTTCTTGTCGAGGTTGAGGTTCGACTGGGCGAGCACGACCTTGGCGGTCATGATCTTGGTGGTGGATCCGGTGGACCGCTTGGTGTCCGCGGCCTTGGTGTAGAGCGACGCACCGTTCGCGTTGTTCATCACGTAGCCGCCGGCGGCCACGATCGAGGGCGCCGTGACGGCCTGCGCGGGCACCGCGGTGAGGGCGCCGGTCGCGAGCAGCGCGCCGGAGGTGACGGCGACGGCGGCGCCTCTGCGGATACGGGTCCTGCGGGTGCCGTGAATGCCGGTAATCAAAGTGAAGTACCCCGATTGTCTTGAATGCCCCTGAAGTGCGGCCGAGTTGAGGTGGCGAGAGCAGAGGGCCGCACACGTGTGACACGTAAGTAGCACACAAGGTTGTGCGGTTGCTGCCGGGGACTTCGGTCCCGTCCGGATCGTGGACGTCGGCGTCACATGCGTACGTGTTGTATCTATTCTGTGGGCATGAAAACGGCCGTCCAGCAGCCAGCGTCCCCGATCAAACAGCCACCTGCCGCCGACCGCGTCTACACCCACGTCAAACAAGGTGTCCTCGACCGCCGTTACGAGGGCGGGACGCTGCTCACCGAGGGCGAGCTGGCCGACGCCGTCGGGGTCTCGCGCACCCCTGTGCGCGAGGCGCTGCTGCGGCTGGAGGCCGAGGGGCTGATCCGGCTCTACCCGAAGAAGGGCGCCCTCGTGCTGCCCGTCTCCGCGCAGGAGATCGCCGATGTGGTGGAGACCCGGCAGCTGGTCGAGGAGCACGCCGCGCGCAAGGCCGTACCCGCGCCGCCCGCGCTGCTGGAGCGGCTCGCCGCGCTGCTGGAGCAGCAGAAGGCGCAGGCCGCCGCCGGTGATCTGGCCGGAGCCGCGGTGACCGACCGCACCTTCCACGCGGAGATCGTGCGCAGCGGCGGCAACGAGATCCTCTCCCGGCTCTACGACCAACTGCGCGACCGCCAGCTGCGGATGGGTGTCGCCGTCATGCACTCGCACCCGGACCGGATCGCCAAGACCCTGGCCGAGCACGAGGAGATCCTGGAGGCGCTGCGCGCCGGGGACGCGCAGGCGGCCGTCGGGGTCGTGCACCGGCACGTGTCCTGGTTCGAGCACCTCGCGCGGGGTGAGGTCCGATGAGCGTCACGACGGGCAAGGTCACTCTTCCGGGTGACCCGCCGGGCGGCCGTCGCGCCGCCGCCGTATGGTCCATAGGCGTCGCCGTCTACTTCGTCGCCGTCATCTTCCGTACGTCACTGGGTGTCGCGGGTCTGGACGCCGCAGACCGCTTCCACGTGATCGCCTCCGCGCTGTCCACGTTCTCCATACTTCAACTGCTGGTCTACGCCGGCATGCAGATACCCGTCGGCCTGCTGGTCGACCGGCTCGGCACGAAGAAGGTGCTGACCATCGGCGCGGTGCTGTTCACGGCCGGGCAGCTCGGCTTCGCCTTCTCGCCGTCGTACGGCACGGCGCTCGCCTCCCGGGCCCTGCTGGGCTGCGGCGACGCGATGACCTTCATCAGCGTGCTGCGCCTCGGCACCCGGTGGTTCCCGGCCCGGCGCGGTCCGCTGATCGCGCAGCTCGCCGGGCTCGTCGGCATGGCCGGCAACCTGGTCTCCACCCTGGTGCTCGCCCGGCTGCTGCACAGCATCGGCTGGACCCCGGCGTTCGCGGGCAGCGCGCTCGCCGGTGCCGTGGTGCTGGTGCTGACGCTGCTGTTCCTGAAGGACCACCCCGAGGGGTACGAGCCGGAGCCGTCCCCGCACCGGGGCGCGGCCTACGTGCGGCAGCAGATCCTGGCGTCCTGGCGGGAGCCGGGGACCCGGCTGGGGCTGTGGGTGCACTTCACCACCCAGTTCCCCGCGATGGTGTTCCTGTTGCTGTGGGGCCTGCCGTTCCTGGTCGAGGCCCAGGGGCTGAGCCGGGCCACGGCCGGCGAGCTGCTGACGCTGGTCGTGCTGTCCAACATGGTGATCGGGCTCGTCTACGGCCAGATCGTCGCCCGGCACCATGCGGCACGGCTGCCGCTGGCGCTCGGGACGGTGGGGGCCACGGCGCTGATGTGGGCGGCGACGATCCTGTACCCGGGGGAGCGGGCGCCGATGTGGCTGCTGGTGGTGCTGTGCACGGTGCTCGGGGCGTGCGGTCCGGCGTCGATGCTCGGCTTCGACTTCGCGCGGCCGGCCAATCCGCCCGAGCGGCAGGGGACGGCGTCCGGGATCACCAACATGGGCGGGTTCATCGCCTCGATGACGACGCTGTTCGCGATCGGGGTGCTGCTGGACGCCACGGGTGACGACTACGACGTCGCGTTCTCGTCGGTGTTCGTGCTGCAGGCGCTGGGCGTCAGCCAGATCCTGCGGCTCCGGGGGCGGGCGGCCCGGCGGGAGCGCGAGCGGCTGGTCGCCAGCCGGGTGGAGACGGTGCACGTGCCCGCGGCCTAGCCGACGCGCGCTCCCGCCCGCGCGTCACCCGTCTCCAGCGGACCGAGAGGCCGGACAACCCGCTGTGACACTCCGCTGTGACAACCCGCTGCGCGCTCACCGCCGACAGCTGCCCGCCACGACACCGCCTACGGCGTCACCGTGAAGTTGCGCAGGATCGCCGCCGTCAGGTCCGGGTCGCCCTCGGTCTTCACCCGGTCCGGCACCGCCTCCGGGGTGACGCGGCCGCAGGCCAGACGGACGAAGGTCTCCCAGTCGAGCGAGAGCGTGGCGGCGGGGCCGAGGGCCGGGGCCGTCTCCAAGGTGCCCCGGCCCTGGATGTCGACGCGGATCGTGCGCAGGAACTCCACCGGGCCGTGCACGTCGAAGACGATCGCCGAGCTGCGCGGCGCGTTCGCGTCCTTCGCGACGACCTTGGGGAGCGCCTCCAGAAGGACGTCGCGGACCACGTGCGCACCCGGCGAGTCGAGGTTGCCCGGCAGGCCGAGGGCCGTGCGCAGGTCCTGCTCGTGCACCCACACGTCGAACGCCCGGGTGCGATAGGCCTGCTCCAGGGTGACGTCCTTGCCGAGCGGGCCGCGCACCGTGGTGCCGGGGTCGCGGGACTCGTTGCGGTGCTGGCGGTTGCGCCGGATGATCGTGTACTCCAGCTCGGCCGTCATCTCCGGCGCCGTGTGATGGCGGCGGCTGTCGACCTGCATCTCCATGTAGCGCTGGTGCTCGGTCCTGACGTGGAAGAGGTCGCTCGGCAGGGAGTGGATGGGGCGCGGGTCCCCGAGCATCTCGCAGTCCAGGCCGATGACGTGCGACACGACGTCCCGGACCGACCAGCCGGGGCAGGGAGTCCGCCGGTTCCACTCGCCCTCGACGAGCGGCTGCAGCATCCCGGATATCGCTTCGACGGAGTGTGTCCAGGCGTCGGCGTAGGGCTGGAGGGTGGGATGCAGACTCACGGAACGGGACCCCTCGGCGGTCGGTACACGGGCAGGTTGTGGCGGCGTTGCCAGCGGGCGGCGGCGGCACGGCGGTGGGTGTCTGGACCTCCCCCGATTCTCGGCTGCGCTCGAATCGGGGGGACCCCCAAGTTACGCTGCAATCAGTCACCTCGGCAGTGCTTTCGTGTGACGATCGTAGGCCTGTGTGGACCTCTCGAATGCCAGGACGGTGGTAGTGTGCGCGCCTCGCTGATCCAGATCGCCGTGAACGAGGACGAATCGGTCGACTCCCGGCGGCAACGGGTGGCCGGGCTGGTCCGGGAGCAGGCCGGTGCCGACCTCGTGGTCCTCCCGGAGCTGTGGACCACAGGCGCCTTCGCCTACGAGGAGTTCGGCAGTGAGGCCGAGCCGCTCGAAGGGCCGACGTACGAAACGATGGCCAAGGCCGCGAGCGACGCGGGCGTGTGGCTGCACGCCGGGTCGATCCCGGAGCGCGCCGCGTCCGGCAGCGGCTCCGCCGCGGGCGACGGGACCCTCTACAACACCTCTCTCGTCTTCTCCCCCTCCGGTGAACTGGCCGCCGCCTACCGCAAGATCCACCGCTTCGGCTTCGACAAGGGCGAGGCCGTGCTGATGGGCGCGGGGCAGGAGCTGGTGACGGTCCGCATGCCCGGGACCACGCTGGGCGTGGCCACCTGCTACGACCTCCGTTTCCCCGAACTCTTCCGCGGACTGGTCGACGCCGGCGCCGAGATCCTCGTCCTCCCGGCGGGGTGGCCCGAGCGGCGGCGCGCGCACTGGACGCTGCTGGCTCAGGCGCGGGCGGTGGAGAACCAGGCGTTCGTGCTCGCCTGTGGAACGGCCGGGACCCATGCGGGAGTTCCCCAGGCCGGTCACTCGATCGTGGTGGACCCGTGGGGCGAGGTGCTCGCCGAGGCGGGACCGGGCGAGGAGGTCCTCACGGTCGACCTCGACCCGGAGAAGGTGGCCGTCACCCGCGAGCAGTTCCCCGCCCTGAAGGACCGCGTCCTCGGCCTGCGCCCGCCCCACGACGCCTCCTAGTCCCCAGTTTCCCCAGTCCCCCTAGTCCTCCTCGCGCTCCTTCTCCGCGAGGTGGATCACGCACACCGTCACGGCGATCAGCAGAGCCGGGTCCGCGTCCTCGCGGACGACGTCGACGCCGTAGGTCTCGCGCAGGTGCAGCCGTCGGCGGGAGATCACCGCGAGGAGTTCGCCGTCGTACTCGACGGCGAACTCGCGGTCCAGGATCTTTCCGCTGACGTCCAGTTCGGTGCCGTCGGCCAGGGCGACCCGGTAGTGGTGGCGCAGCAGGGACAGGCGTTTGCGGCGGATCCTGGCCAGGCCCTCGCCGTCCCGCTCGATCACCATCGTGTCGCGCAGGGCGAACATCTTCTGGTGGATGTCGATCAGCACGTGTCCGTGGGTGTCCTTCAGCTCGAAGGTGTCCCGCAGCCGCATCGCCTTGCCGTCGACGAGGAACACCTTCCGGCCGTGTTCGTCCTCGATCCAATAGTCTTCACCGATGCCGAGGAGCCGGTCGCGTACGAGGAATCTCATGCGGGTACCGTTCCCCGCCGCTTCTTGATCATCACCGTTCCGACGGTCCGAAGCGCCTGCGGTACGCCGATGGGCTGAGCCCTGTCTCACGGCGCAGCCGGGCCCGCAGATTGGCCGCCGTGCCGAGGCCGCTGCGGGCCGCGACGACGTCCAGGCGTTCCTCGCCCCGCTCGATGAGCCGGCAGGCCAGGGCGACCCGCTCCCCGGTCAGCCAGGCCAGCGGGGTCGTGCCGAGCTGCGCGCGGAAGCGGCGGTGCAGCGTGGCCGGGCTGACGGCCGCGCGGGCGGCGAGGTCCGCCACGGTCAGCGGTTCGGCCAGCCGTTCCTGCGACCAGGCCAGCAGCGGGCCGAGCGACTCGTCGGGCACGTCGGGCACCGGGCGCTCCACGAACTGCCGCTGGCCGCCGTCCCGGTGGGCGGCGAAGACGAGGCGCCGGGAGACGGCGTTCGCGAGTTCGGCGCCGTGGTCGCGGCGCCAGACGTGCAGCCCGAGGTCGAGCGCGGCCGCGCTGCCGGCGGCCGTGAGCAGGTCGCCGTCGTCCACGAACAGCACGTCCGGCTCCAGCAGCACCTTGGGATGCAGCTTCCGGAAGGTGTCCGCCCACATCCAGTGCGTGGTGGCGCGCCGGCCGTCGAGCAGTCCCGCCTCGGCGAGGGCGAAGCTGCCGGTGCAGAAGCTGATGACCCGGGCTCCACGCGCGTGCGTGCGGCGGATGGCGTCGAGGACGTCGGCACCGCGCGGTACGACGTTGTCGGGGCGGCCCGGTACGACGAGGGTGTCGGCCCCGTCCACCGCCTCCAGGCCGGACACGCCGGTCAGGGTGAAGAAGCCGTGGTTCATCCGGACCCCGGAGCCGGGCGTGCACAGCGTCACCTCGTACAGCGGTCCCCGGACGCCCAGTTCGGGCCTGGGCAGGCCGAACAGCTCGGTGGCGACGCCGACCTCGAAGGGGTTGGTGCCCGCGTCGACAATGACGGTGACGCGATGGGGCGCACGAGCCCGACGCGGGCGCGCTTGAGAGGATCCTTGCGGCATGTGCAATTCCTAGCACTCGTGCGCGGGACCTGCCCGGCTGCACGATAAACCCATGGAACCCACGCAACCCATCTCCCTGGACAAGGCCTTCGCCTCCTTCGACGCGTGCTGGAGCCCCCGCATCGTCGCCGCCGTCAACGACTACGACGTCCGTATCGCCAAGTTCGAGGGCGAACACGTCTGGCACGTGCACGAGGACACCGACGAGTTCTTCCTGGTCCTGGACGGCGAGGTGCACCTGGGGCTGCGCGAGCCGGCCGGTGCGCGCACGGTCGTTCTGACCAAGGGGTCGGTGTTCACCGTCCCGCGCGGCACCGAGCACCGGCCGTCCGCGCCCCGGCGCGCCGAAGTCCTCCTCTTCGAGCCCACCGGCACCCTCTCGGTCGGTGACCGGCACGAGGAGGTCCCCGACCACGTGGACGCGACCACGGGCCACGCCCTGGCCTGACCCGGTGTCGGAGCCGGGTGGCACCCTTGGATCCATGAGCGACTCCGCACCCCGACGTGCCCGCGTCCGCGCCCCCGAGCTGATCGGCAAGGGCGGCTGGCTCAACACCGGCGAGAGGCAGTACAGCCTCGCCGACCTGCGCGGACGCATCGTCGTCCTGGACTTCTGGACCTTCTGCTGCATCAACTGCCTGCACGTCCTGGACGAGCTGCGCGAGCTGGAGGAGAAGCACAAGGACACGGTGGTGGTCATCGGCGTGCACTCGCCGAAGTTCGTGCACGAGGCGGAGCACGGGGCGGTCGTGGACGCGGTGGAGCGCTACGGCGTGCGGCATCCGGTGCTGGACGACCCGGAGCTGGCCACCTGGAAGCAGTACGCGGTGCGCGCGTGGCCGACGCTCGTCGTCGTCGACCCCGAGGGGTACGTCGTCGCCCAGCACGCCGGTGAGGGGCATGCGCACGCCATCGGGAGACTGGTCGAGGAGCTGGAGGCCGAGCACGAGGCGAAGGGCACCCTGCGCCGTGGCGACGGTCCGTACGTACCGCCGGAGCCGGAGCCGACCACCCTGCGCTTCCCGGGCAAGGCCCTGCTGCTGCCCTCGGGGCATGTGCTGGTCAGCGACACCACCCGGCACCAGCTGGTGGAGCTGGCGGAGGACGCCGAGACCGTCGTACGCCGGATCGGCTCCGGCGTGCGCGGCTTGGCGGACGGCGGTCCGGAGGAGGCCTCGTTCAACGAGCCCCAGGGGCTGGCCCTGCTCGGCGACGGCGTGGTGGTCGTGGCCGACACCGTCAACCACGCCCTGCGCCGCCTCGATCTCGCCACGGGTGCGGTGACCACCCTGGCGGGCACGGGCCGGCAGTGGTGGCAGGGGTCGCCGACCTCGGGTCCGGCCCGTGAGGTGGACCTCTCCTCGCCGTGGGACGTGGCGGTCTTCGGCGGCAGGGTGTGGATCGCGATGGCAGGCGTCCACCAGCTGTGGACGTACGACCCGGCCGACCGGGCCGTGGCCGTCGCGGCGGGCACCACCAACGAGGGGCTGGTGGACGGACCCGGTGCCGAGGCCTGGTTCGCGCAGCCCTCCGGCCTCGCGGCCGGCGCCGAGCGGCTGTGGCTGGCCGACTCCGAGACGAGCGCCCTGCGCTGGGTGGACCTCGACGGACACGTCCACACGGCCGTGGGCACCGGCCTGTTCGACTTCGGGCACCGGGACGGCGCGGCCGAACAGGCCCTGTTCCAGCACCCGCTGGGCGTCACCGCGCTGCCGGACGGCTCGGTCGCGGTCGCCGACACCTACAACCACGCCCTGCGCCGCTACGACCCCGCGACCGGTGAGGTCACGACGCTCGCCACCGATCTGCGCGAGCCGAGCGACGCCGTCCTCGTCGGCGAGGACCTCGTGGTGGTGGAGTCGGCCCGGCACCGGCTGACCCGGCTGCGGCTGCCCGAGGAGGCGGTGCGCGTGGAGTCGGTCGCCCACCGCACCCGGCGCGCGGCGACCGACGTCGCGCCGGGCCGCCTTCAGCTGGACGTGATCTTCCAGGCGCCCGCCGGCCAGAAGCTGGACACGCGCTACGGCCCCTCGACCCGCCTCCTGGTCTCCTCCACCCCGCCCGAGCTCCTCATCGAGGGCGAGGGCACGGGCACCGGCCTGAGCCGGGAGCTGGAGCTGGACCCCACGGTCACCGAGGGGGTGCTGCACGTCTCGGCGATGGCGGCGAGCTGCGACGACGACCCGGATGGGGGCACCTCCCGGTCGGAGACTGGGGGAGAGCACCCCGCCTGCCATGTGCACCAGCAGGACTGGGGTGTTCCGGTGCGGCTCACGGCGGGCGGCGCGGACCGGTTGCCGCTGGTGCTGGCGGGGATGGACGAGTAGGACGGCCGGGGGTGCCGGAGTGGCGCCCTCCCCCGAGTCGCCGGCTAGCCCTCCAGGAACGCCGTCAGCGCGTTCGCCAGGAGGAACGGGTCGTCGGCGCCGCAGAGTTCGCGAGCGCTGTGCATCGACAGGATCGCCGCGCCGATGTCGACCGTGCGGATGCCGTGGCGGGCCGCGGTGATCGGGCCGATCGTGGTGCCGCAGGGCATGGAGTTGTTGGAGACGAAGGTCTGGAAGGGGACGTTCGCCTTCTCGCAGGCCGCGGCGAAGACCGCGCGGCCCGAACCGTCCGTGGCGTAGCGGTTGTTGACGTTGACCTTGAGGATGGGGCCGCCGTTGACCCGGGGGTGGTGGGTCGGGTCGTGGCGCTCGGCGTAGTTGGGGTGGACGGCGTGGCCCGTGTCGGAGGACAGACAGACCGTGCCGGCGAAGGCGCGGGCGCGGTCCTCGTACGAACCGCCGCGGGCGAAGACCGAGCGCTCCAGGACGGACCCGAGCAGGGGGCCGTCCGCGCCGGTGTCGGACTGGGAGCCGTTCTCCTCGTGGTCGAAGGCGGCGAGCACCGGGATGCGGGTGAGGGCGGCGCCGGAGGTGGCGGCGGCCAGGGCTGCCGTGGCCGCGTGCACGGAGAACAGGTTGTCCATGCGAGGTCCGGCGACCAGCTCGCGGTCGCGGCCGAGGTAGGCCGGCGGCTCCACCGGGTGCACCATCAGGTCCCAGCCGGCCACCGAGCCGGCCGCGAGCCCGGCCTCCTGCTCCAGGAAGGAGACGAGGTCGCCCTCGCGCACGTCGTTGCCGAGGCCCCACACCGGCTGGAGGTGGCGCTGCTTGTCGAGCTTGAGGCCCTCCGTGGACACCGAGCGGTCGAGGTGGATCGCCAGCTGGGGGACGCGCAGCAGCGGGCGGTCCACGTTCACCAGCACCGAGGAGCCGTCGCGCAGGGTCAGCCGGCCGGCCAGGCCCAGGTCGCGGTCCAGCCAGGAGTTCATCAGCGGTCCGCCGTAGATCTCGACGGCGACCTGGCGCCAGCCGTGCGCAGCGCTGTCCGGCTGCGGCTTGACGCGCAGGTTCGGGGAGTCGGTGTGCGCGCCGACGATGTGGAACGGGGTGTGCGGCTCGGCGCCCTCGGGGACGTACCAGGCGACGATCGCGCCGCCGCGCAGCACGTACCTGCCGCCGCGCGCGCCGTCCCAGGCGTCCGTCTCCGCGACCTGCCGGAAGCCGGCCTTCTCCAGCCGCGCCGCGGTGGTCGCGACCGCGTGGTACGGCGACGGTCCGGCCGCCAGGAAGGACATCAGGTCGTCGGTGTGGCCGCGGTCGAAGCGGGCAGCGGATGCGCTCATGGGTTCACCTTAACGACGGGCGCGGGCCCGCTCCCCCCGGAAGGGAAGCGGGCCCGCGCGACGGACCTACGGGATCAGAACGCGGCCTCGTCCAGCTCCATCAGGTCCAGCTCGACGCCCGCGGAGACCTTGCGGGCGAGGGTGACGCCGGGCAGGACGTTCGCGGCGAAGAACTTCGCCGCGGCGATCTTGCCGGTGTAGAAGGCCTGGTCCTTCGCCGAGGCGGTGCCCAGCTTCTCGGCGGCGATCGCGGCGCCCTTGAGGAGCAGGTAGCCGATGACGACGTCACCGGAGGCCAGCAGCAGGCGGGTGGTGTTCAGGCCCACCTTGTAGATGTTCTTGGTGTCCTGCTCGGTGGCCGCGAGGTCGGTCAGCATCAGGCCGACGATGGCCTCCAGCTCGACGGCCGCCTTGGCCAGGTGCTCACGGGCGCCCGACAGCTCCTCGCCGCCGGTGCCGAGCGCCAGGAACTTCTTGATGTCCTCGGCGAGGGCGTTCAGCGCGGCGCCCTGGTTGCGGACGATCTTCCGGAAGAAGAAGTCCTGGCCCTGGATCGCCGTGGTGCCCTCGTAGAGGGTGTCGATCTTGGAGTCCCGGATGTACTGCTCGATCGGGTACTCCTGGAGGAAGCCGGAGCCGCCGAAGGTCTGGAGCGACTGGGCGAGCTGCTCGTAGGCCTTCTCGGAGCCGTAGCCCTTGACGATCGGCAGGAGCAGGTCGTTCAGCGCGTGCTCGGCGGCGGCGTCCTCGCCGTTCGCCTCCTTGACCTGGATCGCGTCCTGGACGGAGGCGGTGTAGAGCACGAGGGCGCGCATGCCCTCGGCGTACGCCTTCTGCGTCATCAGCGAGCGGCGCACGTCGGGGTGGTGGGTGATGGTGACCTTGGGCGCGGACTTGTCCATGAACTGCGCCAGGTCGGGGCCCTGGACGCGCTCCTTGGCGTACTCCAGCGCGTTCAGGTAGCCCGTGGAGAGCGTGGAGATCGCCTTCGTGCCGACCATCATGCGGGCGAACTCGATGATGCGGAACATCTGGCGGATGCCCTCGTGCTTGTCACCGATGAGCCAGCCCTTGGCGGGGTGCCGGTCGCCGAAGGTCATCTCGCAGGTGTTGGAGGCCTTCAGGCCCATCTTGTGCTCGACGTTGGTGGCGTAGACGCCGTTGCGCTCGCCCAGCTCGCCGGTCTCGAAGTCGAACTCGTACTTCGGCACGAGGAAGAGGGACAGGCCCTTGGTGCCGGGGCCGGCGCCCTCGGGGCGGGCGAGGACGTAGTGGAGGATGTTCTCCGACATGTCGTGCTCACCGGAGGTGATGAAGCGCTTCACGCCCTCGATGTGCCAGGAGCCGTCCTCCTGCTGGACCGCCTTGGTGCGGCCGGCGCCCACGTCGGAGCCCGCGTCGGGCTCGGTGAGCACCATCGTGGAGCCCCACTGCTTCTCCACGGCGATCGAGGCGATGTGCTTCTGGACCTCGTTGCCCTCCTCGAAGAGGATGCCGGCGAACGCGGGGCCCGAGGAGTACATCCACACGGCCGGGTTGGCGCCCAGGATCAGCTCGGCGTAGGCCCAGATCAGGGAGCGCGGCGAGGTGGTGCCGCCGATCTCCTCGGGCAGGCCGAGGCGCCAGTACTCGGAGTCCATGAAGGCCTGGTAGCTCTTCTTGAAGGACGCGGGGACCGGCGCGGTGTTGGTCTCCGGGTCGAAGACCGGCGGGTTGCGGTCGGCGTCGGCGAAGGACTCGGCCAGCTCGTTCTCGGAGAGGCGGGTCAGCTCCTCCAGGACGCTCTTGGCGGTCTCGACGTCCATCTCCTCGAACGGGCCGGTGCCGTACACCTTGTCGCGCCCCAGTACTTCGAAGAGGTTGAACTCGATGTCGCGGAGATTCGGCTTGTAGTGCCCCATGGTGACGGCTCCGTAGAGGGATCGGCGAGGCACTGACTCCTCGCACCTAGTTCACGAACCAACAAGTAGCTACGATGATGCTACCCGTCGGTAATAAGACGCAACCCCTATCGGCCCGAGTGTGAGAAGGGTCTAGTCCGCAGGGGTTCTGCCGCTCTGCCCCTGCGCCGCCCCGGGCCTCGGTACGCTTGCGCCCATGTACGGATACGGCCAGCCTATGGACGGTGGTGCTGCTCAGCAGCAGTACGGCTCGGCGCAGCAGCAGATGCAGGGCGGAGTCGGCGGGTACGGCCAGCAGCCGCCGCTGTACCCGGAGCCGTCCCCGCCCTCCCTCGCGGACGCGGTGCGCGCCTTCACCACCGGGCAGATGGCCGCCGAGGACTTCCAGCAGATCTTCGCCACGTCGAAGGTGTACTGCCCGCGCGGTGACACCCCCGGCTTCCTCGCCCTGCACAACACCCAGCAGCCGGTGATCCCGATGTTCACCTCGCTGAAGGAGCTGCGCCGGTACGCGGGCAAGGAGTCCAAGTACTTCGTGATCACCGGCGCCGAGGTGATCGACCTGCTGCCGACCGGCTACGGCTTCGTCCTGGACATGGAGGGGGAGCACCGCATGGTGTTCGACGCGAAGGCCGTCGAGCAGATGGTGGACTTCGCGATGCGCCGCATGTACGGCGGCTGAGCCGCACACCGTCTCGATCCAGGGAGCCCGGAGGGAATGTCCTCCGGGCTCTTCGCGTTGGGGGTGGTGAAAAGTTCAACGCTCAACTAAAGTGGGCGCACAAGGAGGTACCGACCATGCCTGCAGTGACCGTCGAGAACCCGTTGACGCTGCCCCGTGTGACCGCACCCGCCGACGCCGTGGCGCGTCCGGTGCTGGCCGTCACCACCGCTCCGGGCGGGTTCGAGGGCGAGGGCTTCCCGGTGCGCCGGGCGTTCGCCGGGATCAACTACCGCCACCTCGACCCGTTCATCATGATGGATCAGATGGGTGAGGTGGAGTACGCGCCGGGCGAGCCCAAGGGCACCCCCTGGCACCCGCACCGCGGCTTCGAGACCGTCACCTACATCATCGACGGGATCTTCGACCACCAGGACTCCAACGGTGGCGGCGGCACCATCACCAACGGCGACACCCAGTGGATGACGGCCGGCTCGGGCCTGCTGCACATCGAGGCCCCGCCGGAGTCCCTCGTGGTGTCCGGCGGTCTCTTCCACGGGCTCCAGCTGTGGGTGAACCTGCCCGCCAGGGACAAGATGATGGCGCCGCGGTACCAGGACATCCGCGGCGGCCAGGTCCAGCTGCTCACCTCCCCCGACGGCGGCGCGCTGCTGCGGGTCATCGCGGGCGAGCTGGACGGCCACCAGGGTCCCGGGATCACGCACACGCCGATCACGATGATCCACGCGACGCTGGCGCCGGGCGCGGAGATCACCCTGCCCTGGCGCGAGGACTTCAACGGCCTGGCGTACGTCCTGGCGGGGCGCGGCGCGGTCGGGGCCGAGCGGCGTCCGATCCACCTGGGGCAGACCGCGGTGTTCGGCGCCGGGTCCGCGCTGACCGTCCGCGCGGACGAGAAGCAGGACGGCCACACCCCGGACCTGGAGGTCGTCCTCCTCGGCGGACAGCCGATCCGTGAGCCCATGGCGCACTACGGCCCGTTCGTGATGAACACCCGGGAGGAGCTGCAGCAGGCTTTCGAGGACTTCCAGAAGGGCCGGCTGGGCACGATCCCGGCGGTGCACGGCATGACCGCCGAGGGCCCGCAGGGCTGACCCGGTCGGTCCAAGGAAACAGGGCACACGTCCGGCGGAGATGATCCGCTGGACGCGTGCATCTGCTCCCCGACCCCGTCCGGCGCCTCGCCGCCTGGTGCGCCGTGCTGCTGCTCGTCGCGGGGGTGGCCTGGGTCGGGGTGCGGCTGTGCGGGGAGTTCCGAACGGCCGTCACGCCGGTGCTGCTCGCGCTGCTCGGGACCGCGCTGCTCGGGCCGTTGTACCGCCAACTCGTCGCGGCGCGGGTGCAGCCGTCCGTGGCGGCCGCGCTGACCTGCGTCGCCGTCCTGGCCGTCGTCGGCGGGGCCGTCTACATCGTCGTCGCCGCGCTCATCGACACCGGGGACCAGATCATCTCCTCGCTGCGGAACGCGGCCAAGAGCGTGTCCCAGCACTTCGGGGCCGCCGGGACCGGGCTGGACGACCTGGCCGCCAACTCCCGCAAGCTGCTGAGCAAGTTCGGCGGGACGGCCGCCTCCAACGTGATCAGCGGGGTCAGCGTCGCCGCCGAGAGCGTCGCCATGGCGGTCCTCGCCCTGCTGCTCGTCTTCTTCTTCCTGCGCGACTCCCACCGGGCCGTCGAGGGCCTGCGCGCCATCGCGCCCCAGGGCACCGCCGACACCCTGGAGGCCATCGCCCGGCGGGCCTTCGAAGCGGTGGAGGGGTTCATGCGCGGTACGACGCTCATCGCGCTCATCGACGCCGTCTGCATCACGGTCGGCCTGCTGATCCTCCGGGTGCCCGGCGCGATCGGGCTCGGCGCGCTCGTCTTCGTCGGCGCCTACATCCCCTATCTCGGCGCCTTCCTCTCCGGCGCGGTGGCCGTCCTGGTCGCCCTCGCCGACCGCGGCTTCGTCATCGCGCTGTGGGCGCTCGGTGTCGTCCTCGCCGTGCAGGTGCTGGAGGGGCATGTGCTGCAGCCGGTCATCCAGAGCCGGACCGTGCAGATGCATCCTGCGGTGGTGATGCTCGCGATCACCGCCGGGGCGTCCGTCGCCGGCATCCTCGGCATGCTGCTCGCCGTACCGCTGACCGCGGCCGCCTTCGGGGTGACGCAGGAGCTGCGCGGCCGCTACGCGGCACCCGCGCCGGTCTCCCCGGCCCCGTCGGACCCGCCCCCGGACTCGTAGAGCGCGAACCAGATGCTCTTGCCCTCGCCCCGGGGGTCCACGCCCCAGGAGTCGGCGAGGAGTTCGACCAGCATCAGGCCGCGCCCGGAGGAGGCCAGCTCGCCGGGACGGCGCCGGTGGGGCAGGTCGGCACCCGTGTCGGTGACCTGCGCCCGGAGCCGGCGGGCCCCCGGTTCGCCGGTCACCTCGGCCAGCAGCAGCGCGTCGGTGTCGGTGTGGACGAGGACGTTGGTGACCATCTCCGAGACGAGCAGCACCGCCGAGTCGACCTGGTCCGGCGAGGCCCAGTCGTGCAGCAGCTCGCGCAGGTGCTGGCGGGCCTCGGTGATCCGGTCCGGCTCGTCCTGCGCCACCGACAGCAGGGTGCGCCGGACCGCGGGCCGGGCGGTGCGCTCCGGCGTCCGGCACAGCAGCACCAGCGCGATGTCGTCCTCGCGGCGGTCGGCCAGCGGGCCGGTGGTGTGGTGCGAGGACGGCCCGTGCACGCCCTGCACCAGCGCGTCCGCCAGCGACTCCAGAGCGGCCGCGCCCTGCCGGCCGTCCGCCGGGTGGTCCTCCAGGATCGTGCGCAGCCGCAGCCAGCCGCTGTCGATGTCGTGCCCGCCCGTTTCGAGCAGGCCGTCGGTGCACAGCATCATCGTCTCGCCGGGTTCGAGGGCGAAGCGGGTCGTCGGGTAGTCGGCGTCCGGGTCGATGCCGAGCGGCAGTCCGCCCGCCGTCGGCCGCATCATCACCGTGCCGTCGGCCATCCGGATCGCCGGGTGCGGATGCCCGGCGCGGGCGATCTCCAGCATCCCGGTCGCCGGGTCCACCTCGATGTAGACGCAGGTCGCGAAGCGCAGGTCGGCCGACTGGTCGGCGTGCTCGGCACGGGTGTGGCGGCCGTCGCGGCTGTCGTGGCCGTGCCGGCCGTCGTGGGCGATGCCGTGCAGGAAGCGGGAGACACGGGAGAGCACGGCGTCCGGGCGGTGGCCCTCGGAGGCGTAGGCGCGCAGGGCGATGCGCAGCTGGCCCATCAGGCCCGCCGCCCGTACGTCATGGCCCTGGACGTCCCCGACGACCAGCGCGAAACGGCCCGAGGGCAGCGGGATCATGTCGTACCAGTCGCCGCCGACCTGGAGTCCGCCGCCGGTCGGGATGTACCGGGCGGCCACCCGCATGCCCGGGATCTCCGGGCCGAGCGAGGGCAGCATGGAGCGCTGCAGGCCCTCCGTCAGCTCGCGCTCGGACTCGACGGCACTGGCCCGGGACAGCGCCTGGGCGAGCATCCGGGCGACCGTGGCGAGCACCGCGCGCTCGTCGGGCGTGAACGCCACCGGGCAGGTGAAGGCGGCCAGCCAGGCGCCCATCGTGTGCCCGGCGACCGTGAGCGGCAGGAAGGCCCAGGACTTGCGGCCGAAGGGCTGGGCGAGCGGCCAGGTGACGGGGTAGCGCTCCTTGTACTCCTGCGGCGAGGAGAGATAGACCGCCCGGCCGGTGCGGGCGACCTCGGCCGCCGGGTAGGCGGTGGACAGCGGCATGTCCGAGAACGGGTTCATGTCGCCGGGCTCGTGCCCGTGCTGGCCGGTGATCGTCAGCCGGTCGCCCTGGACCCCGAAGACCACCAGCCCGTCCGGGGAGAAGCCGGGCATCGACAGACCGCCGGCCACCCGCAGCACCTCCTCGGTCGAGCGTGCCTCCGCCAGCGCCCGGCCCGCGTCCAGCAGGAACGCCTCCCGCGAGCGCCGCCAGTCCCCGGTGACCGCGCTGCGCCCGGCCGGTGTGCCCGGGGCCGGCTCGGTGACCTCCTGGAGGGTGCCGATCAGCTCGAAGGTCTGCCGGTCGCGGTCGTACGACGGCTTCGACCGGCTGCGGACGACCCGCAGGACGTTCCCCCGCTCGTCCATGATCCGGATGCGTACCTCGGCGAGCGTGCCCTCGGCGACCGCCAGCGGCACCACCCCGGTGATCTCGTTCCAGTCGGCCGGGTGCAGCCGGGCCCGGGCCTGGACCTCCGTGAGGGTGGCCGACTCCGCGGGCAGCCCGAGCAGCCGCGCCGCCTCCGCGTCGACGGTGACCAGTCCTGCAGCCGTGTCCCAGTGCCACAGCCCGGTCGCGAGGGCGGCGAGGACGTCCCCGACGGACGGAAGCGGCTCGCTTGTGCGCATTGCCCCACTTTAGGAAGATCCGAGCGAAGGGTGCCACCGTAGGAACGAGAGGAACCTGCCCGCCCTCGTATACGGAGGATCCTCCAGTGGAGGACGCGAAAAGGGTGGAGAGCCGATCTTGGGGTGCCCGGTACCCTTGGTTCAGTTCGGGGCGGCACCCCCGGCGATCATCAACTCAATCCGCGAAGGACGATGAACGACGATGCATCGGTACAGGTCCCACACCTGCGGCCAGCTCCGCGCCTCTGACGTCGACACCGACGTCCGGCTGAGTGGCTGGCTGCACAATCGGCGCGACCTGGGCGGCATCCTCTTCATCGATCTGCGCGACCACTACGGCATCACCCAGCTGGTCGCCCGCCCCGGCACGCCCGCGTACGAGGCCCTGGACACCATCTCCAAGGAGTCCACGGTCCGTGTCGACGGCCGCGTTGTTTCACGTGGAACCGAGAACATCAACCCCGAACTGCCCACCGGCGAGATCGAGGTCGAGGTCGCCGAGGTCGAGCTGCTCGGCGCGGCCGCCCCGCTGCCCTTCACGATCAACGCCGAGGACGGGGTCAACGAGGAGCGGCGTCTGGAGTACCGCTTCCTGGACCTGCGCCGCGAGCGCATGCACCGCAACATCATGCTGCGTACGGCGGTCATCTCCGCGATCCGCCACAAGATGACCGCGCTCGGCTTCAACGAGATGGCGACGCCGATCCTGTCCGCGACCTCCCCCGAGGGCGCCCGCGACTTCGTCGTCCCCTCCCGTCTGAACCCCGGCAAGTTCTACGCCCTGCCGCAGGCCCCGCAGCAGTTCAAGCAGCTGCTGATGATCTCCGGTTTCGACCGCTACTTCCAGATCGCGCCCTGCTTCCGCGACGAGGACGCCCGCGCCGACCGCTCGCCGGGCGAGTTCTACCAGCTCGACGTCGAGATGAGCTTCGTCGAGCAGGAGGACGTCTTCCAGCCGATCGAGCAGCTGATGACCGAGCTGTTCGAGGAGTTCGGCGGCGGCCGCCACGTCACCTCCCCCTTCCCGCGGATCCCGTTCCGCGAGGCGATGCTGAAGTACGGCTCCGACAAGCCGGACCTGCGCGCCAAGCTGGAACTGGTGGACATCACCGACGTCTTCGAGGGCTCGGAGTTCAAGGCGTTCGCCGGCAAGCACGTGCGCGCCCTGCCGGTGCCGGACGTCTCCGCCCAGCCGCGCAAGTTCTTCGACCAGCTCGGCGACTTCGCCGTCTCCCTCGGCGCCAAGGGCCTGGCCTGGGTCCGCGTCGGCGAGGACGGCGCGCTGTCCGGCCCGATCGCGAAGTTCCTCACCGAGGAGAACGTCGCCGAGCTGACCAAGCGCCTCTCGCTTGCCCCCGGCCACGCGATCTTCTTCGGCGCGGGCGAGTTCGACGAGGTCTCCAAGATCATGGGCGCCGTCCGCGTCGAGGCCGCCAAGCGCGCCGGCCACTTCGAGGAGAACGTCTTCCGGTTCTGCTGGATCGTCGACTTCCCGATGTACGAGAAGGACGAGGACACCGGCGCGATCGACTTCTCGCACAACCCCTTCTCGATGCCGCAGGGCGGCCTGGAGGCGCTGGAGACCCAGGACCCGCTGGACATCCTGGGCTGGCAGTACGACATCGTCTGCAACGGCGTCGAGCTCTCCTCCGGCGCGATCCGGAACCACGAGCCGGAGATCATGCTGAAGGCCTTCGAGATCGCGGGCTACGACCGCGAGACCGTCGAGGAGAAGTTCGCGGGCATGCTCCGCGCGTTCCGCTTCGGCGCCCCGCCGCACGGCGGCATCGCCCCCGGCGTGGACCGCATCGTCATGCTCCTCGCGGACGAGCCCAACATCCGCGAGACGATCTCCTTCCCGCTCAACGGCAACGCCCAGGACCTGATGATGGGCGCGCCGACCGAGCTGGAGGAGGCCCGGCTGCGCGAGCTGCACCTGAACATCAGGAAGCCGCAGCCGAAGTAGTACGGCCTTGTTCGTCAGTCGTCCCCCGCATCGGGGCCGGACTCCGAGTCCGGCTCGATGTCGGGGGACGCGCCGTCTTCCAGCAGCCGTTCGTCGATGTCGTCGGACCACTGCTGGGCCCATGCGCGTACCGCGGTGACCTGCTCCTCGGCCAGGCCGTACCGGAGGAAGTCCACGTCGGAGTAGAAGTCCGTGCCGGTCAGCCGGGACTGAAGCGTGGGCAGATCGAACGGGTCGTGGGCGTGCCGGCGGCCCAGCTCCTCCAGCTCGGACAGCGAGAACCGGGCCGCGGCGGCCCGCGCGTCGATCAGATCGACGGCCGCGCCCCGGTCGTAGAGCGCGCGGATCTTCGTACCGACCGCGTCCGCCAGGGAGAGCGCGGGGCCGTACTCGGTGAGCTCCGGCGGCTGCCAGAAAGCCTCCTTGTGCAGCGCGAGCGCGCACTCGTCGCCGCTCTCGGGGTCGGTGACCGCCAGCTGGGCGGTGAGCACGCCGACGCTCCCGGTCCGCACCCGGCGGCCCCGTGCCTCCAGCGCGGCGGCCACGGCACCGGTGACCGACCGCAGATCCCCGGCGCTCTCCGTGGCGAAGTCGAGGTTCGCGTGCGGCCGGTGCAGCAGGCCGTGCGCCTGGAGGGCGTAGCCGCCGGCGAGGACGAGCCCGTACGGGCCGCCCGCGGTGACGACGTCGGCGAGCAGCCGGTGGTGGGGTTCGGGGAGGTGGACGTGGTGGTTCACGACATCGGACTCTGCCAGAGATGTTTCCGCGATGGACGGCAACTCAGCGCGGCGCGGCGGCAACTGAGGGGGCGCAAGGCAAGTCCGGCAACCTCGCAAGGACTCCCCCGTGGCAGCTCCCTGCCACCGCCGGTCCCTCCGTAAGCGGCGCACGCTCGCCGTGTCCGCCGCCGTGGTGGCCGCAGGCGTCGGCGCCGGGGTGCTCGTGATGAACGCGAACGCAGACCCCGTCGACCTGTACCACCAGACGCTCCCCGCCAGGGACGGCTGGGCCGCCTCCGGCACCGGGACCACCGGCGGCGCGAAGGCCGACTCCGCGCACACCTTCACCGTCGCCCCCCGAGCTCAGCTGGTGAAGGCGCTGGGCTCGGCCTCCGACACCACGCCCCGCATCATCAGGACCAAGGGCACGATCGACGCCGGCACCGACGACAGCGGCAAGAAGCTCACCTGCGCGAACTACGCGGCGGGCACGGGCTACTCGCTGTCCGCGTACCTGAAGGCGTACGACCCCGCCACCCACGGCCGCTCCAAGCCGCCCTCCGGCACCCAGGAGAAGGCGCGGGCCGCGGCCCAGCAGAAACAGGCCAGGCAGGCCGAGTTCAAGGTGCCGGCCAACACCACCATCGTGGGCGTGCCCGGCACGAAGGCCGGCATCACCGGCGGCAACCTCCAGGTGAAGAGCGTCGACAACGTCATCATCCGGAACCTGGCCTTCTCCGCCACCGAGGACTGCTTCCCGCAGTGGGACCCGACGGACGGCGATCGGGGCAACTGGAACTCGCAGTACGACGCGGTGACCCTGCGCGGCGCGACCCACGTCTGGGCGGACCACAACACGTTCACCGACGCACCGGACCTCGACCGGAACGACGCGACGACCGTCGACGGCTACGCGCCCCTGTACAGCATCAACTCCCGGGCCAGGGCCCAGGTCGTGGCGGAGAACAACTTCTGGAAGGTGCCAGGCGGCGGCACGGTGGCCAAGCTGCTCAGCGGCGACGGCACCGGTTCGATCGCGGGCAGCGGCAACCTCGTCAACGGCACGGCCACCGACCTGGTCGCCGTGTACAACGCCGCGAACTCGAAGAAGATCAGGACGACCGTGAACTGGACACCGACCCTGACGGCGGGCCTGGAGTCCTCCGCGAAGAACCTGCCGGCCGAGCTGGCGACGACGACGGGCGCCGGCGTCCTGAAGCAGGCCGTCCGCAGCCGTGCAGGCGAGAGGGCGCCGAGTGCGGGGACTCGGCGCCCTCTTCGTCGTGGGCTACGGCCCGGTCAGCCCTCGTCGCCGCCGAAGCGCTCCTTGTACGCCGCCAGGTCCTCCTCGGTCAGCTTGGCGAACAGGACCGGCGGGACGGTGAAGGCGGTGCCGGCGGGGACGAAGGACAGGGACTTCGCCTCCGCCGCCGTGACCCAGGCTGCGGTGTCGTCGGTCAGGGCGAAGGCCTCGCGCATCGCCTTGGCCGTGGCCGGGATCAGCGGCTCGGAGACCACCGCGTACAGGTGGATCAGGTTCATCGCCGTACGCAGCGTCAGGGCGGCCGCGTCCTTGTCGGTCTTGATCTCCAGCCAGGGGGCTTTCTCCTCCAGGTAGGAGTTGCCGGCTGACCACAGGGCGCGCAGGGCGGCGGCCGCCTTGCGGAACTGGAGGGTCTCCATGTGGCCCTCGTACTCGGCGAGGAGCTCGGCGATCTGCTCGCCGAGCCTCGTCTCGGCCTCGCCGGGCGTGCCGCCCTCCGGCACCGCGTCGCCGAAGCGCTTCCTGGAGAAGGACAGGACGCGGTTGACGAAGTTGCCGAGGGTGTCGGCGAGGTCCTTGTTGACCGTGGCGGTGAAGTGCTCCCAGGTGAAGGACGAGTCGTCCGACTCGGGGGCGTTGGCGATCAGGAAGTAGCGCCAGTAGTCGGCGGGCAGGATCTCCAGGGCCTGGTCCGTGAAGACACCGCGCTTCTGGCTCGTGGAGAACTTGCCGCCGTAGTACGTCAGCCAGTTGAAGGCCTTGACGTAGTCGACCATCTTCCAGGGCTCGCGGATGCCGAGCTCCGTGGCCGGGAACATCACCGTGTGGAAGGGGACGTTGTCCTTGGCCATGAACTCGGTGTACCGGACGTCCTCCGCCTCGTACCACCACGACTTCCAGTCGCGGTTCTCCGGGTTCTGGTCCGCCCACTCCTTCGTCGCGCCGATGTACTCGATCGGGGCGTCGAACCAGACGTAGAAGACCTTGCCCTCGGCGGCCAGCTCCGGCCAGGTGTCGGCCGGGACCGGGACGCCCCAGTCCAGGTCGCGGGTGATCGCGCGGTCGTGCAGGCCCTCGGTCAGCCACTTGTGGGCGATCGAGGAGGCCAGTTGCGGCCAGTCCTTGTCGTGCTTGGCGACCCACTCGCGGACCTCGTTCTCCAGCTTGGACTGGAGGAGGAAGAGGTGCTTGGTCTCACGGACCTCCAGGTCCGTCGAGCCCGAGATCGCCGAGCGCGGGTTGATCAGGTCGGTCGGGTCCAGCACCCGGGTGCAGTTCTCGCACTGGTCGCCGCGGGCCTTGTCGTAACCGCAGTGGGGGCAGGTGCCCTCGACGTAGCGGTCGGGCAGGAAGCGGCCGTCGGCGGGGCTGTACACCTGCCGGATCGCACGCTCCTCGATGAAGCCGTTCTCGTTCAGCTTGCGGGCGAAGTGCTGCGTGATCTCGCGGTTCTGCTGCGAGGAGCTGCGGCCGAAGTAGTCGAAGGCGAGCGCGAAGCCGTCGTAGACCGCCTTCTGGGCGTCGTGCGCCTGGGCGCAGAAGACGTCCACCGGCAGGCCCTGCTCCTTGGCGGCCAGCTCGGCGGGGGTGCCGTGCTCGTCCGTCGCGCAGATGTAGAGGACGTCGTGGCCGCGCTGGCGGAGGTACCGGGAGTACACGTCCGCCGGGAGCATGGACCCCACCATGTTGCCCAGGTGCTTGATCCCGTTGATGTAGGGAAGGGCGCTGGTGATGAGGTGTCGAGCCATCGTGGCTGCTCCCAGGTCGCTGCTTTTTCTGCGGTTTCGAACCTTGAAATCGTAGCCGACAGGGGTGGGCCGCCCGCTTCCCGTTTTGCAGGCTGGGACCTGGAGGGAAGGGGGCGGCCCGGTGGAGGCGGGGTGACTACTGTCGGTTACGGCTTCCAGTCGATCAGTACGCCGTCGTACAGCTCGGTGTCCGTCAGCTCGCGGGGGGTCGGGCCCGCGTGGAAGAAGGACGTGTTGGGGGTCTTCAGCTTGCGGAGGTAGTCGAAGGCCTTGTTGTCGTGGTCGCCGAAGGCGACGAAGGAGAAGAAGACGGCGGGGTGGGAGCCGGCGGCCGCGGTGAGGGCCTGGGTGGCGGGGGTCTTGGCGTCGGGGGCGCCGTCGGTCTGGAAGACGACGAGGGCGGGCGTGCCGTTGCTGTCTTCGTGCTGGTCGTAGTGGGCGAGTACGGCTTCCACGGCGGCGTGGTAGCTGGTACGGCCCATACGGCCGAGGCCGGCGTGGACGTCGTCGATCTTCGTCTCGTGGTCCGGGGTGAGGGCGAGGTCGGTGGTGCCGTCGACCTCCGTGGAGAAGAAGACGACGTGGACCGAGGTCTCCTCGGGCTCCAGATGGGCGGCGAGGGCGAGGGCCTGGTCGGCGAGGGCCTGGGCGGAGCCGTCCTTGTAGTACGCGCGCATGCTCGCGGAGCGGTCGAGCACGAGGTAGAGCTTCGCTCGGGTGCCGGTGAGGCCGGCGGTGCCGAGGGCGGCCGCGGCGGCTTTGTGGGCGGTGGCGAGGGAAGGGGGAAGGGGGGTGGGGGCGGTGGCCGGGGCCTCGGCTTCGCCTTCGGCGCCGGTGCTCCCAGCCGCGCCACCCGTACCACTCTCGTTTTCGACCGGGCTGGGCTCGGTGGCGGGCGCGGGAGCGTTGTCCGCGGGGGCGGCGTCGGCATCGAGGTCCGCTGCCGGGGCCTCCGGCGCGACGAGGGCGGGCGTCGGCTCGGGTTCCGGGGCAGGGGTGATTGCCTCCGGCATGACGGGGGCCGGCGTCGGCTCGGGTTCCGCTTCCGGGTCCGAGGCGACTGCCTCCGGCGTGGCCGGTTCCGATTCCGGTGCCGGGCGGGGTTCGGCGGCGGCTTCCGGCTCCGGCTCCGTCTCCGGTTCGGTGGTTTCCTGCGCGACCTGCTCAACGGCCGACCGGGGCTCGACCGCCGTGTCGGTGGTGGTCGTGGACCCGGCCGTCTCCTGCGGCTTCTCGTTCCGGGGCTCCGCCTCTGCCTCGGCCGGCTTCTGGGCCTCCGGCTCGGTGCTGGTCTCGATGTCAGCCACGACCACCGAGTCGGCCTCGGCTTCGGTACCAGGCTCGGCCACCGAGTCGGCGTCGGCCTCGGCCCCGGCCGTCATCTCGGGTTCGGCGCCAGCCTCGCTCGTTGCCACGGCCTCGACCGGTGCGTCGGCGTTGGCCTCGACCGTCGCCTTGGCCTCCGGCTCGGTGCCGGCCTCGATGTCAGCCACGACCACCGAGTCGGCCTCCGGGTCGCCCCCGCCCTCAGCTGTGGCCTCGTCCTCAGCCTGAGCTGTCGCCTCGTTCTTGGCCGTGGCGTCGCTCTCGCCTTCAGCCGTCGCTTCGGCCCCGCCCTCAGCGGTTGCCTTGCCCTCGGTGGTCGCCTTGGGCTCGGCGTCGATCTCGGCCGTTGCCTTGGCTTCTCCCTCAGCCGTGGCCTTGTCCCCAGCCTCAGCCGTGGCTTCGTCCTCAGCCTGAGCTGTCGTCTCGTTCTTGGCCGTGGCGTCGCTCTCGCCTTCAGCCGTCGCTTCGGCCCCGCCCTCAGCGGTTGCCTTGCCCTCGGTGGTCGCCTTGGGCTCGGCGTCGATCTCGGCCGTTGCCTTGGCTTCTCCCTCAGCCGTGGCCTCGTCCCCAGCCTCAGCCGTGGCTTCGTCCTCAGCCT
>NZ_MLYN01000093.1:0-5253 GCF_001866675.1 Streptomyces sp. MUSC 14
GAGTCCGACGACCCCGACCCCCAAGACCCGAAGACCCGCAGGACCCGGCATCCAGGAGACCGGCACTCCCGGAGTCCGACGACCCCGACCCCCAAGACCCGAAGACCCGGGATCCAGGAGGCCAGGGATCCGGGCATCCGAGGCTCCGGGGCCCGGGAGTCCGGGGCCCGGGAGTCCGGAAGTCCGGAAGTCTAGGGATTTCAAGGCCCGGACACCTCAAGGCCCGGACACCCCGAGGCCCGGACACCCCGAGGCCCAGAGACCCAGGACTCCGGAAAGCCGGTGCCTGGAGTCCAGCGAACCCTGGACCCGGAGTCCCGGGGAGCCCGGTGGGCCGGAGTCCGGGGAGTCCGGTGGGCCGTTACCGGGTGGGGGTGGGTGCCCGGTCCGGTCGGGGGGCCGGGGCGTAGCCGGTGGGGCGGGTGGTGAAGGTGCCCCGGCCCTGGGTGCGGCTGCGCAACCGGGTGGCGTAGCCGAAGAGTTCGGCCAGCGGGACGGTCGCCGTCAGGACGGTCGCGCCGCGCCGCGTCCCGGAGCCGCCGACCCGGCCGCGCCGAGCGGCCAGGTCCCCGAGGACCGTGCCGACCGCGTCCTCGGGCACGGTGACCGTGACCTCGGCGACCGGTTCCAGCACGGCCGTCGCGCAGGCGCGCAGGGCCGCGCGGAGCCCGAGCCGGCCGGCGGTGCGGAAGGCCGTGTCGGAGGAGTCCTTCACATGAGTGGAGCCGTCGGTGAGCGTGACCCGCAGTCCGGTCACCGGATGCCCGTCGAGCGGCCCCTCGGCGAGGGCGTCCCGGCACCCGGCCTCCACCGCACGCACGTACTCCTGCGGCACGCTTCCGCCGACCACGGCGGAGCGGAACTCGAAGCCGGTGGCGCCGACTTCGGGTCCCAGCGGTTCCACGTCGAGCACGACATGCGCGAACTGCCCCGCCCCGCCGTCCTGTTTGACGTGCCGGTACCCGAACCCCGTCACTCCCGCGACGACCGTCTCACGACAGGCGACCCGCGGCCGTCCCACGGTGACCTCCGGTCCCCCCGCACGCCGCACCTTCTCCACCGCGACCTCCAGATGGAGTTCGCCCATCCCGGACAGCACGGTCTGTCCGGTCTCGGCGTCGGTGCGCACCACCAGCGAGGGGTCCTCCTCGACCAGCCGGGCCAGCGCCTGCGCCAGCGGGCCGGTGTCCGTGGCCCGCCGGGCCTCGACCGCGACGGACACCACGGGCTCCGCCACGGCGGGCGGCTCCAGCAGCAACGGAGCACCGGGGTCGCACAGGGTCGAGCCGGCCCGCGCCGACCTCACGCCGACGAGTGCCACGATGTCCCCGGCGACCGCCCGGTCGAGCGGGACGTGCCGGTCCGCCATGACCCGCAGGATGCGCGCCACCCGCTCGGTACGCCCGCTGCCCTGCTCACGCACGGTGTCTCCTTTCTCCAGGGTGCCCGAGTAGACACGGACGTGGGCCAGTCGTCCCGTGGAACCGGCGTTCACCTTGAACACCAGCCCGCTGAACGGGACGTGGGGATCGGCGGCCCGCTCCTGCTCGGCGCCCGCGTGCACGCCGCGTACGGCGGGGACGTCCAGCGGCGAGGGCAGATAGGCGACGACCGCGTCCAGCAGCGGTTCGATGCCGCGGTTGCGGTAGGCGGAGCCGGCGAGGACGACCACGCCGTCCCCGGTGCGGGTGAGATCGCGCAGCGCGGCGGTGAGGGTGGCGGCGCGGAGCGTGTCCCGCGCGCAGAACTCCTCCAGCGCGCCGGCATGCAGCCCGGCCACCGCCTCCTCCAGCACCCGCCGCCGTCGTACGGCCTCCTCCCGCAACTCCTCGGGCACGGCGCCCTCCACCGCCGTACCGCTCGCGTCGCCCCACGTCAGCGCGCGCATCCGCACGAGGTCGACGACACCGGTGAACGCGTCCTCGGCCCCGATCGGCAGCTGTACGACCAGCGGCGCCGGGTGCAGCCGCTCCCGGACGGAGGCGACGGCCCGGTCGAGGTCGGCGCCCGCGCGGTCCAGCTTGTTGACGAACGCGATGCGCGGGACGCCGTGCCGGTCGGCCTGCCGCCACACCGACTCGCTCTGCGGCTCGACCCCGGCGACGGCGTCGAACACGGCGACCGCCCCGTCGAGGACCCGCAGCGAGCGCTCGACCTCGTCGGCGAAGTCGACGTGGCCGGGGGTGTCGATGAGGTTGATGCGACAGCCGTCCCAGGCACAGCTGACGGCGGCGGCGAAGATGGTGATGCCGCGGTCGCGTTCCTGCGGGTCGAAGTCGGTGACGGTGGTGCCGTCGTGCACCTCGCCCCGCTTGTGGGTGGTGCCCGTCGCGTACAGGATCCGCTCGGTGACGGTGGTCTTGCCCGCGTCGACGTGGGCGAGGATGCCGAGGTTGCGGACGGCGGTGAGCGTGGTGGCGGGACTGGTGATGTGCGTGCGCACGGCCCGGGGCCTTTCTGGCGTTCGGAGCGTCTCCGGTCCGCGGAGACGAGGGGCGGCGCGATGCACCCGTACGCCCTGGAGGGCGCGACGGCGTCCCGCCCGGCCGGCGCGTGGCCGGTTCGGGCGGGGAAGGTCAGCGGGACGTCACGGGTGTCCGGTGCCGGCCGCGCAGCGGGCACCGGCCGGACGAGGACACCAGGATCACCTCGTACCGGCAACGGGGAGCGACGACAGCGCTGTGTGCACGCACGGCCTGCTCCCCTCTCTTCTGTGCCTGTGTCGGTGTACAGGACGACGGTACGAGGCGGGACGTGGCCGGGGCACGTGATTTTTCCGGGGCCTGCGGCGGTGCCGCTACTCGCCGAGCAACAGCCGCTCCAGCGCCGCGCGCGCCCGCGCGTCGGACTGCGCCCGGGCCGTGACCGCGACCGCGAGTTCCCGCAGCCACTCGTCGAGCGCCACCGGCCGCCGCGAGAGCACCACACCGCGGACCTCCTTGCACACCTCGCCCCGGGGCTGCGCGCCCGCCAGGTCGAGCACGAGACGCTGCTCGCCGAGGAAGACCTCGACCCGCTCGATGCGGCCGTCGCGCCCCGCGAGCCGGTCGGCCAGACCCCGTCTGCGTTCGACGGCGACGGCGCCCGGCGGCAGCGCCTCGGCGAGGGTCCCGGTGAGCACCCGGGCGTACACCTCCAGGTCGGCGGCGTCCCTGCGCAGCGCGGCCGTCAGCAGCTCGACGGAGTCCGACGCCCCGGCGGGCTCGAACGGTACGGGGTCCTGCGGCGAGGTCATCGTGGGGCCTCTCGTGGTGTGCGGTCGATCCGGGTCTGCGGGGCCGGGCGCTCAGCCGTCCAGGCCGAGCACCATCGTGGGGCGCTCGATGACATGGTCCTCGCGCAGCGGCCGTACGGCCGTGCCGATCGCGAAGAACTCCGTGGTGTGGCCGCCCCAGCGGTGGTTGTGCGCGTTGAGCTGCACCCCGACGATGCCCTCCGCGCGCAGCTCCTCCGCCTCGTGCTGCATCCGTGCCATCGCCAGTTCCCGCGCGTCGTACAGGGCCTGGGTGAACTGCTCGATCTCCACGTTCTTGCCGATGTTGGAGAACATCTGCCCCATCCGCTGGTGCGCGATGTGGTAGACGCAGGTGCCCATCACCATGCCCAGCGGGGCGTAGCCGGCGCGGATGAGCGTCCAGAAGTCCTGGCCGTTGAGGTCCGAGGTGAACGGCTGGCCCTTGAGGTTGCGCCAGCTGCCGCCGCCCGAGCCCGGTGCCGGGTGGTCGGCCTTGACGGCGGTGCCGATGGCAATGAACTCCGCGATGTCGGTGCCGAATTCACGGGCCTCGACGCTCAGCCGTACCCCGACGATGCCGTCCGCGCCCAGCTGGGCCGCCTCCGCCTCCATACGGGTCATCGCCAGTTCACGGGCGTGGTACATCGCCTGGCTGAGCGTCGTCAGCTCCTGGTTCTTGCCCCAGCGGCCGAGCTGGATGCCCACGTGGTAGATCGAGCTGCCCAGCACGAGGCCGATGGGCCTGAATCCCGCCTCGCGCACGAGCAGGAACTCGTTGACCGACAGGTCGCTGGTGAAGATCGAACCCGGCTTCCCCGGCTGCAGTTCGGCCAGCCGCCGCATCGCGTCGGCCGGCACACCCTGGGCGGACATGCCGTCAGCGGTGCCATCGGCGGGGTTGAAGGCGGTCATGAACGGGTTCCCCTCATCGAATGTCGGTGGCGGTACGGCGCATGGTCCGCCGACGTCGTTCCGGGTCGAGCGGCATCACGGTGAGGGTGCGGGGCGGCTCCTCGCGTGCCGTGAAGCGGGCGACGGTGGTGCCCACCAGCGTCGCCTCGGCCACATGGTCCTTCTGCTCGTTGTTGCCGCTGCCGCGCGTGCAGGACTCGCCCCAGACGCGCAGGCGGCCCGTGGCGAGGATCACGCCGTCGCCGCCCCGGCGCCCGCTCTGCGCCCGCAGGTGCGTCCGGGCGTCGGCGCGCACCGCCCGGACGAGCTCGCTCCAGCCGCTGACCTCGGTGTTGCTCCAGGAACGGGTCTGGGCGCGGGTGGTGTAGTCGTCGTGGCGTACGCCGATGGACATGCCGTAGAGCAGCTCGACGGGGACCCATCCGGCGGTCACCAGCTTCGCGAACCCCTGACCGTCGAGGTGGCAGGTGAACGGCTGCGGCGCCCGGACCGCACCGGCCGCGCGCACCGCGGTCCCGATCACCTTGAACTCCAGGCAGTTGGGCTGGGCCGCGAAGGGCGCCACCGTCAGCTGTGCCGCGACGACGCCGTCGCCGCCGAGGGCCGAGCACTCCGCGGCCATCCGGTCGAGGGCCGAGCGGCGCGCCCCGTCGAGCACCTCGACGAGACGGGCGGACGGGGCGCCGCCGCCGGAGAGGGCGACGGGCGCGGGGGCACCGCCGAAGGCGTACCGCATGCCCCGGTAGAGGCAGTCGTGGTAGCCCCAGTACCGGCCGCTGCGGCCCACGTGGTAGACGGCCGAACCCATGACCTGGCCCACCGGTTCGAACCCCACGGCGCGCAACGCGGCGAACGCGCCGGTGGACAGCGCCGAGGACCATGTCCCGCTGCCGCGCACCTCCGCGATGCGCGCGGCCGCCGCCGGGGGCAGCCCGGCCCCCGCCCATTCCCCGCTCATGGACACCAACTTCCCGCGTCGCGCCCTGCCCCTGGAGTACAGCGGCCCGAGTCTATGCCCGGCCGCCCGGCGGAGGGGGGTGGGGGGAGTCGTACGACGTCGGGGAGGGGAAAGGACACGGCGGGCCGGTTCCCGGGCACGTGCCCGG
>NZ_MLYN01000094.1:0-74775 GCF_001866675.1 Streptomyces sp. MUSC 14
CCAACACCCTGACCGCCCCCCAACACCCCCTCCCGGCACACGACTTCATCACGACTGCCCCCACCCGTGCCCAACCTCTTGACGAACGCCGTTTCCGGGGTTTAACTCACGTCCTAAATTAAGCCATGAGGAGCTTTCGGGAGTCAGCCATGCGCAGAATCCGAGCCGGGGCCACCGGCGCCGTCGCCCTGTCTCTCGCCCTCGCGGCGACGGCCTGCGGCGGCGGTTCCGCGACCGGGGGCGGGTCGAACGACTCCCCGAAGACGCTGACGTACTGGGCCTCCAACCAGGGCGCCAGCATCGCCGTGGACCAGCAGGTGCTGGGGCCCGAACTCGCCACGTTCCAGAAGCAGACCGGCATCAAGGTGAAGCTGGAGGTCGTGCCCTGGTCCGACCTGCTCAACCGGATCCTCACCGCCACCACCTCCGGCCAGGGCCCGGACGTGCTGAACATCGGCAACACCTGGAGCGCCTCGCTCCAGGCGACCGGCGCGCTGCTGCCGTGGGACGCCGAGAACCTCGCGAAGATCGGCGGCAAGGACCGCTTCGCCGCCGCCGCGCTCGACTCGACCGGCGTCCGCGGCAAGGACCCGGCCGCGATCCCGCTGTACTCGATGGCGTACGCCCTCTACTACAACAAGAAGATCTTCGCCGACGCCGGAATCTCCCGACCGCCCGCCACCTGGGACGAGTTGGTCGCCGACAGCAAGAAGATCGACGCGAGGGGCAAGTCCGCGCTCGGGGCCGAGGGCGCGAACCCCTCGGAGAACATCCACCACGTCTTCGTCTTCGCCCAGCAGCGCGGCGCCGCCTTCTTCACCCCCGACGGCAAGCCCGACTTCACCTCTCCCAAGGTGGTCGACGCGGTCAAGAGCTACGTCGACCTGATGGCCACGGACAAGGCCATCCCGACCGGCGACGCCGAGTACGCGCAGAACCAGTCCGTCAGCGACTTCGCCAAGGGCAGGCAGGCCATGCTGCTGTGGCAGTCGGCCGCCGCCAACCTCACCTCCCAGGGCATGAACGCCGACTCCTACGGCATCGCGCCGGTGCCCGTGATCTCCGGCACGCCGGGCAGCGGCACCCAGGTCAACTCTGCCTTCATGGGCATCAACCTGGCCGTCTTCAAGAACACCCGCAACCTCGACGGCGCCACGCGGTTCGTGAAGTTCATGACCTCCGACGCGGAGCAGAAGATCCTCAACAAGGCCTACAGCTCCATCCCGCCGGTCACGTCCGCGCAGGCGGACGCCGCGTTCGGCACGCCGGCCGACGCGGTGCTGAAGAACACCCTCTCCGCGTCCGCGGCCGCGATGCCGCAGGTCCCCGCCGAGTCGCAGTACGAGACGACGGTCGGTACGGCCGTCAAGAACCTGTTCGCCGACGCCGCCGCCGGCCGCGCGGTGACCACCGGCTCGGTCAGGGCCGAACTGGAGAAGGCCCAGCAGCAGATGCCGGCGGCGTGAGCGGTCCGATGACGACGCCGACGCCGCCGACGACGAGGACGGCGATGACGACGACCACCGCCTCCGCGGAGACGGTGCGCGAGACACCCCCGGGCGCGGCGGCGCACGTACCCCGCCGCCGCACCGGGCGGATCCGCCGCGCCGCTCTGCCCTATCTGCTCCTGCTGCCCGCGCTCGTGCTCGAACTGCTCGTCCATCTCGTGCCGATGGCCGTCGGCATCGTGATGAGCTTCAAGGAACTCACCCAGTTCTACATCCGCGACTGGGGCACCGCCCCCTGGTCCGGCCTCGGCAACTACAAGATGTCGGTGGACTTCCACGCCCCCGTCGGCAAGGCCCTGCTGCACTCCTTCCTCGTCACCGTCGGCTTCACGCTGCTCTCGGTCGCCCTGTGCTGGCTGATCGGCACCGCCGCCGCCGTCCTCATGCAGGACGCCTTCCGCGGCCGCGGCCTGCTGCGCACCCTGTTCCTGGTGCCGTACGCGCTGCCCGTCTACGCGGCCGTCATCACCTGGGTGTTCATGTTCCAGCACGACAACGGCCTGGTGAACCACGTCCTGCACGACCAGCTCCACCTCACCGACACGCGCTCCTTCTGGCTCATCGGCGACAACAGCTTCTACGCCCTGCTGACCGTGTCGGTGTGGAAGGGCTGGCCGTTCGCCTTCCTCATCGTGACGGCCGGACTCCAGAACATCCCACGGGAGCTGTACGAGGCGGCCGCACTGGACGGCGCCGGGGTGTGGCAGCAGATCCGCCGCATCACGCTTCCCTCGCTGCGCCCGGTCAACCAGGTGCTCGTCCTGGTGCTGTTCCTGTGGACGTTCAACGACTTCAACACGCCGTACGTCCTGTTCGGCAAGGCCGCCCCGGCCGCCGCCGACCTCATCTCGGTCCACATCTACCAGGCGTCCTTCGTCACCTGGAACTTCGGCACCGGCTCCGCGATGTCCGTCCTGCTGCTGCTCTTCCTGCTCGTCGTGACGGGCGGGTACCTGCTGCTCACCTCGCGCGGACGGAGGCCCGCCCGTGGCTAGCGCCAACTCGCCCATGACGCCCCCGCGTTCGTTCCTGTGGACCCGGCGGATCTTCCTCACCCTGCTCACCGGCTTCGTGCTGATCCCGGTGTACGTGATGGTGTCCAGCTCGCTCAAACCGCTCGCCGACGTCACCGGGACGTTCCGCTGGCTGCCCAGCGGGCTGACGATCCGGCCGTACATCGACATCTGGTCGACCGTCCCGCTCGCCCGCTACTTCGTGAACTCGCTGACCGTGTCGGTCGCGGCGACCGTCTGCTCGGTGGTCGTCGCCGTGTTCGCCGCCTACGCCGTCAGCCGCTACGACTTCCGCGGCAAGCGCGTGTTCACGGTGACCGTGCTGTCGACGCAGATGCTCCCGGGCATCCTCTTCCTGCTCCCGCTGTTCCTGCTCTACGTCAACATCGGCAACGCCACCGGCATCGCCCTGTTCGGCTCCCGCGGCGGCCTGATCCTGACGTATCTGACGTTCTCGCTGCCCTTCTCCATCTGGATGCTGACCGGCTACTTCGACTCGGTGCCGCGCGATCTGGACGAGGCGGCGCTGGTCGACGGCTGCGGCCCGCTCGGCGCGCTGCTGCGCATCGTCGTGCCGGCCGCGGTCCCCGGCATCGTCGCGGTCGCGGTCTACGCCTTCATGACCGCGTGGGGCGAGGTGCTCTTCGCGTCGGTGATGACCGACGACACCACCCGCACCCTCGCCGTCGGCCTCCAGGGCTACTCCACCCTCTACGACGTCTACTGGAACCAGATCATGGCCGCCTCGCTGGTCGTCAGCGTGCCCGTGGTGGCCGGGTTCCTGCTGCTCCAGCGCTATCTCGTCGCCGGTCTGACGGCGGGCGCCGTCAAGTGACCGATCCCGCGTACTCCGAAGGGACTTCCGTGTCCGAACGCATCGACCTCGCCGCCTTCCCGCCCGGCTTCCTGTGGGGCACGGCGACCGCGGCGTACCAGATCGAGGGGGCCGTCGCCGAGGACGGCCGGGCGCCCTCGATCTGGGACACCTTCTCCCACACCCCGGGAAGGACCGCGAACGGCGACACCGGCGACGTCGCCTGCGACCACTACCACCGCTGGCGCGAGGACATCGCCCTGATGCGTCGACTCGGCGTCGACGCCTACCGGTTGTCCGTCGCCTGGCCGCGCGTCGTCCCTGCCGGCACGGGCCCGGTCAACCCCAAGGGCCTCGCCTTCTACGACGCGTTGGTGGACGCGCTGCTGGAGGCGGGCATCACGCCGTCCGTCACGCTCTACCACTGGGACCTGCCGCAGACGCTCCAGGACCGCGGCGGCTGGCCCGAGCGGGACACGGCCTTCGCGTTCGCCGAGTACGCCTCGGCGGTCGCCGGCCGCCTCGGCGACCGCGTGAAGCTCTGGGCGACCCTCAACGAGCCCTCCTGCTCCGCCTGGATCGGCCATCTGGAGGGCAAGATGGCCCCGGGTCTGACCGATGTGACCGCCGCCGTACGGGCCTCGTACCACCTGCTCCTCGGCCACGGCCTCGCCGTCCGGGCGGTGCGGGCCGCCGCGCCCGGCGCCGAGATCGGCATCGTCAACAACCTCTCCACCATCCACCCGGCCACCGACCGCCCCGAGGACGTCGCGGCGGCCCGCCGCCAGGACGGCCACGTCAACCGCTGGTGGCTCGACCCGGTGCACGGCCGCGGCTTCCCCGCCGACATGGTCGAGACGTACGGCGTCGACCTTCCCCTCCGGGAGGGCGACGCGGCCGCCATCGCCGCCCCGCTGGACTGGCTCGGCCTGAACTACTACTTCCCCGCCCACGTCGCCGACGCCCCCGACGGCCCGGCGCCGTACGTCCGTGCCGTGCGCCGCGAGGGGGTACCGCGCACCGGCATGGACTGGGAGATCGACGCGAGCGGCATCGAGACGCTGCTGCTCCGGCTCACCGAGGAGTACGGCGCGCGGAAGATCTACGTCACCGAGAACGGCTCGGCCTTCGAGGACCTGGTCCGCCCCGACGGCAGCGTCGACGACCCCGAGCGTCAGGCCTATCTGGAGCAGCACCTCGCCGCCTGCGCCGCCGCCGCCCGCAGGGGCGCCCCGCTCGCCGGCTACTTCGCCTGGTCCCTGCTGGACAACTTCGAGTGGGCGTACGGCTACGCGAAGCGCTTCGGCCTGGTCCACGTCGACTACCGCACCCAGGTGCGCACCATCAAGGGCAGCGGCCACCGGTACGCGGACATCGTCCGCGTCCACCGGGGCCGCACCCGCCGGGCCGCCTGACCCGGCCCCCGTACGGCCGGTGGGCGCGGATGCGGGAGTCCGTGCCCACCGGCTCCCCGCCCCCGGCGGGCGGGAACTCCCCACTTAATGCATATGATGTGCAAGTGCACTCATTGAGCATCAGGGCCGCGACCCCCACCGACCTCGACGGCGCGCGCTCCGTCATGCTCGACACCGTCTACCGCGACTTCGGGACCGGATACGTGCCCCGCTGGCACGCCGACATCGTCGATCCCGCCGGGGCCTACCTCGTACCCGTGCGGCACGCGCTGTTCGTCGCGGTCGACCGGGCGGGGGAGGTGGTGGGGACCGGCGCACTCGACGCGCGCGGGCCCGCGTGGCCGCCGAATCCGCGGTGGCTGGCCGAGCGGTATCCGTCGGGGCCGACCGCGCAGCTGCGCCGGGTGTACGTACGGCCCGCGCACCGCAGGCGGGGGATCGCGCGGGAACTGGTCGAGCGGCTCGTGGAGTTCGCCGCGGCGGACGGCGGGTACCGGGCCGTGTATCTGCACACCGATCCGGCCGTCCCCGGCGCCGAGGCGTTCTGGCGGTCGCTCGGCAAACCCGTCCACGACGAGCGGACGGACCCCGAACGCCCGCAGCGCCTCGTGCACTTCGAGCTGCCCGTCCGCAGCGAACCGTAACGCATCACAAGAAACCGCAACGAACCGAGGATCATGTCTCTCCCGCGTCCCCGGCTGCTCGCCGCCCTTCTGCTCACCCCCTTGCTGGCAGGCTGCTTCGCGCCCGGCACGGGCGACGACCGCGCCGGCGGTACCGGCGGCGGTGCCCGGCTGCGCGTCGCGCTCGCCTTCCCGCCCGCCGAGCGGCTCTCCCCGTACGGCGCCGACGGCACCATCCTCACCCGGCTCGGCGTCACCGAGGGGCTGACGGCGCTCGACGGCGACGGCGCCGCCGCGCCCGCCCTCGCCACCTCCTGGCGGCAGGAGGGCGACGGCAGCTGGCTGTTCACCCTGCGCAAGGCCACCTTCCACGACGGCACCGACGTCACCGCACGGGCCGTCGCCGCCTCCCTCGCCCGCGCCGCCGCGGCCCGCCCCGCCCCGGCCGCCCTGACCGGTGTCGCGCTGACCGCCCGTGCGGTGGACGCCCGCCGGCTGCGCGTCACCACCGAACGGCCCGACCCGATCCTGCCCCTGCGGCTGTCCAGCCCCGGCCTCGCCGTCCTGTCCGCCACGGCGTACGCCCGCAAGGACGCCGTCGATCCGGTGGGCAGCGGCACCGGGCCCTTCGTCCTGAAGAAGGTGAACGGCACCGTCTCCGCCACCCTCGACCGCTACGACGCCTACTGGGGCGGGCGCGCCCGGGCCGGCGGCATCGACGTCCGCTTCGTCGCCGACGGCACCGCCCGCACCAACGCCCTGCGCAGCGGCGACACCGACATCGCCGAGGCCGTACCCGTCGCCCAGGCCGCCACCCTGGCGCCGGGAACCCGGCGGGAGACCGCCACCACGCGCACGACCAGCCTGCTGCTCAACTCCCGCTCCGGACCGCTGCGCGACGCCGGCCTGCGGGCCGCCGCCCGCGCCGCCGTCGACACCGCCGGCCTCGCACGCGGCGTGTACGAGGGCCACGCCGACCGCGGCGCCGGGATCTACGGGCCCGCCGTCACCTGGGCCGAGGGCAAGCACGTCGAGCCCGCCGGCCGGGCCGCCGCGAAGCGGCCCGACGGCACCGTCCTCACCCTCGCCACCTACGACAACCGGCCCGAACTCCCCGAAGTCGCCCAGGTGTTGAAGCAGCAGCTGGAGAAGGCGGGCTTCCGGGTGAAGCTCGTCGTGCGCGAGTACGGGCGACTGGAGGGCGACGCCCTCGACGGGAAGTTCGACGCGTTCGTCCTCGCCCGCAACAGCCTCGTCGACACCGGTGACCCCGTCGCCGTCCTGGCGAGCGACTACACCTGCGACGGCGGCTACAACCTGGCCCTGCTGTGCGACCGCGCCGTCGACCGGGCCGTGGCCGCCGCCGAACGCACCGCCGACCCCGCCGGACGGCGGACCGCCGCACTGCGCGCCGAGGCGGCGATCCTCGGCACCGACACCGTCGTACCGCTGGTCCACCAGCGCGTCGTCACCGGCGTCTCCGGCGCGGTCCAGGGGGTGCTCCTCGACCCCTACGAGCGCACCCTCGTCGGCACCGGCACCCGGCGCTGAGCGACATGCGCAGCATGCTGTGGCGGGTCTCGCTCGCCGGGGCCCTGGTGTGCGGGATCGGGCTGCTGCCCTGGCTGACCCGCACCGATCCCGCGCTCACCGTCCTCAAGGCCCGCGCCCAGGACCGCGACCCCGACCCCGAGGTGCTCGCCGCCGTCCGCCGCCAACTGCACCTGGACGACGGGCCGTTGCTCCTGCTCGGGCGCTGGCTCGGCGGACTGGTGCGCGGGGACGCCGGGCGGTCCTGGCTCTCCGGCGCCGACGTCGGACCGGCCGTGCTCCAGGCGCTCGGCGCCTCCCTGCTGCTGATGACCGTCGCCCTGGCCGTCGCCCTGTGCACCGCGGCCGCCGTCTGCGCCCGCACCCTGCACCGCGGCGGCCGCGACCGGCCCGGCGGCGCCGGCTCCGCGATGCTCGCCACGCTCCCGGAGTTCCTCACCGCCTCCGTGCTCGCCACCGTCGTGGGCGTCCAGCTCGGCTGGCTGCCCGCCCTCGGCTGGTACGGCCCGCGCCACACCGTCCTGCCCGCCCTCGCCCTCGGCCTGCCCGCGGGCGCCGTCCTCGGCCGGCTCCTCGACGACCAGCTGCCCGGCGCCTTCGCCGAACCCTGGGTGCGGGCCGCACGGGCGCGCGGACTGCCCGCCCGCTCGATCGCCCGGCAGGCCGTCCGGCGCGTCCTGCCCGGACTGCTGCCCAGCACCGCCCTGTTCGTCGTCGGCATGACCGGCGGCGCCGTCGCCGTCGAGCAGCTCTTCGACATCCCCGGCCTCGGCCGCACCACCCTCCAGGCCGCCCTCGCCCAGGACCTGCCCGTCCTCCAGACCGGCACCCTCTGCCTGGTGCTCCTCGCCGCACTGTCCGCCGGCGCCGCCCGGCTCGGTGTGCGCCTGGTCGTCGGACCCGCCCTCAAGGACGGCGCCATACCCGCACCGCCCCCGGCCGGCGTGCCCGCGCGGGCCACCACGCCGCTCCTCCTCGCCGCCGTACTGCTGGCCGTCCTCGTCGCCGGCCTGCCCCGCGACCCGCTCGCCCTCGACACCACCGCCCGTCTCCAACCACCCTGCGCCGCCCACCCGTTCGGCACCGACGCGCTCGGCCGCGACCTGCTCGCCCGTATCGCCCACGGCGCCCTCGACACCCTGCTGCTCGCCCTCGCCCTGAGCGTCGGCAGCCTGCTGGCCGGGCTGCTGCTCGGACTGCTGCCCCGGCTGTCCGGGCCGCTCGCCGACACCGTCAACGCCGTACCGCCGGTCCTCGCCGCACTCCTCGTCACCGCCGTCGCCGGCGGCGGCCCGGCCACCCCCGCGCTCGCCGTCGCCGCCGTCGCCTGGGCCCCCCTCGCCACCCACACCGGCGCCCTCCTGCGCCAGGAACGCGCCGCCCCGCACCTCACCGCCACCCGCGGCCTCGGCGCCGGCCGCTGGTACCGGCTGCGCCACGAGCTCCTGCCCGCCGTCGTCCCGCCCGTCACCCGGCACGCCCTGCTCCGGCTGCCCGGCACCGCCCTCGCCCTCGCCTCACTCGGCTTCCTCGGCCTCGGCACCCAGCCGCCGTCCCCCGAGTGGGGCCGCCTCCTCGCCGAGAACCAGCCCTACGCCGAGCGCGCCCCCTGGGCGGTCCTCGCCCCCGCCGCCGTCCTCGCCGTCCTCGGTGCGCTCGCCGTCACCTCGGCGGCGGCCGTACGACGCCCAACGCGCCCCTCACCCCGCTGAGCGGGCGCCGTCCCGACGAGCGGGCGCACCCGGCTGAACACGGCGCCCCCGCCCCACGTATCACCCGACCGTGGGAGACTCCCTCACCATGAGTGCGTCGCCGGCGGTGTGAGGTCTGCGTGCCGCGGTGTTCGCCGTGGTGTGCGTGCTGCTCGCCGCCGCCGGGCACGGACTCGCCATGGGGGCCATGCCGCCCCTGTGGGCCGACGCGGCCGGATGCGCCGCGGTGTTCACGCTCGGCTGGATCCTCGGCGCCCGCGAACGCTCCCTCACCGGCATCGGCACCACCATGCTGGCCACCCAGGCCGCCCTGCACATCGCCTTCGACACGGCCCGCGGCGGCAGCGGACCCGCGGCCGCGCCAGGGCGCTCATGCACGGCCCCGCCATGGCCGGCGCGGCACACGCCCACGCGACGGTGCCCGCGCACACCACGGCCCACGCCACCGCCGCCCATCTCCTCGCCGCGCTCGCCGCCTCCTGGTGGCTGCGGCGGGGCGAGGCCGCCCTGTGGTCGCTGCTGCGCCGCACCGCCGGCCTCGTCCACGGGCTCGCCGCCTGGTGGCGCGACGCCCCGCTGCCCGCCCCCGCCCCGCACCCCCCGTGCCTCCCGGCCGAGCCCGCCCCGCCCCGCCGTACCCTGCTGCGGCACGCGGTCAGCCGGCGCGGACCCCCGGCCCCGGTCCCGTACCCGATCCGCCCCTTCCCCCACGTCACCCGTACGGAGACCGATCCACCGTGTCCGCCACACGTCCGGCCCTGCGCCGCGCCGCGACCGTCGTCGCCGGTGCCGCCGCCACCGTGCTCCTCGCCGCCGGTGCCGCCTTTGCGCACGTCACCGTCCACCCCGACAGCTACGCCAAGGGCGCCACCGACGGCGTCCTCACCTTCCGCGTGCCCAACGAGGAGGACACCGCCTCCACCACCAAGGTCCAGGTCTTCCTGCCCACCGACCACCCCGTCCTCGGCGTCCTCGTCCACCCGCAGGACGGCTGGACCGCCAAGGTCACCACGGCCAAGCTGAGGACGCCGGTCAAGACCGACGACGGCACCATCACCGAGGCCGCCTCCGAGATCACCTTCACCGGCGGGAAGACCGGCGCCGGACAGTACGAGGACTTCGACGTCGCCTTCGGTCAACTCCCCTCCGACACCGGCACGTTGGTCTTCAAGACACTCCAGACCTACTCCGACGGCAAGGCGGTCCGCTGGATCGAGGAGCCCACCGCCGGCGGCGAGCCGGAGAACCCTGCGCCCGTCCTCAGACTGACGGCCGGTGACGCCGCCGCGGCCACTCCCGCCAAGAGCGCCACCACCACCCGGGCCGCCGGCTCCGCCGACTCCACGGCCCGCGGACTCGGCGTCGCCGGACTGGTCGTCGGCGTCCTCGGCCTCGCCGCCGCGGCCTTCGCGCTCGTACGGAACCGGAAGCCGCAGGCGTAGCCGCGAACAGCCGGCGCGAAGGGCCCGGACCGGTATCCCCGGTCCGGGCCCTTCGTCCTGTCCGCCGCCGTTCAGCGCGCGGCCAGCTCCAGCACCGGGGCCTCGGCCGGCACCCGCAGCGGCGCACGCGACGTACGCCACAGCCCGTGCACGTCACGCCCGAAGGACCACACCAGGGAGCCCAGGGCCAGCAGGACGATCGCGAGGTTCGCCAGGTGCGGCAGCAGCTCGGCGCCCGCCACCAGGAGGGCGATGCCCTGCACCGCGGCCACCGTCTTGCGGGCGAACGAGGGCGGCAGCGGGGCGTTCAGCCAGGGGGCGAGGCGCGCGGCCGCGACGAACGTGTACCGCATGCCGCCGATCAGCAGCACCCACGCGCCCAGCTGCGTCGAGACATAGACGCTCAGCACCAGGATCAGGAACGCGTCGACCTCCATGTCGAAGCGCGCCCCGAGCGGCGTCGACGTCCCCGTGCGGCGGGCCACCTGGCCGTCGACGCCGTCCAGGAGCAGGGCGACGGCCGTCAGGCCGACCAGCACGGTCACCGGCGGCGAGCTCTCGAAGGAGTCCGCGACGAGCGCGGTCACCCCGCCCACCAGGGTCGCCCGGCCGAGCGTGACCCGGTTCGCCGGGCCGAAGGAGCGCAGGCGGGAGCGGTGCAGGGCGCGGGCCAGCACGGCCCAGGTGGCGAACGCGAACGCCAGCCCCGTCAGCCAGCCGGCCGGCCCCATCCCTATGGCCGTGCCGAGCAGAGCCAGCAGCAGGATCTGTACGCCCGCTCCCACAGCGGTCTCCTGCTGGAGCCTCGCGTCATACGTGTTGTTCAGGGCCACCGCACACCCTCCGGCCGAGTGACAGAGTCGATCAACGCCGCGTACTGTGCGCGGCCTGTGCACTTCTCGGTACGTGAACAACGTGCCCACTGTTCAGGAGGATGCCGATGAACCGCTCGGCCCGCGCGTTCTGGCTGCGCTCGCCCGGCCACGGAGAACTGCGCGACGTCACCCTCGCGGAGCCCGCCGAGGGCGAGGTCCTGGTGCGCGCGCTGTACTCCGGGGTGAGCCGCGGCACCGAGACGCTCGTCTTCCGCGGCCAGGTGCCGCCCGGCCAACACGCCGTGATGCGGGCGCCGTTCCAGGAGGGCGACTTCCCGGGCCCGGTGAAGTACGGCTACCTCAGCGTCGGCACGGTCGAACAGGGCCCGGCCGACCTGATGGGACGTACGGTCTTCTGCCTGTACCCGCACCAGAGCCGTTACGTCGTCCCGGTGAACGCCGTCACCGTCGTACCCGAGTCCGTGCCCGCCGCACGGGCCGTGCTCGCCGGGACCGTCGAGACCGCCGTCAACGCCCTGTGGGACGCCGCGCCGCTGATCGGCGACCGGATCGCCGTGGTCGGCGGCGGCATGGTCGGCTGCTCGGTGGCCGCCCTGCTCGCCCGCTTCCCCGGCATCCGCCTCCAGCTCGTCGACGCCGACCCGGCCCGCGCGAAGACCGCCGCGGCCCTCGGCGTCGACTTCGCGACCCCCGACGGCGCCCTCGGCGACTGCGACCTCGTCGTCCACGCCAGCGCCAGCGAGGCCGGCCTCACCCGCGCCCTGCAACTCCTCGCACCCGACGGCACCGTCGTGGAGCTGAGCTGGTACGGCGACCGGCGCGTGAGCCTGCCGCTCGGCGAGGCCTTCCACTCGCGCCGCCTCACCGTGCGCAGCAGCCAGGTCGGCACGGTCTCCCCGGCCGCCCGCCCCGGCCGCGGTTACGCCGACCGGATGGCACTCGCCCTCGACCTGCTCGCCGACCCGGCCCTGGACGCGCTCGTCACGGGGGAGAGCGCGTTCGAGCAACTCCCCGACGTCATGCCACGGCTCGCCGGCGGCGGCATCCCGGCCCTGTGCCACCGCATCCGGTACGCCGAGGCCCATCTGACCTGAGAAAAGAGTGAGAGAGGGCTGAACACGGGGAAGCGAAGAGCCGTACTAGACGTCATCCCCGGGCAGTCACGGTCCGGGGGGACCAGACGCGCCGCACCTGGAGGGTCGTCCGTTGTTCAGCATCACCGTCCGCGATCACATCATGATCGCCCACAGCTTCCGCGGCGAGGTGTTCGGACCCGCGCAGAAACTGCACGGCGCCACGTTCCTCGTGGACGCCACCTTCCGTCGCGAACAGCTGGACCAGGACAACATCGTGGTCGACATCGGCCTCGCCACCCAGGAACTGCGCCTGATCACGGCCGAGCTGAACTACCGCAACCTCGACGACGAACCCGACTTCGCCGGCGTCAACACCTCCACCGAGTACCTCGCCAAGGTCATCGCCGACCGGCTCGCCGAACGCGTCCACAAGGGCAACCTCGGCGAGGGAGCCAAGGGTCTCGCCGCCCTGTCGGTCACCCTCCACGAGTCGCACATCGCCTGGGCGAGTTACGAGCGTGCCCTGTGACCGAAGTGTCCGACACGACCGTCGAGCGGGCGCGGCTGTCCTACGTGCCCGCACAGCCCACCGCAGCCGAGCAGCACGCCGGAATCGTCCCCATGTCCCTGCGCACCGTGCACTTCGTCATGCCGGCGGGCGTCGACGACCCGGCCGCACCCAGCGGCGGCAACGCCTACGACCGCAGGCTCTGCCTCGACCTGCCCGGCTTCGGCTGGCAGGTCACCCGGCACAGCGCCGCCGGCGGCTGGCCCCGCCCCGACCGCAGCGCCCGCGAGGCACTCGCCCGCACCCTGCGGGACCTGCCGGACGACGCGATCGTCCTGCTCGACGGACTCGTCGCCTGCGGCGTACCCGAGATCGTCACCCCTCAGGCCGAACGGCTGCGCCTCGCGGTGCTGGTGCATCTGCCGCTCGGCGACGAGACCGGCCTCGACCCGCGGGCCGCCGCCGACCTCGACGTCCGCGAACGGGCCGTGCTGCGCGCCGTCCCCGCCGTCGTCGCGACCAGCGACTGGGCGGTGCGCCGGCTCGTCTCCCACCACGGCCTCGCTCCCGACCGGGTCCATGTCGCCCCGCCCGGCGCCGACATCGCGCCCCTCGCGCCCGGCACCGACGGCGTCTCCCGGCTGCTGTGCGTCGCCGCCGTGACCCCGCGCAAGGGCCAGCACCGGCTCGTGGAGGCCCTCGCGGCGGTCCGTGACCTGCCGTGGACCTGTGAATGCGTCGGCGGACTCGTCCACGACCCCGCGTACGTCGCCCAGTTGCGGGAACTGATTGCCCGGCACGGCCTCACCGACCGGCTGCACCTGAGCGGCCCGCGCTCCGGCGCCGGCCTCGACGCCGCCTACGCCGCCGCCGACCTGATGGTCCTGACGTCGTACGCCGAGACCTACGGCATGGCGGTGACCGAGGCGCTGGCCCGCGGCATCCCGGTGCTCGCCACCGACGTCGGCGGCGTGCCGGAGGCGGTCGGCCGGGCCCCCGACGGCGGGGTGCCCGGCATCCTCGTCCCGCCGGAGGACCCCGGCGCGCTCGCCGCCGAACTGCGCGGCTGGTTCGGCGAGCCCGACGTACGCCGCCGGCTCAAGGCCGCGGCCCGCGCCCGGCGCGCCGCGCTCGACGGCTGGGCCGCCACCGCCCGCAGCCTGGCCGCGGTCCTCGGCCGCCTTCCCGGGACCCCGGGGAGTGCGGCATGACGGCACGTGACACCGTGACGGACGCGGCCGCCGCGATCCCGGCCCAACCGGGGCCCAGGGGCACGCAGTTGCCGCGGGGGAGTGAGAGCGAGGTGGAGTCCGTGCCGCGCAAGGAGACCGACGGCGAGGCGTCCGGCGAGCCCCGTCCGAGGACGGCCGGTGCTACGGCGACCGGTGCGACGGTGGCGGGTACGGGCGCCGTCGACCTGGGGCCCGCGGCCGCCGCGGCCGACTCGGTGCTGTCCACCGTCCCCGGCGCCGGGCCCGTCGGCCGTCCGGGCGAGCGGGCCACCGTACGGCTGCGGGACGACGAGCCCGACGAACCGCCCCGGTACGCGCCCGAGTGGCTGCAACTGCGGGAGGGCGCCGACGCGGCCGCCCGTGCGCAGGACCTGCTGGGCCCGCTGCGGATCCGGCTGGCGGACCTGCCGGGCCGCTCCGGCGCCGTGGCCGTGCACGACCTCGGCTGCGGCACCGGCTCGATGGGCCGCTGGCTCGCGCCCCGCCTCGACGGCGCCCAGCACTGGGTCCTGCACGACCGCGACCCCTATCTGCTGCACTTCGCCGCCGTGGCCTGCCCGCGCTCCGCCGCCGACGGCAGCCATGTCACCGTCGAGACCCGGCGCGGGGACGTGGCCCGGCTGACCCCCGACGCGCTGAGCGGCGCCTCGCTGGTCACCGCCTCCGCACTGCTCGACGTCCTCACCCGCGAGGAGATCGTCGCCCTCGCCGACGCGTGCACCGGCGCCGGGTGCCCCGCGCTGCTCACGCTGTCCGTCGCCGGACGCGTCGAGCTCACCCCGCACGACCCGCTGGACGCCGAGATCGCCGCGGCGTTCAACGCCCACCAGCGGCGCACGGACCTGCTCGGCCCGGACGCGGTCACCGTGGCCCGCGAGGCGTTCGCCGCGCGCGGCGCGGACGTCCGCGTGCACCCGAGCCCGTGGCACCTCGGCCCCGAGCAGGCCGCGCTGACCGAACAGTGGCTGCGCGGCTGGGTGGGCGCGGCCGTGGAGCAGCGCGCCGCCCTCGCCGAGCCCGCGGCACGCTACCTGCGCGACCGGCTCGCCGCCTGCGCCGCCGGTGAGCTGCGGGTGATCGTCCACCACAGCGACCTGCTGGCCCTGCCCCGCCCGACGGACGGCGCCTCATGACGGCGCGGGCCACCGCGTACCCCGTGGGTGCCGGACCGGCGGACGACGAGGCACCCGCCCCGGCCCCCGCCGCGCCGCCCGCCGCCGGCTCGCGGCGCCTCGACGGCCGTGCCCTGCGTACGCACCTCGGGACCGCCGCCGGTGCCGTCATCCTCGGCGCGCTGCTGTGGCGGCTGGGCACCGGCGCGCTGCTCGACGGGCTGCGCCGGATCGACACCGCAGCCGTCCTCGCCGCCCTCGGCATCGGCGTGGCCACCACCGTACTGAGCGCCTGGCGCTGGCAGTTGGTGGCCCGGGGTCTGCGGATCCGGCTGCCCTTCGGGCCCGCCGTCGCCGACTACTACCGTGCGCTGTTCCTGAACGCGGCGCTGCCCGGCGGGATCCTGGGCGACGTGCACCGCGCCGTGCGGCACGGGCAGAGCGCCGGAGACCTGCGGCGCGGCGTGAAGGCGGTGGTGCTGGAGCGGGTCGCGGGACAGATCGCGCTGGCCGTGTTCGGCGCGGCGGCCCTGCTGATCCTGCCCTCGCCGGTCCGCGACGACGTCCGCGCCGCCGCCCCGCTCGCCGCCCTGGCCGGCGCCGGCATCCTCGCCGTCGTCCTCGCCGTCCGTATGAACCGTGCCCCCGGCCGGCGCCGGACCGCGCTGCGCGCGAGCCTCGGCGAGGCCCGGCAGGGGCTGCTGTCCCGGCAGGCCGGGCCCGGGGTCGCGCTGTCCTCGGCCCTCGTCCTGGCCGGACATCTGGCGATGTTCGTCGTCGCGGCCCGGGTCGCCGGCTCCGCCGCCTCCGTGGCCGTCCTGGTCCCGCTCGCCGTCCTGGCCCTCGTCGCCATGGGACTGCCGCTGAACATCGGCGGCTTCGGCCCCCGCGAGGGCGTCACCGCCTGGGCGTTCGGGGCCGCGGGGCTGGGCGCGGACAGCGGGGTCGCCGTCGCCGTGGTGTACGGCGTGCTCAGCCTCGTGGCGAGCCTGCCCGGCGCCGTCGTCCTCGTCGCCCGCTGGTACGCCGGGCTGCGCGGCTACCCGCGTACGGCCCCCGCGTCCCCGTCCCCGTCGCCGTCGGACGCGGTGAACAGCGCGAACACCCCCGAGAAGGATTCCGCGAGGCTCGCCAGCAGTTCCTTCCCCTTTTCCGCCGACCCCAGGGAAGGACGGCCGATGACGCCCGATTCGGTATAGGCGGACATTCCCACGGTGAGCAGTCGACGACGGTCGTCGGCGAGGAAATCGGCGGACTCGTGACCAGGGCGGACGAATTCGGGATGAGCGTGCAGAAGAATCGAGGTCTCGATTTCCCCGGCGTGCATGTCGGAGAGCAGCGAGGTCTCCACCCCCGCCCGCCCGCGGGCCTCCTCCCAGTCCTCGACGGCCGGGAACAGCGCCATCCGCTCACCGCGCGCGGACGCCTCCTGCACGACGTTGCCGAGGACGTAGTTGCCGCCGTGCCCGTTGACCACGACGAGCGTGTCGACCCCGCCGCGGCGCAGCGACCGCGCGATGTCCGTGACCACCGCGTGGAGGGTCACCGAGGAGATGCTGACGGTCCCCGGCCAGCCGGCGTGCTCGTGCGAGCAGGAGACCGTCACCGGAGGAAGGAGGTGCACCGGGTACGCGGCGGCGATCTCCCGTGCCACGGCACAGGCGATCAGCGTGTCGGTCGCCAGCGGAAGAAAGGGCCCGTGCTGCTCGAAACTGCCGACGGGAAGGACGGCGACCTGCGCCGTGACGCCCGCCCCCCGCGCCCGTACGTCCTGCGTGGTGTCCGCCGGCAGTACGCCGTGCATACCGTGCATCCCTTCATGTGCCGCCGCCCGCACGCCCGAACCACTCATTCTTTTCACGGCCTTTCGTCTCGCTTGAGGAATCAGATCATGACAGAAAACACCGGCGTCGACATCGGCGTACTGGGCTCGAAGTCCGCAGGGCGGACGGACACGGAACGCGTCGTGAATGCGCCGCTGCCCACCGTGTACGGGAAATTCCAGGCGATCGGCTACCTGGACCACGAGCGCGGCGACGAACAAGTCGCCCTGGTCCACGGCGAGATCGGCACCGAGAACGTGCTGACCCGGCTGCACTCCGAATGCCTGACGGGGGACGCGTTCGGCTCCCGGCACTGCGAGTGCGGCGACCAGCTGGCCTCCGCGCTGCGCGCCGTCGTCGCCGAAGGCAGCGGCGTCGTCGTGTACTTGAGGGGGCACGAGGGCCGCGGCATCGGACTGCTCGCCAAACTCCGCGCGATGGCGCTCCAGGCCGAGGGCCTGGACACCGTGGAGGCGAACCTCGCGCTCGGCCTGCCCGTCGACGCCCGCGACTACCGCGTCGCCGCCGAGATCCTGCGCGACCTCGGCGTGCGGTCGGTCCGGCTGATGTCCAACAACCCGCGCAAGCGCGAGGCCCTCGTCCGGCACGGCATCCAGGTCGCCGAGCGGGTACCGCTGCTGATCGAGCCGTGCGAGAGCAACATCACCTATCTGCGCACCAAACGGGAGCGGCTGGACCACATCCTGCCGCACCTGGACGCCGTCGCCCACGGCTCCTGAGGGCTCCTGACGGCTCCTGAGGGCTCCTGAGGGCTCCTGAGGGGCCCTTGCGGTCCGGGGGTCAGCCGACCATCGCCTCGCTCACCAGCCGCCGCAGCTGCGGGAACACCTTCAGCGTCCTCGGGCGCACCTGGGTCATGAACTGCACCGTCAGCTCGTGGGCCCGGTCCACCCAGAACGCGGTCGTGGCCGCGCCCGTCCAGCCGTACGTACCGAGGCTGGACGGGGCCAGGGTGCGGGACGGGTCGACCACCACGGAGACGTTGAAACCGAAGCCCAGGCCGTCGTTGCCGGGCTCCTGGTGGACCGGGGCGCCGAAGGCGCGCAGGACGGCGCCGCCGGGCAGCCGGTTGCGGGTCATCAGCGCGACGCTGTCCGCCGACAGCAGCCGCAGGCCGTCCAGTTCGCCACCGCGGCGCAGCATCTCCATGAACCGGTGGAAGTCGTACGCCGAGGAGACCAGGCCGCCACTGCCCGACAGGAACCGCGGCCGGCCGCGCACCGGCAGCCCCGGCACCGGCGCGATCCCGCCCTCGTCCGTCTCCCGGTACAGCTCGGCCAGCCGGGGCTCCTGCCCGGGGTCGAGGTGGAAGGCGGTGTCGCTCATGCCGAGCGGGCCGAGGATCCGCTCGGCGAAGAACGCGTCCAGCGGCCGCCCGGACACCACCTCGATCACCCGGCCCAGCACGTTCGAGGCGACCGAGTAGTTCCACTGCGTGCCCGGCTCGAACTGCAACGGCATCCGCGCGTACACCTCGACCGTCTCGGCCAGATCGGCCCCCGGCGGCACCGAGTACTCCAGCCCCGAGTCGCGGTACAGGGCGTCGACCGGGTGCTGATGGTAGAAGCCGAAGGTCAACCCGGCCGTGTGGGTGAGCAGATGACGGATCCGGATCGGTCCGGCGGCCGGCCGGGTGGTGAGGCCGTCACCCGAACCGCCGTCGTACACCCGGGGTTCGGCGAACGCGGGCAGATACCGCTCCAGCGGATCGTCCAGGCCCAGCCGGCCCTCCTCCGCCAGCAGCAGCACGGCCACGGCGGTGACCGGCTTGGTCATCGAGTAGATCCGCCACAACGTGTCCGACTCCACCGGCAGTTCGCCCGCGACATCGCGCCGCCCGTACGTCGTGAGGTGCGCGACGTGCCCGCCGCGGGCCAGGGCCAGCAGAAACCCGGGCAGCCGCCCCGCGTCCACGTGCTCGGCCAAGTACCGGTCCAGCCGGTCCAGCGCCGCAGCGTCCAACCCCGCCTCGCCCGGCTCGACTTCCTGCCCCAGCCCCGCCATCGCTCTCCTCCGCTCGCCGCCGTACACGGCCCCGCTCGGCCCCCGGGCCCGGTCCGCCTCCGGTGCTCATCGTCGCGCAGAAGCGGTGTGCGGGAGGTGATCTTCGACGGTGCGTGTGACCGACGCGACGCCGCGTGGCGGGGGTGAGTGGTGCCGGTCGGGTTCTGGTGTCCGGGGGCAGGTGGTCATGGGCGTGCGGGAGTTTGGTGCCGGGGGTGGTCTCCGGCCGTGGGGGTGACTGTGGCTGTCTCGTGTGCCGGGGGCGGTGTGTGGGCCGGTGGTCCGCCGAGGGTGGTGGCAGTGGCGGTGGCGGTGGCGGTGGCGGTGGCGGTGGCGGTGGCGGCGGTGAACGGTGCCGGTCGGGTTCCGGTGTCCGGGGCAGGTGGTCATGGGCGTGCGGGAGTTTGGTGCCGGGGGTGGTCTCCGGCCGTGGGGGTGACCGTTGCGACGTCGCGTGCCCGGGGCAGCGTGCAGGCCGGCAGTGCACCGAGCGCCGCGACGGCCGCGAGGACGAGCAGGGCCGGTTCGGTTCCGGCGCTCAGCAGTGCGCTCGCCGCGGCCACGCCCAGGGCGGGACCCACGTTCAGCGCCGTCTGCTGCAAGCCGCCCGCCACCCCGGACACCGCCACCTCCGCCGCCGTCACGACGGCATGCGTGGCCGCCACCATCACGGTCCCGAACCCGGCGCCCAACAGGGCGAATCCGCAGCCGAACGCCGGTGCGGACGCGGCCTGCGACAGCACGAGGACCCCGAGCGAGAGCAGCGCCGCCGCCCCCGCCGTCGTACGGCGCGCGCCGAGGCGGCGCAGCAGCGCCGGGCACAGCGCGGCGGACGCCACCATCAGCACCGCCAGCGGCAGACTGCGCAGCGCGCTCTGCAACGGGTCGAGCCCGAGGCCGCGTTGGAGGACGTACGTGGCCACGAAGAGCGCGCCGAACAGCGACGCCGACACCGTGACCAGGACACCGAGCGCGGCCGCGACCACCCGTGAGCCGACGACGCCCGGCGGCAGCAGCGGACTCGCCGTGCGCCGCTCGTGCCCGACGAGGACGGCGGCAGCGGCCCCGGCGAGGGCGAGCCCCGGCCAGGAGACGGCTCCGGCGGTCAGCGCGTGCACCAGAGCGGCCAGGGCGACCGCGAGCAGCACCGCACCCGGTACGTCCAGCGCCGTCCCGCCGGCCACGGCCGGGGCCCGCTCCGGGCGCAGCAGGGCCGGCAGGCCGAAGGCGAGCGCGGGCAGCACGTTCACGAAGAACACCGCCCGCCAGCCCAGCCCCGTCACCAGCGCTCCGCCCACCACGGGTCCCGCTGCCGCCGCCAGCCCGATCGCCGCCGTCCGCACGGCGAGCGGCTTCGCCAGCAGCTCCGGCGGGAACGCCGCCCGCAGCATGCCCAGCGTGGCCGGCTGCAACAGCGCCCCGAACACCCCCTGCACCGCCCGCAGCCCGATCACCCACCCCACCCCGGGCGCGAGGCCGATCCCCGCCGACGCCGCCCCGAAGCCCAGCAGGCCGAGCGCGAACACCCGCCGGTGCCCGTACCGGTCACCGAGCCGCCCCGCGAACACCAGCAGGCTCGCCACCGCCACCAGATACGCCGTACTGGACCACTGCACCTCGGCGAAAGAGGCGCCCAACTCCCTTTGCAGGCGCGGCTGCGCGACCGTCAGGACCGTACCGTCCAGCGCCACGACCACCGCGCCCGCCACACTGCTCACCAGCGTCCACCGCCGGTTCACCGCCCGTCCTCCGGGCCCAGGTGCGCCGCCAGGGCAGCGTCGAGCAGCGGCCCGATGTCCTCGCTGTCCAGGGCGAGTTGGAGACTGCGCCAGCGCCACAGCTGCGCGATCCCGTGCAGGTTCGCCCACAGCGCCCCCGCCGTCCGCCGGGCGTCGGCCTCCGGCCGTACCTCGCCGACCAGCCCGGCGAGCAGCGCGAAGAGCGGAAGGCTCGTGTCCCGGAGCCCCAGATGTCCGCTTTCCAGCAGGTCGTGACGGAACATCAGCTCGTACATCCCCGGGTTCTCCAGCGCGAACTCCAGATACGTCCGCGCCAGCGCGGCCACCTGTGCCCGGGGCCTGGCGCAAGTGCCGCTGACGGGCGTGTGCCGCACGCGTTCGGCGAGGTCGGCGAAGCCCCGGCGGGCGATGGCGGACAGCAGTTCCAGATGGGTGGGGAAGTGGCGGCGTGGCGCCCCGTGCGAGACGCCGGCGCGCCGTGCGATCTCCCGCAGGGTGAGCGCCGCCGGCCCCTCGGCGGCCAGCAGCTCCACCCCGACGTCGACCAGACGCTCCCGCAACCCGTTCTCGGACTCAGTCATGGACAGTGTCTACCAGGATTCGGTAGACACTGTCTACTAGCGGTGTCGTGCGCGGGAATGCGCGGCCCGCACCGCCGAGTTGACCGTGATATGACTCACGACACCACGCAGGACGCCCTGCTCGACCTGCTCTCCGCGGGCCACGGCGGCACCCTGGTCACCCTCAAACAGGACGGCCACCCCCAGCTGTCCAACGTCAGCCACGCCTACGACCCCGACGAGCGGCTCATCCGGATCTCCGTCACCGACGACCGCGCCAAGACCCGCAACCTGCGCCGCGACCCCCGCGCCTCGTACCACGTCACCAGCGCCGACCGCTGGGCGTACACCGTCGCCGAGGGCACCGCCGAACTGACCCCGGTCGCCCGGGACCCGCACGACGACACGGTCGAGGAGCTGATCCGCCTCTACCGCGACGTCCTCGGCGAACACCCCGACTGGGACGACTACCGCGCGGCGATGGTCCGCGACCGGCGCCTGGTCGTACGGCTGCGGGTGGAGCGGGCGTACGGGATCCCGAAGAAGGAGTGAGCGGGAGGTGTGACGGTCGCCGGTCCGCCGTCCTGGTGGCGGCGGTTATGACGGCGGTCATAGGCTGGGGCCGTCACGGGACGGAGGTCGGCGATGGGTGAGGAACGGCCGGGGCCGCGGGAGCGGATGGTCGTCAGCGCGGCCCAGCTCATCCGGCGGCACGGCGTGACCGCCACCGGTATGCGTGAGGTCGCCGCCCATGCCGGGGCACCGCGCGGGTCCCTGCAGCACTACTTCCCGGGCGGCAAGGAACAGCTGGTCGACGAGGCGGTCGGCTGGGCCGGACGGTACGCGGGCCGGCGGATCGGGCGCTTCGTCGCGAGCCTGGACGAGCCGAGGCCGAGTGCCCTGTTCGCGGCGATGGTCGCGCAGTGGACCGACGAGTACGCGGCGGATGGCTTCGCCGCGGGCTGCCCCGTCGCCGCGGCCACCGCCGAGTGCGCCGCCGCCGACGGCCCGGCCCGTGAGGCCGCGGCCACCGCCTTCGCGGCCTGGCGGACCCCGCTCGCCGAGGCCCTGGCCGGCATGGGCGTCCCCGCGGCCCGCGCCGCGTCCCTGGCCACGCTGATGATCAGCACCCTGGAGGGCGCGATCCTGCTGGCCCGCGCCGACCAGGACGTACGGCCGCTGACCACGGCCGTACGGGAACTGGGCCCGCTGCTCGACGCCGCGGCGGCCCCGGTGCCCTGACCGGGGCGAGTCGCTGGCACGCCAGCGGAGACACGCGTCGCGGGCGCCCCGGCATCGACACCTCAGTCGAACAGCTCGGAGGCGCCCTTCTCTCCCACGCACAGGGCCCAGATGATGAGTCCGGAGAAGGCGATCAGCACGATCGACCAGACCGGGTAGTACGGCAGGGAGAGGAAGTTGGCGATGATGATCAGCGAGGCGATGGCCACTCCGCACACACGCGCCCACAGGGCGCCCCGGAAGAGGCCGAAGCTCACGAGCAGCGCGACGACGCCGAGGATCAGATGGATCCAGCCCCAGCCCGTGAGGTCGAACCGGAAGACGTAGTCGCGCGTCACGAGGAACACGTCGTCGTGCGCGATCGCCATGATGCCGCGGAAGATGCCCAGGACCCCGGCGAGCACGAGCATGATCGCGCCGAAGGCGGTCAGGCCGGTCGCCCATTGTTCCCTGGCGGTGGGCGTGGGTGCGGCGGTCATCGTGCCACCTCGTTTCTGTGCCGTGCGACGTGCTCGGTGCGCCGGTGCGGCGGGGACGTCACGGGGCGTGGTGGGCCGTCCCGCCGCCGGTGAGGACCAGTTCCTTCGCCCGCCGGAACTCGTCGTCGGTGATGTCGCCGCGAGAGCGCAGCCCGGACAGCTTCTCGAGCTCGTCGGCGCTGGTCGGGGGCGTGCCTGCGTGGGCGGTCTCACGGATGTAGGTGTCGACGGCCTGCTGCTGCGCACGGACCTGTTCGGCTTCCCGGCGGCCCATGTTCCTGCCGCGGGCGATCAGGTAGACGAAGACGCCCAGGAAGGGCAGGACGATGACGAACACGAGCCAGCCGGCCTTGGCCCAGCCACCCAGGTCGTCGTCCCGGAAGATGTCGACGACGATCCGGAAGAGCAGGACGAACCACATGATCCACAGGAAGAACACCAGCATGGACCAGAAGACGCTCAGCGCCGGATAGTCGTACGCGAGGTAGGTCTGCGCGCTCATGGCTCCTCCTCCGTTCCGGGACCGCGCCCGGTCGTCTTCCCTACGGTTCCCAGCGTGCGCGCGGGACGGGCGTGCGGCCACCCCGGCCCCCGCGGGTGATCCGTACCAGGGACCGGACATGCCCGGCGGCCGCCGGGCCCCGGTGCTTGTCCGGGCCCGCCCGCCGCACTAGCCTCCCCCGCGTGATCAACGGTGCACATGTGGTGCTCTACAGCCGGGACCCGGAGGCCGACCGGGCCTTTCTGCGCGGGACCCTCTGCTGGAACTACGTCGACGCGGGCAGCGGATGGCTCATCTTCAAGGCGCCGCCCACCGAGGTGGCCGTCCACCCCACCGACGGCACGCCCTCGCACGAGCTGATGCTGACCTGCGACGACCTGGACGAGACCCGGCGCCAACTCGTCGAGCGGGGAGCGGAGTTCAGTCGGCCGGTGGAGGAGGCCCGGTGGGGCCGGGTGACGGCGGTGCGGCTGCCGGGTGGTGGTGAGATCGGCTTGTACGAGCCCCGTCACCCGCGTCCCTAGAGCACGTCCGGGGCGCCGAGGGATCGTGCGCCGCTCCCGCTCACGCCGTGATCCGCTGCGCCTGCGCCGTCGGCCTGCCGCCCTTTCGCTCGCCGAGCAGTTCCGTGGGGACGGCGTGCGTCTCGCGGGCGCTGAGCGCGGCGACGGTCGGCGGGACGCACAGCGCCGCCGTGAACAGGGCCACCGCGCCCCAGTCGGTGCCGCCCGGACCGGCGATCTCCGCCGCGAAGGTGACCGCGAACCCGGCCACCGCGAAGCCGGTCTGGGTGCCGATCGCCACGCCGGACAGCCGGACCCGGGTCGCGAACATCTCGCCGTAGAAGGCGGGCCACACGCCGTTCGCCGCGCTGTAGAGCACGCCGAAGGAGACGACGCCGAGGGCCAGGGTCAGCGGGTAGGAGCCGGTGGAGATCGCCCACAGATAGCCGGCCATCGACACCGCGCTGCCGACCGCGCCGATCAGGAACACCGGCCGGCGCCCGATCCGGTCCGACAGGGTCGCCCACAGCGGGATCGCGCCGAGGGCGACCAGGTTGGCGAGGGCGCCCACCCACAGCATCGAGGTACGGGACATGCCGACCGCGTCACTGGTGGCGTAGGCCAGCGCCCACACCGTGAAGATCGTGCTGACGGAGGCGATGAGCGCGCCCGCGACCACGCGCAGCACGTCCGTCCCGTGCTCGCGCAGCAGCACCGCGAGCGGCAGCTTCAGCACGCCCTCGGTGGCCGCCTGCCGGGTGAAGGCGGGCGTCTCGCGCAGCCGGCGCCGGATGACGAAGCCGACGACGGCGACCGCCACGCTCAGCCAGAACGGCACCCGCCAGCCCCAGGAGAGCAACTGGTCCTCGGGCAGCCGCGCCACCGGGATGAAGACGAGCGTGGCGATGAGCTGGCCGCCCTGGGTGCCGCTGAGCGTGAAGCTGGTGAAGAACCCGCGCCGGTGCTCCGGCGCGTGTTCCAGGCTCATGGAACTCGCGCTCGCCTGCTCGCCGGCCGCCGATATGCCCTGCAGGACCCGGCAGAGCACGAGCAGCACGGGGGCGAGGGAGCCGGCCTCGGCACGGGTGGGCAGACAGCCGATCAGGAACGTCGACAGACCCATCAGAAGCAGCGTGAACACCATGATCTTCTTGCGGCCGAGCCGGTCGCCGACGTGCCCGAGGACCAGCGCGCCGAGCGGCCGGGCGGCATAGGCGACGCCGAAGGTGGCGAGCGAGAGCAGGGTGGCGGTGGCCGGATCGGAGGCGTCGAAGAACACCTTCGGGAAGATCAGGGCGGCGGCGCTGCCGTAGACGAAGAAGTCGTAGTACTCCAGCGCGCTGCCGATCCAGGCGGCCGTCGCCGCCTTCCGGGGCTGGCCGGCAGGGGCGTCGGGGGCGGGCGCGGGGACGGACTCGGACACGGCAGTGCTCCTTCGGGGGAACGTCACCCTGCGGAAGAGGGGAGTCGGGCGGCGAGGGGAGCGGGCGAGGGCCGGATCGCGGCGGCTGATTAACCCACTGGATAGTTAGTTGTGGTGGGTGGGATGTTGCGCCGCTGTTTCCCCTGTGTCAAGAGACCGTGCGACTGCCGTTCCGGGCGGACGCCGCGCGGTGGTCAGTCGTCCGCCCGCTCCGCCGTCAGGTACGCGATCACCATGTCGCCGAGCATGGTGCGGTAGTGCTCGCGCCGGCCCGGGTCCGCCAGGTCGCGGCCGAACAGGGCGCCGAACGTAGGCCGGTTGGCGACCCGGAAGAAGCAGAACGAGCTGATCACCGCGTGCAGGTCGACCGCGTCCACGTCGGCCGTGAACAGCCCGGACTCCTGTCCGGCGGCGAGGATCCGGCGGATCACGTCCAGCGCCGGGGATCCGATCCGTGCGAGCTTCCCGGAGGCCGCGATGTGCTCGGCGCCGTGGATGTTCTCGATGCTGACCAGGCGGATGAAGTCCGGGTGCTCCTCGTGGTGGTCGAGGGTCAGCTCGGCGAGGCGCCGGATCGCCGCGACCGGGTCCAGATGGTCGACGTCCAGGCGCTGCTCGGCCTCCCGGATCACGCCGTACGCCCGCTCCAGCACGGCCGTGAACAGCTGTTCCTTCCCGCCGAAGTAGTAGTAGATCATCCGCTTGGTGGTGCGGGTGCGGGCCGCTATCTCGTCGACCCGGGCGCCGTCGTAGCCGGCCCGCGCGAACTCCTGCGTGGCCACGTCGAGGATCTCGGCCCGGGTGCGGGCGGCGTCGCGCACCTTCCCGCCGGGTTGCAGGGGTTCTTCGACGCTGGTCATCGGTTTCCTTCGGGGCCGGGGACACCGGGGCGGAGCACTCGTCGGTGGTGCCGGTGATTGTAGAAGCAGGGCCCGGGGCGCCGCCGGGGGCTTCCCCGGGACTCCCGCCGCTGATATAGCTAACGTACTGGTTCGTACATTAGCGTCCCCTCGGGAGGTCCGCGTGGCCAAGGACTCGTATCTCGTCGGGCTGGTCGGGGCCGGCATAGGTCCCTCGCTCAGCCCCGCCCTGCACCAGCGGGAGGCGGACCGGCAGGGCCTGCGCCACCTCTACCGGCTCCTCGACATCGACGTCCTCGGCGTCGCCCCGGAGGCCGTCGGCGACCTGGTCCGGGCCGCCCGCGACCTCGGCTTCGACGGGCTCAACATCACTCACCCCTGCAAGCAGCTCGTCCTCGATCACCTGGACGCGCTCGACCCGCGCGCCGAGGCGCTCGGCGCGGTCAACACCGTCGTCTTCGGCGAGGACGGCCGGGCCGTGGGCCACAACACCGACGTCACCGGCTTCGCCGCGTCCTTCGCGCGCGGCCTGCCGGACGCCCCGCTGGAGCGGGTCGTCCAGCTCGGCGCGGGCGGCGCGGGCGCGGCGGTGGCGCACGCCGTGCTGACCCTGGGCGCGGGGCGGGTGACGGTCGTCGACGCGCTGCCCGGCCGCGCGGCCGCGCTCGCCGAGTCGCTCGCACGGCACTTCGGCCCCGGCCGGGCGCAGGCGGCGGCCGTCGAACAGCTGCCGGCGCTGCTGGCGGAGGCCGACGGTGCGGGCGGACTCGTCCACGCGACCCCTACGGGTATGGCCGCGTACCCCGGACTGCCGCTGCCCGCCGAGCTGTTGCAGGCCGGACTGTGGGTGGCCGAGGTGGTGTACCGGCCGTTGGAGACCGAGCTGGTGCGGGCCGCGCGGGAGCGCGGCTGTGCCGTGCTGCCCGGGGGCGGAATGGCCGTGTTCCAGGCCGCGGACGCGTTTCGGCTGTTCACGGGGGTGGAGCCGGACAGTGGGCGCATGCTGGGGGACTTCGCGGAGCTGGTGGGGGCCGAGCGTTCGGGGAGTGTGGCCTGATGACCGGTGCGGGCTTCGGCGGGGTCGACCGCGCCCCCGCGGCGGAGCCGCATGCCGGCACGGCCCGCGCCCCTTACGGGGTGCTGCCCACCTCCATCGCCACCGTCTCTCTCAGCGGCTCCCTCACCGAGAAGCTCACCGCCGCCGCGCGGGCCGGGTTCGACGGGGTGGAGATCTTCGAGAACGACCTGCTCGCCAGCGCGCTCCCGCCCGGAGAGGTCCGCGCCCGGTGCGCCGATCTCGGGCTGCGGATCGACCTGTACCAGCCGATGCGGGACATCGAGGCCGTGCCGGAGGAGGTCCACGCCGGAAACCTGAAGCGCGCCCGGCACAAGTTCGAGCTGATGCGGCGCCTCGGCGCCGACACCGTGCTCGTGTGCTCCAGCGTCAGTCCGCTCGCCGTGGACGACGACGCCCTCGCCGCGGCACAACTCTCCCAACTCGCCGACATGGCCAAGGAGTTCGGGATCCGGGTGGCGTACGAGGCCCTGGCCTGGGGGCGGCACGTGAACACGTACGACCATGCGTGGCGCATCGTCGAGGCGGCCGGACATCCCGCGCTCGGCACCTGCCTGGACAGCTTCCACATCCTCTCCCGCGGCTCGGACCCCCGCGGCATCGCGGACATCCCCGGCGACAGGATCTTCTTCCTCCAGCTCGCCGACGCACCGCTGCCGGCCATGGACGTCCTCCAGTGGAGCCGCCACCACCGCTGCTTCCCCGGCCAGGGCGGACTCGATGTCGCGGGGCTGCTGCGGCACGTCCTCGACGCCGGCTACCGGGGGCCGTTGTCGCTGGAGGTGTTCAACGACGTCCACCGGCAGGCCGACGCCGCCGCCACCGCCGTGGACGCCCACCGGTCCCTGCTGCTGCTCCAGGAGGCCGTCGGCGCCGCCGAGTTGCCGCCGCCGGTCGTCCCCACGGGGATCGCCTTCGCCGAACTCCTCACCGCGGACGCCGAACCGGTCACCGCCCTGCTGGCCGCCCTCGGCTTCGCCCGCACCGCCCGGCACCGCGGCAAACCCGTCGACCTGTGGGAGCGCGGTGCGGCCCGGATCCTCGTCAACACCGCCGCCGACCGCCGCGACGGCACCCGGCTCGCCGCGATCGGGCTCGCGTTCCCCGACCCCGCCGGCGCCGCCCGCCGCGCCGAGGCCCTGCACGCCCCCGTCCTGCCCCGCCGTCGCGCTCTCGAGGAGGCCGTGCTGGACGCGGTGTCCGCGCCCGATGGCACGGAGCTGTTCTTCGTCGCCGACGGCGCTTCGGGCGCGTCCGGGCTCCCCGACTGGCGGGGCGACTTCGCCGCGCTGCCGGACGCCCCTGGGCCCGCGGACGCCACCCGCATCGACCGCCTCGCCCCCGTCCTGGCCCGCCGTCGCGTTCCCGAGGAGGCCGTGCTGGACGCGGTGGCCGCGCCCGATGGCAGGGAGCTGTTCTTCGTCGCCGACGAGGCCTCCGACGTATCCCGGCTCCCGCACGGGCGGGGCGACTTCGCCGCGCTGCCGGACGCCCCCGGGCCCGCGGACGTCACCCGTGTCGACCACCTCGCCCTCACCCAGCCCTGGCACCGGTACGACGCGGCGACGCTGTTCCACCGCGGCGTCCTCGGGCTGGACGCCCGCGAGAGCATCGACCTCGCCGACCCCTACGGGCTGCGCCGCAGCAGGGCCGTCGCGAGCGCCGACGGCGCTGTCCGTATCGCGCTCACCGTCGGCGCGGCGCCCGCCGACGGGACGGTGCACGCCGCGCACATCGCGCTGGCCACCGACGACGTGGTGGCCGCCGCCCGCGCGCTGCGTGCGGCCGGCGGCCGCCTGCTGCCGGTCCCGGACAACTACTACGACGACCTCGCCGCCCGGTTCGTTTTCGCCGAGGGCGAGTTGGAGACGTACCGCGAGCTCGGCATCCTCTACGACCGCGACGCGGACGGCGCCTTCCGGCACTGCTACACCGAGACGGTCGGCCGGGTCTTCTTCGAACTCGTCCAGCGCGATCCCGGCCACCAGGGGTACGGCGCCGCCAACGCGCCGGTGCGGCTCGCGGCTCAGCACACAGGACGGCTCTTGCGATGAACTGACCGGCCTCTTACCGGATCTCTCGTAGGGGTGAGAGGCCGGTGAGACCTCCACCGGATTCAGCTCCGGTTCAGGCTCCGTACATCTCCGGACGCGGATACTCCGCAAGATCCGGTATGCGCGCTGCGCCCGTATCACCACGTTTTCCGGGAGCCTGAAAGGCCGTTCATGCTGAGCACCCCCACCGAGTCGGTCGTCCGGGACGGCGGGCCGCCGCCCGCGGCCGCGCCCCGCCCGCGTACCCAGCGGTACGAACGCCCGGTACTGGTGGCCATAGCCGCACTCGCCGCGCTGCTGTGCCTGTGGGGCCTCGACCACAGTTCGTTCCACGGCTTCTACGCCGCCGCGGTGCGCAGCATGACGGACAACCCGGTCGCGTTCTTCTTCGGCTCCTTCGACCCGGGAAACACCCTCACCATCGACAAACTGCCCGGCTTCCTGTGGCCGCAGGCCCTGTCGGCGCTGGTGTTCGGCTTCCACCCGTGGGCGCTGGTGCTGCCGCAGGCCCTGGAGATCGTCGCCTCGGTGGTCCTGCTCCATGTGGTGGTCCGGCGCTGGGCGGGCGTGCCCGCCGGGCTGCTGGCGGCGGCCTTCCTGGCCCTCACCCCGGTGACCGTCGGCCTCGGCCGGTCCGTCACCGAGGACGCCCCGTTCGTCCTGCTGCTCCTGCTCGCCGCCGAGGCGGCCTGGCGGGCGACCGAGCGGGGCCGGGTGGGCCCGCTGCTGCTCTCCGGGTTCTGGGTGGGCGTCGCCTTCCAGTGCAAGATGCTGGAGGCCTGGGCGGTGCTGCCCGCGCTCGCCGCCACCTACCTGGTCGCCGCTCCGCCGAGTCTGCGCCGCCGGCTGCGGGACCTCGCGCTCGCCGGCGCGGTCATGTTCGCGGTGTCGGTGTCATGGATGGTCGCGGCCACCCTCACCCCGGGCTCCGCCCGTCCGTATCTCGACGGCACCACCGACAACTCGGCGTTCGGGCTGGTCGTCGGCTACAACTTCCTCACCCGCTTCCACACCGTCGGTGTCGACGCGGCCGGCACCGGCAGTGTCGCGCCCAACGAGAGCCTGCGGGCGGCCGGTTCGGGCCCCGGCATGGGCGACAGCGTGTGGAAGATGTTCAGCCCCGGGCTCGCCACCCAGACCGGGTGGCTCTACCCGCTCGCCGCGCTCGGGCTCGCCGGCGGCGCCGTGGCGCTGTGGCGGCGCCGCCCGGCCCGCACGGACCGGGTGCTCGCGGGCCAGGTGCTGTGGGGCGTGTGGCTGGGGACGTTCTTCTTCGTCTTCAGCTTCGGCAGCGTCACCGGGCACACCTACTACATGGGCGTGGTCGCGGTCGCGCTCGCCGCGTTCGCCGGTGCCGGTGTCGTACGGGCCTGGCGGGCCGGGCTCAGGGGCGGCCCGCGGGCCTGGGTGCTGCCGGCGGCGCTCGCCGCGAACGCCGCCTGGTGCGTGGCGCTGGCCCTGTGGTCCCCGCACTTCCTGCCCTGGTCGGCCCCGGCCGCCGGCGCCCTCGCGGTGCTCGCCCTGGCCCTGACCGCGTTCCGGCACCGCCCGCGCGCGGCCCGCGCCGGTCTGGCCGTGGGCCTGGCCGCGGCCCTGCTCGTGCCCGCCGCCTGGTCGGCGTCGGCCCTGTCGCTGCGCTACAACCAGCCCGGCTCGCTGGCCCGGGTCGGCCCCAGCAGCCACCGTCCGGGCAACCCGCTCGCCCAGCTCACCTCCACCCAGCAGCACGTGCTCGGCTATCTCACCGCGCACCGGCACGGCGCCGAGTACCTGGCCGCCGTCCCCGGCTGGTGGTCCGCCGCGCCGTACGTCATCTCGGCGAACGCGCACGTCATGCCCATGGGCGGCTTCACCGGACGGGTCCCGTACCCCTCGTCCGCCCGCTTCCACCAGCTGGTCGACTCCGGCCGGCTGCGCTACGTCGTCCTGAAGCGGACCGACATCCGGGCCGCGCGCGGACACGGTAAGCACACGCTCGTCGGCGGGCTGGTGCGCTGGACGGCCGACCACTGCGCCCTCGTCCCGGCGGCCGCGTACGACGGCTCGCGCGACCACGCGCACCGGCTGTACGACTGCGGCCCGGCCCACCGCAAGGGGTGAACCGGGCCGCGGGGCGGGCGGGCGTACGGCCGACGGCCGTCAGGCCCGCCTGTTCCACTCGGCGATCACGGGCCGGCCGTGCTCGGTGGAGAGCCGGCTGACCGTGCCGGTGGCCAGCTGGAACAGCCGGCCCTCGGCGGGCGCCAGGCCCAGCCGGCGGGCGGTGAGCACCCGCAGGAAGTGGGCGTGGGCGACGAGGACCACGTCCCCGGCGCCCTCGGCGAGCGCCGTGTCGACCCGCGCCAGCACCCGGTCGGCGCGGGCGCCGATCTGCGCGGGCGACTCGCCCGGGTGGCCCTCGGGGCCGGGCGGCACACCCTCGGTCCACAGGTCCCAGCCGGGGCGGCCGGCGTGGATGTCGACCGTGGTGATGCCCTCGTAGCCGCCGTAGTCCCACTCGTGCAGGTCGGGGTCGGTCACGAGCCCGCTCAGACCCGCCAGTTCGGCGGTGCGTATCGCGCGGCCCAGCGGGCTGGCCAGCGCGCGGGCGTACGTCCGCCCGGTGAGGAGCGGGGCGAGGGACTTGGCCTGTTCCTCGCCGTGCTCGGTCAGGGGCAGGTCGGTCCAGCTGGTGTGCTGGCCCGACCGGCTCCACTCCGTCTCACCGTGGCGGACCAGCAGGAGGTCCCCCACGGTGGTTCAGTCCTTCTTCTCGACCGCGTGGCCGCCGAACTGGTTGCGCAGCGCGGCGATCATCTTCATCTGCGGCGAGTCGTCCTGGCGCGAGGCGAACCGGGCGAAGAGCGACGCCGTGATCGCGGGCAGCGGGACGGCGTTGTCGATGGCCGCCTCGACCGTCCAGCGGCCCTCGCCGGAGTCCTCCGCGTAGCCGCGCAGCTTCTCCAGGTGCTCGTCCTCGTCCAGGGCGTTGACCGCGAGGTCGAGCAGCCAGGAGCGGATGACGGTGCCCTCCTGCCAGGAGCGGAACACCTCGCGCACGTTCTCCACGGAGTGCACCTTCTCCAGCAGCTCCCAGCCCTCGGCGTACGCCTGCATCATGGCGTACTCGATGCCGTTGTGGACCATCTTGGAGAAGTGCCCGGCGCCGACCCGGCCCGCGTGGACGTAGCCGTAGGGGCCCTCCGGCTTGAGCGCCTCGAAGATCGGGTGCAGCCGCTCGACGTGCTCCTTGTCGCCGCCGACCATGAGCGCGTAGCCGTTCTGCAGGCCCCACACGCCGCCGGAGACACCGGCGTCGACGAAGCCGATGCCCTTGATGGCGAGGGCGGCGGCGTGCTTCTCGTCGTCGGTCCAGCGGGAGTTGCCGCCGTCGATGACCGTGTCGCCGGGCTGGAGCAGGTCGCCGAGTTCGTCGACGACGGTCTGGGTGGCGGTGCCGGCCGGGACCATCACCCAGATGTGGCGGGGCGCGTCGAGCTTCTCGACCAGCTCTTCGAGGGACTTGACGTCGGAGACGTCGGGGTTGCGGTCGTAGCCGATGACGGTGTGGCCGGCGCGGCGGATCCGCTCGCGCATGTTGCCGCCCATCTTGCCGAGACCGATGAGACCGAGCTGCATGATCAGTTCTCCGTTGCGTTCTTGAGAGTGCGGTAGGCGGCGACGAGGGCCCGGGAGGAGGGGTCGAGACCGGGGACGTCCGCGCCTTCGGTGAGGGCGGGCTCGACGCGCTTGGCGAGGACCTTGCCGAGTTCGACGCCCCACTGGTCGAAGGAGTCGATGTTCCAGATCGCGCCCTGGACGAACACCTTGTGCTCGTAGAGGGCGATGAGCTGGCCGAGCACGGACGGGGTCGGCTCGCCGGCCAGGATCGTGGTGGTGGGGTGGTCGCCGTGGAAGGTGCGGTGCGCCACCTGCTCCTCGGCCACGCCCTCCGCGCGGACCTCCTCGGCGCTCTTGCCGAAGGCGAGGGCCTGGGTCTGGGCGAAGAAGTTGGCCATCAACAGGTCGTGCTGCGCCTTGAGTTCCCTGCTCAGCTCGTCGGCCGGGCGGGCGAAGCCGATGAAGTCCGCCGGGATCAGCTTGGTGCCCTGGTGGATCAACTGGTAGTAGGCGTGCTGCCCGTTGGTGCCCGGGGTGCCCCACACGACCGGACCGGTCTGCCACTCGACGGGCCGGCCGTCGCGCTGCACCGACTTGCCGTTGGACTCCATGTCCAGCTGCTGGAGGTAGGCGGTGAACTTCGACAGGTAGTGGCTGTACGGCAGCACCGCGTGCGACTGCGCGTCGAAGAAGTCGCCGTACCAGACGCCCAGCAGGCCGAGCAGCAGCGGGGCGTTGGCCTCGGCGGGGGCGGTGCGGAAGTGCTCGTCGACCAGGTGGAAGCCGTCCAGCATCTCGCGGAAGCGGTCCGGGCCGATCGCGATCATCAGGGACAGCCCGATCGCGGAGTCGTACGAGTAGCGGCCGCCGACCCAGTCCCAGAACTCGAACATGTTGTCCGGGTCGATGCCGAACTCGGTGACCTTCCCGCCGTTCGTCGACAGGGCCACGAAGTGCTTCGCCACGGCCTTGTCGTCGCCGTCGAAGGCCTTGAGCAGCCAGGACCGCGCCGAGGTCGCGTTGGTGATCGTCTCGATCGTGGTGAACGTCTTGGACGCGACGATGAACAGGGTCTCCGCCGGGTCCAGGTCACGGGTCGCCTCGTGCAGGTCGGCGCCGTCCACGTTGGACACGAAGCGGACCGTCAACTCCCGTGCGGTGTACGGGCGCAGGGCCTCGTACGCCATCGCGGGCCCGAGGTCGGAGCCGCCGATGCCGATGTTGACGACGTTCCTGATCCGCTTGCCGGTGTGGCCGGTCCACTCGCCGGAGCGGACGCGGTCGGCGAAGCGCGCCATCTTGTCGAGGACGGCGTGCACCTTCGGCACCACGTTCTCGCCGTCGACCTCGATCACCGCGTCGCGCGGGGCGCGCAGCGCGGTGTGCAGCACGGCCCGGTCCTCGGTGACGTTGATCTTCTCGCCGCGGAACATGGCGTCGCGCAGGCCGGAGACGCCGGTGGCGGTGGCGAGTTCCTGCAGCAGCGCCAGCGTCTCGTCGGTGATCAGGTGCTTGCTGTAGTCGATGTACAGGTCCCCGACCCGTACGACGTACCGCTCGGCGCGGCCGGGGTCCTGCGCGAACAGCTCGCGCAGGTGCGGCCTGCCCTCGGCGCGGTGGTCGGCGAGAGCCGTCCACTCGGGCCGGTGGGTGAGCTGGGGGAACCCGGAATGCTGGGTCGCTGCCATGTCAGGCGTTCTCCTTGGCGGCCTCGCCCTTCAGGGCGATGGCGTACATCTCGTCGGCGTCGAGGCGGCGCAGCTCCTCGGCGATGAGTTCGGAGGTGGGGCGGACCTTGAGCGCGAGGGTGCGCGGCGGCTGGCCCGGCAGGGTCAGCGTCGCGAGCGGGCCCTCGGGCCGGTCGATGACGATCTCGCCGTTCGCGGTGCCGAGGCGCACGGCGGTGACGACCGGTCCGGCGGTGACCACGCGGTCCACCTGCACCTTCAGCCGGGCCTCCAGCCAGCGCGAGAGCAGTTCGGCGCTGGGGTTGTCGGCCTCGGCCTCGACGGCCGCCGACGTGATCTTCGTGCGGGCCTGGTCCAGGGCGGCGGCCAGCATCGAGCGCCACAGCGTCAGCCGGGTCCAGGCGAGGTCGGTGTCGCCGGGCGCGTAGTTGCGGGCCCGGGTCTCCAGGACCTCCATCGGCTTGAGCGCCGCGTACAGGTCGGTGATCCGGCGCTGGGCGAGCGCGCCGAGCGGGTCCCGGGACGGGGTGTCGGGGGCCTCCACCGGCCACCACACCACGACCGGGGCGTCCGGCAGCAGCAGCGGCAGGACGACCGAGTCGGCGTGGTCGGACACCTCGCCGTAGGTGCGCAGCACGACCGTCTCGCCGGCGCCGGCCTCCGAGCCGACCCGGACCTCGGCGTCGAGCCGGGAGTGGGTGCGGTCGCGCAGGGTGCGGACGTGCCGCTTGATGACGACCAGGGTCCGCGAGGGGTGCTCGTGCGAGGCTTCCTCGGCGGCCTTGATCGAGTCGTAGGCGTTCTCCTCGTCCGTGACGATGACCATCGTCAGGACCATGCCCACGGCCGGGGTACCGATGGCGCGGCGGCCCTGCACCAACGCCTTGTTGATCTTGCTTGCCGTGGTGTCGGTCAGGTCGATCTTCATGGCCTGCGCCAGCTCCGTCCGTCTCGTGCGAGCATCTCGTCGGCTTCCGTCGGTCCCCAGCTGCCCGACGCGTACTGCGCCGGACGGCCGTGCGCCGCCCAGTACTCCTCGATCGGGTCGAGGATCTTCCAGGACTCTTCCACTTCCTGGTGACGGGGGAACAAATTCGCGTCGCCGAGCAGCACGTCCAGGATGAGCCGCTCGTACGCCTCCGGGCTCGACTCGGTGAACGACTCGCCGTAGGCGAAGTCCATCGACACGTCCCGGATCTCCATCGAGGTGCCCGGCACCTTGGAGCCGAAGCGGACGGTCATGCCCTCGTCGGGCTGGACACGGATGACGATCGCGTTCTGGCCCAGCTCCTCGGTCGCCGTGGAGTCGAAGGGGGAGTGCGGGGCCCGCTTGAAGACCACCGCGATCTCGGTGACGCGGCGGCCCAGCCGCTTGCCGGTGCGCAGGTAGAACGGCACGCCCGCCCAGCGGCGGTTGTCGATGCCCAGCTTGATCGCGGCGAAGGTGTCGGTCTTCGACGCGGGGTCGATGCCGTCCTCCTGGAGGTAGCCGACGACCTTCTCGCCGCCCTGCCAGCCCTCGGCGTACTGCCCGCGCACGGTGTGCTCGCCGAGCTCCGCCGGCAGCCGCACCGACTTGAGCACCTTCAGCTTCTCGGTGAGCAGCGCCTCCGCGTCGAACGCGATCGGCTCCTCCATGGCGGTGAGCGCCATCAGCTGGAGCAGGTGGTTCTGGATGACGTCACGGGCGGCGCCGATGCCGTCGTAGTAGCCGGCCCGGCCGCCGATGCCGATGTCCTCGGCCATGGTGATCTGCACGTGGTCGACGTACGACCGGTTCCAGATCGGTTCGTACATCTGGTTGGCGAAGCGCAGCGCCAGGATGTTCTGGACGGTCTCCTTGCCCAGGTAGTGGTCGATGCGGAACACCTGGTCCGGCTCGAACACGTCGTGCACGAGCGCGTTCAGCTCGCGGGCGCTGCCGAGGTCGTGGCCGAACGGCTTCTCGATGACCGCGCGCCGCCAGGAACCCGCGGGCGGGGAGGCCAGGCCGTGCTTCTTCAGCTGCTGCACGACCTTCGGGAAGAACTTCGGCGGCACCGAGAGGTAGAAGGCGAAGTTGCCGCCGGTGCCGCGGGAGGCGTCCAGTTCCTCGACGGCGTCCTTGAGCTGCTTGAACGCGGTGTCGTCGTCGAAGTCGCCGGGGATGAACCGCATGCCCTCGGCGAGCTGCTGCCACACCTCCTCCCGGAACGGGGTGCGGGAGTGCTCACGCACGGAGTCGTGCACGACCTGCGCGAAGTCCTGGTCCTCCCACTCCCGGCGGGCGAAGCCCACCAGCGAGAAGCCCGGCGGCAGCAGACCGCGGTTGGCCAGGTCGTACACGGCCGGCATCAGCTTTTTGCGGGACAGGTCACCGGTCACCCCGAAGATGACCAGACCGGACGGACCGGCGATCCGGGGCAGGCGCCGGTCACGGGTGTCCCGCAGCGGGTTCTCCCAGCCGGCGGCCGGACCCAGCGGAACGGTCACCTGCGCCGGCGCCTTCGTCCGTGCCTGCGACTTCACCGGTGCCTGCGCCTTCGCGGGTGCCGCGGCGGCAGGTGCCGCGTCGGCGGGCGCGTTCTCGGTCATCGGGCGTCAACTCCCTTGTTCTCCAGGGACTTCGCTACGGCGTCCAGCAGGTCCTGCCAGGCCGCCTCGAACTTGGCGACGCCCTCGTCCTCCAGCTGCTGGACGATCTCGTCGTAGGAGATGCCGAGCTTCTCGACCGCGTCGAGGTCGGCACGGGCCTCGCCATAGCCGCCGGTCACCGTGTCGCCGGTGATCTCGCCATGGTCGGCGACCGCGTTCAGCGTGGCCTCCGGCATCGTGTTGACGGTGCCGGGCGCGACCAGCTCGTCCACGTACAGGGTGTCCTTGTACGCGGGGTCCTTCACACCGGTGGACGCCCACAGCGGACGCTGCCTGTTGGCCTTGTCCCCGGCGAGCGCCAGCCAGCGCCCGGAGCCGAAGACCTCCTCGTACGCCTCGTAGGCGAGCCGGGCGTTGGCGAGGGCCGCGCGGCCCTTGAGGGCGAGGGCCTCGCCGGTGCCGAGCGCGGTCAGCCGCTTGTCGATCTCGGAGTCCACGCGGGAGACGAAGAAGGACGCCACCGAGTGGATCGTGGCGAGGTCGATACCGCGCTCGCGGGCCTTCTCCAGGCCGGCCAGGTAGGCGGCCATGACCTCGCGGTAGCGCTCCAGCGAGAAGATCAGGGTCACGTTCACGCTGATGCCGAGCCCGACGACCTCCGTGATCGCCGGCAGGCCCGCCTTCGTCGCCGGGATCTTGATCATCACGTTGGGCCGGTCCACCAGCCAGGCGAGCTGCTTGGCCTCGGCGATCGTGGCCTCGGTCGCGTGGGCGAGGCGCGGGTCGACCTCGATGGAGACGCGGCCGTCACGCCCCTCGGAGGCGGTGTATACAGAATGCAGAATATCGGATGCGGCCCGCACGTCGGCGGTCGTCATCATCCGCACCGCCTCGTCCACCGTCACCCCGCGCACGGCGAGATCGGTGAGCTGCTCCTCGTACCCCGCACCGGAGCCGATGGCGGCCTGGAAGATCGACGGGTTGGTGGTGACACCGACGACGTTCTTGTCCTCGATCAGCTCCGCCAGGTTGCCCGAGGCGATACGCCCCCGCGACAGGTCGTCCAGCCAGACGGAGACCCCCTCGTGGGCGAGGCGCTCAAGGGCTCCGGCGGTGGCGATTGCTTCGGTCACGTCAGTCATCTTTCTTGATTTCGGGTTGAGTTGTCTTGTCGCGTCGGGTTCAGGCGCGCGCGGCGGCGAGCGACGCGCGGGCCTGGGCGGCGACGTTCTCGGGGGTGAAGCCGAATTCCGCGAACAGGGTCTTCGCGTCGGCCGAGGCGCCGAAGTGCTCCAGGGAGACGATCCGGCCCGCGTCGCCGACGTAGCGGTACCAGGTCAGACCGATCCCGGCCTCCACGGCGACCCGGGCCTTCACGGACGGCGGGAGGACGGAGTCCTTGTACGCCTGGTCCTGCTCCTCGAACCACTCCACGGACGGCATCGACACCACGCGCGTGGCGATCCCCTCCGCCTCCAGCGTCTCCCGCGCGGCCACGGCCAGCTGCACCTCGGAACCCGTCGCGATGATGATCACCTCCGGGACCTCTGCCTGGGACTCGCGCAGCACATAGCCGCCCTTGGCCGCGTCCTCGTTCGGCGCGTACACCGGCACGCCCTGGCGGGTGAGCGCGAGCCCGTGCGGGGCGGGGCTGGTGGCGTGCCTCTTCAGGATCTCGGCCCAGGCGATCGCGGTCTCGTTGGCGTCCGCCGGGCGGACGACGTTCAGGCCCGGAACGGCCCGCAGCGAGGCCAGGTGCTCGACCGGCTGGTGGGTGGGGCCGTCCTCGCCGAGGCCCACGGAGTCGTGCGTCCAGACGTACGTCACCGGGAGCTGCATCAGCGCCGACATCCGTACGGCGTTGCGCATGTAGTCGGAGAACACCAGGAAGGTGCCGCCGTAGATCCGGGTGTTGCCGTGCAGGGCGATGCCGTTCATCTCCGCGGCCATGGAGAACTCGCGGATCCCGAAGTGGACGGTACGGCCGTACGGGTCGGCCCCGGGCAGCGGGTTGCCCTCGGGCAGGAACGAGCTGGCCTTGTCGATCGTCGTGTTGTTGGAGCCGGCGAGGTCGGCGGAGCCGCCCCACAGCTCGGGGATCACCGGGCCGAGCGCCTGGAGGACCTTGCCGGAGGCGGCCCGGGTCGCGACCGACCTGCCCTCCTCGAACACCGGCAGCGCGTCCTGCCAGCCGGCGGGCAGCTCGCCCTTGCCGACCCGCTCGAACAGCGCGGCCCGCTCCGGCTGGGCGCCGGCCCACTCGGCGATCCGCTTGTCCCAGGCGGCGTGTGCCTCCGCGCCCCGGTCCAGGGCCCGGCGGGCGTGCGTGAGGACCTCGTCGTCGACCTGGAAGGCCTGCTCGGGGTCGAAGCCGAGAAGCCGCTTGGTGGCCGCGATCTCGTCCGCACCGAGCGCGGAGCCGTGGGAGGCCTCGGTGCCCCGCGCGTTCGGGGCGGGCCAGGCGATGACCGTGCGCATCGCGATGATCGACGGCCGTCCGGTCTCGGCCTGCGCCGCCTTCAGCGCCCGGTACAGGGCCTCCGGGTCGACGTCGCCCTCGGCGGTCGGCTCGATGCGCTGGGTGTGCCAGCCGTAGGCCTCGTACCGCTTCAGTACGTCCTCGGAGAAGGCGGTGGCGGTGTCGCCCTCGATGGAGATGTGGTTGTCGTCGTAGACGAAGACCAGGTTGCCGAGCTTCTGGTGGCCGGCCAGCGAGGAGGCCTCGGCGGAGACGCCCTCCTCCAGGTCGCCGTCGGAGACGATCGCCCAGACGGTGTGGTCGAAGGGGGAGGTGCCCCGCGGGGCCTGCGGGTCGAACAGGCCGCGCTCGTAGCGGGCGGCCATGGCCATGCCGACGGCGTTGGCGACGCCCTGGCCGAGCGGGCCGGTGGTGGTCTCGACGCCGGCGGTGTGGCCGTACTCCGGGTGGCCGGGCGTCTTGGACCCCTGGGTGCGGAAGGCCTTCAGGTCGTCCAGCTCCAGCTCGTACCCGGCGAGGAACAGCTGCGTGTAGAGGGTCAGCGAGGTGTGACCGGGGGAGAGGACGAAGCGGTCACGACCGGCCCACTCAGGGTCGGCAGGGTCATGACGCATCACCTTCTGAAAGATCGTGTATGCGGCAGGCGCCAGGCTCATCGCCGTGCCCGGGTGCCCGTTGCCGACCTTCTGTACCGCGTCGGCCGCCAGCAGACGGGCCGTGTCGACGGCGCGCCGGTCCAGGTCGGTCCACTCGAAGCCGTCGGAAGTCTGCGCGCTCATCTTCAAGAAATCCTCGTTCAGTGCGGAATGGCTGGCCGGACGCGTTCAAACTTAAAAGTCTGACTTTTTAGAAGGAAGGTCGGGGTGTGTCAGTCTGTGGTGAATCTGGGACAGCGATCACGGAGCAGGGACGGCGCGAACAGGACATGGCTGACAGAACGCCACAAGCTGACAGGAGTGCCACGGACGGTGACGGCGACGCAGACGCCGGCGGGATCAGGACCTTCCCCTTCCCGACCGAGCTGGCCGTCGGCCGGGTCGGCATGCAGGTCGGCCCCATGGGCACCGGCCGCACCTGGCACGCCGACGCCCCGCTGGAGCGCGTCCACCGCATCGACTTCCACGTCGTCATGCTCTTCACCGAGGGCCCCGTACGCCACATGATCGACTTCGCCGAGTACGAGGCCTCGGCGGGCGACCTGCTGTGGATCCGCCCGGGACAGGTCCACCGCTTCTCCCGCGAGAGCGCCTACCACGGAACCGTCCTCACCATGCAGCCCGGCTTCCTGCCCCGCGCCACCGTCGAGGCCACCGGCCTGTACCGCTACGACCTCCCGCCCCTGCTCCACCCCGACCCCGACCGGCTCACCGCTCTGCAGGCCGCACTCGACCAGCTCCGCCGTGAGTACGAGGACACCGCCACCCTCCCGCTCAGCCTGCACACCGCCGTCCTCCGGCATTCCCTCACCGCGTTCCTGCTGCGCCTCGCCCACCTCGCGGCCAGTTCCGCCGAGGTCTCCCGGCAACAGACGGACAGCACGTTCACCCGGTTCCGGGACGCCGTCGAGCAGGGCTTCGCCGCCAACCACAGCGTCAGCGCCTACGCCGACGCCCTCGGTTACTCCCGCCGCACCCTCGTGCGCGCCGTGCGCGCCGCCACCGGCGAGACCCCGAAGGGCTTCATCGACAAACGCGTGATCCTGGAGGCCAAACGCCTCCTCGCGCACACCGACCTGCCGATCGGCCGCGTCGGCGCGGCCGTCGGCTTCCCCGACGCGGCGAACTTCTCCAAGTTCTTCCAGCTGCACACCGGCCGGACACCGGTGGGATTCAGGGCGGAGCTGCGCTGAGAGGCGTGCACAGACGGGAAGAGGGTGGAGCCACGCACGCGCGTGGAGCCACCCTCTTCCCGTCTGCGGCCGGCGTCAGTGCCCGAAGTCGAACCAGTTCACGTTCACGAAGTCGGCCGGCTGGCCGCTGGAGAAGGTCAGGTAGACGTCGTGGGTGCCGGTCACCGTGCTGATGTTGGCCGGGACCGTCCGCCAGGACTGCCAGCCGCCGGTGTTGCCCACCGCGAAGCTGCCGATCGGGGCGCTGGTGGGGCTGTCCAGCCGCACCTGGACCAGACCGCTCACCCCGGACGCGGCCCCGCTCGCCACCCGGGCGTAGAACTGCGTGGCCGCCGTGGAGCCGAAGTCCACGCCCTTGTACGACACCCAGTCGCCGTTCGCGATGTAGCCGATGTCCTGCCCGCCGCCGGTGTCCGTGGTGGTCTCGGTGCCGATGCCGGACTGGCCGTCGTAGGACTCGGCCTGGATCGGGCTGTAGGCGTCGCGGTTGCCCGGCGGGGGAGTGCCGCCGCTGCCGCCGGACTGGAGCACCTGGACGTAGTCCACGACCATCGGGTGTCCCGGGTCGGTGGCGCCGGTCGGGCCGCCGCCGAACGCCGCGGGGAAGCCGCCGCCCATGGCCACGTTCAGGATGACGAAGAAGCCGTGGTTCGTCGCGTTGGCCCAGGTCGTCGCGTCCACCTGATTCGCCGTGACCGTCTGGTAGTTGACGCCGTCGACGAAGAAGCGGATCGCCTCCGGGCTCACCGAGCGGTCCCACTCCATCGTGTAGGTGTGGAAGCCGGACTGGCACGTGGTGTTCGGGCAGGCCGTGGAGTTGCCGAGGCCGGTGGTCTCGTTGCAGGGGCCGCCGGGGCTGGTGCCGCAGTGCATGGTGGCCCAGGTCTTGTTCAGGCCGTTGACGTTCTCCATGACGTCCAGCTCGCCGACGCCCGGCCAGTTCTGGTAGTTGCCGCGGTACGGCGCGCCCAGCATCCAGAAGGCGGGCCAGTAGCCGGCGGCCGCGTCCCCGGTCACGTTCGGCATCTGGATCCGGGCCTCCACGCGCAGCTTGCCGCCGGCCGGGGGCTGGAAGTCGGTGCGGGTGGTCTCGATCCGGCCCGAGGTCCAGTTGCCGGAGGCGTCGCGGCGCGGTGTGATGAGCAGGTCGCCGTTGCCGTCGAGCGCCACGTTGTTCGTGCTCGACGTCATCGACTCGACCTCGCCGGTGCCCCAGTTCGCGGCGCCGCCCGGGTACGAAGTCCCGGTGTCGTACTGCCAGTTCGAGGTGTTCACGCCGGAGCCGGCCGCCCCGTCGAAGTCGTCCAGGAAGACCTGGGACCAGCCGGACGGGGGCGCGGGCGCGGAGGCGTTCGCGGGTGCGGTGGCGGCCGTGGCGAGCGCCGCGGACAGACCGAGCGTCGCGACGACGGCGACGAGCGCGCGGCGCAGGGGGCGGTGCCGCGGCGGCCGGGGTCTGGGTATGCCGGAGGGTGCGTTCATGGGGGCCTCTCGGGTGTACGGGGGTGCGGGGTACGGGAGTCGCGGGGTGCACGAGGTGGGAGAGCGCTTCCGTGGCCGGTCGTCTGAGAGCGCTCTCAGGGTGCCGCCAATGTGCTCCCCGTCCCTGCGGCCGTCAAGCCTTGAAACAAGGAAAGTGCTTGATTCGCGGGGGAGTTCACGGGGTGAAGCCACCCGTACCCGCTCAGACCGCGTCGGCACCACCACCGACACCGCCGCGACCACCTCCCCGCCCGGGCCGCGCACTTCGGCGAGCGTGCGCCGCAGCCCTGCAGGGTCGGTGAGCGTGTACTACGGGGTGAACGAGGCCGGCGGCCCCGCGCAGTACTCCTCCCGGACGGCCGGGTCGGCGTGCGCGACGAGGGTGAGGCCGGCACCGCCGAGGTGCCGGCCGGCTTCGGCGTCGGGACATGCCCTGGGCGTCGAGGCCGGCGGGGGAGACCGCCGGGTCGGCCCGGACGGGGAGCTGCTGCTCGGGCTGGTGATCCTCGGTGCGGGGGGGTGCCTCTATGTCTTTCGTCAAGCGAGGCGTGGGGTTCGGGGTTCGTAGAAGGTGCCGTCGCGGAGCATTGCGAACAGCACGTTGATCCGCTGGCGGGCCAGGCGGAGAAGTGCCTGGGTGTGGGTCTTCCCGCGGGCCCGGCATCGGTCGTAGTAGGTGCGGGAGGCGGGATCGTGCAGTGCAGCGAACGCGGACAGGAACATCGCCCGCTTGAGCTGCCGGTTGCCGCCTCTGGGCGCATGTTCTCCATGGATCGAGGTCCCGGACGACTTGGTCGTCGGGGCCAGGCCCGCGTAGGAGGCCAGGTGAGCGGCGGTGGGGAAGCTGGTGCCGTCGCCGACGGTGACCAGCAAGGTGGCGGCGGTCCTGACCGCGACCCCCGGAAGCGAGGTCAGGACCGCGGAAAGAGGGTGAGCCTCCAGCAGCTGTCCGATCTGCGCTTCCAGGGCTCGTCGCTGTTCGTGGACGGCCGCGAGCGAACGGGCCAGCGACGGGATCACGACGTCGAGGGTGCCGGTGCCCGGGACCACGACGGTCTGCTCGTCGAGCGCGTCGAAGACCTCGTCGATCAGCCGGGCCGCCATGCGCGGAGCCTTGGGCCGGATCACCTCGACGAGTCTGCGGCGACCGGCTTTTCGCAGGGCGGCCGGGGATCCGTAGCGTTCAAGCAGCCAGGTCACGGCGGGGTGGTCCAGGCGCGGTCCGAGGACGCGTTCCAGGCTGGGGTGGAACTGGGTGAGCAGGCCGCGTATCCGGTTCGAGGTGCGGGTGGCCTCGGCTGCCAGGTCCTGGTCGAAGCCGACCAGCACGGTCAGTTCCGCGGTGATCTCGTCGGTCAGTTCCAACGAGCGCAGGGTATGCGGCATGGTCCGTGCGGCGTCCGCGATCACCGCGGCGTCCTTCGCGTCGGTCTTCGCCTCGCCCGGGTAGAGATCGGCGATCCGTCGCATGGAGAGGCCGGGCAGGTAGGCGACCTTGCAGCCGGTGGACCGGGCGACGGTCAGGGGCAGGGCTCCGATGGAGGCCGGCTGGTCGACGATGACCAGCACGGTGCCGAACTTCGTGGCCAGTTTGTCGAAGACGGCCCGCAGTTTCGGCTCGCTGTTGGGCAGCTGCTTGTCGAAGACTTTCTTGCCGGCCGGGGTGAGTCCGTGCCCGTGATGGGCGCTCTTGCCGACGTCCAGGCCGAGGAAGACGCCCACGTCGTCGATGTCGTCCAACCCATCCTCCCGAACGGGGTTCGTGCGGTGCTGGCCAGGGCGTTGGCGTCGTATGTGCGCATCCACGTTATGCAGACCTGCCGCCCGCAAGCGGCCGGGCATTGCGCCGGGCCAGGCGGTAGTCGGACCTCTCATCAGCGTCTCCAACGGCGCCTCTCGGGCCCGGTGGCACCACCCCCCAGGTCATCGGTTCGACAGGGGGGACCAGCCATGCCGGGCCCGGAGGCCAGCAGTCCTCTTGCAGGACCGCGGAAAACATAACGGGGGAGTCAGTGGGTCATGAAGGCGGTGACGGGCAGCGCCCGGGAGACGATCCGTACGTCACCGAGGCGGCCGTGCAGGATCTGGTCGATCTTTCCCGCGTACTCGTAGCCGCCGAGCAGCCACGGCAGTCCGACGGAGGTGATCCCGACGGCCGGGGCCTTCGGGTTGCGGACGACCGGGCAGCCTTCCACGTAGAGGGTGGTGCGGGTGCCGTCGTTGACGACCGCGAGGTGCCGCCAGGTCTCCAGCGGCGTCTCCTGCCCCCAGTTGGTGGCGATGCCCTCCTGGTCGAGCGGCCGCATCGCCCACTGCGGCTCACGGTCGTCCGACAGCGAGAGGGTGGCCAGCGGCTCGTCGGGGTCGTCGCCGGTCTTGCCGGCCGCGCCACCCGTGCCGGTCCGGCCGACGATGCCCGACCAGGCGTGATGGGCTGGGTCCCAGTCGGCCGGGAGGCGGTAGAAGGCCTCGATGGTGTAACCGTTGCCGAAAGTGGCCGAGTTGAGCGGCGCACCGTCCACCGTGCGCAGATACGCGCCCTTCAGCGGGGACTTGTACCCCTGGAACTCCAGGCTGCCGTGGCCCGGCTGGTCGGGGTGGTGGTCCGCCGACCAGCCGAGCGTGCCGCCGCCCACGGGGACCACGGTGAGGTCGTTGCCCCGGCCGGACAGGTCGCGCACGGTGCCGGAGACCGCCGACTCGAAGCGCCAGTACGCGGCCGTGCCCGGGATCAGCATCGTCGACGCGGGCCGCGCGGGGCGGGCCGGCACCGGGGCGAAGCCGGCGAAGCGGGCCGCGAAGTCGATGTCCACCGAGAAGCGGTCCGCGTCGCCGCTCAGCTCCAGTTCCTGCCGCTCCAGCGCGTTCAGGCCCTCGGCGGCCCGGCCGAGGATCCACGGGGAGACGGTTTCGACGTCGATGACGTTCCGGTCCAGGTCGAAGCGGTACAGCCGGATCATCGCCGCGCCGCCGAAGTAACGGTTCTGGTAGTTCGTGAGGTGCAGGTGCACCGCGTTGCCCGTCGCGTTCGTACGGACCGCCCGCCCGGCCGGCCAGTAGTGGCCGTTCAGGGTGAGGAAGATCTGGTCGTGGTCCGCGATGAGCCGGTCCCACAGCTGCTGCCCGTAGTCCGACAACTGCTCGTCCCCGGCGGCGAGTTCGTGCGTGGTCAGGACGACGGGGGTCCTCGGGTGCCGGGCGAGGAAGTCCTTCGCCCACGCGTACCCCTGGTCCGACAGCCGCCAGTCCAGTGCGAGCACCAGCCACTCCCGCCCGGCCGCGCGGAAGAGGTGGTAGGTGTTGTAGCCGTCCGAAGAGGCCCCGCCGAAGGTCGGCTTGCCCCGGAAGCGCCGCGGACCGAAGGTCTCCAGGTACGGCGTCGGGCCGCGCTGGTCGTCCGTCGAGGACTTCACGTCGTGGTTGCCGGCCAGCACGCTGTAGCCGACGCCCCTGCGGTCGAGGATCCCGAACGCCCTGCCGATCGCGGCGAATTCGGCCTCGGCGCCGTTCTGGGTGAGGTCGCCGAGGTGGGACAGGAAGACGATGTTCTCGTCCTTCCCGTGCTGCGACAGGTAGCGCAGCGACGCCTCGACCGGCGCCGCGTCGATGCTCGGCCCGTCGAACAGGTACTGGGTGTCGGGCATCACCGCGAGCGTGAAGCGACGGCTCTCCGGATCGGGGCCCCGGCCGGCCTTCTCCGCCGCCTCGGCCACGGCCGGCACCGCGACCCCGGCCGTGGCGGCGGCGCCCAGCAGCGCGGTGGCCCTGAGGAAACTGCGTCGCCCGGCACCGGCCTGCGCGGCCTCGCCCCGGACGGGGTCATGCGACGTACACACGTGTGCTCCGTAAAGGTCGCTGAAGATCACTGGAAGTCAATGGAGGTCGCTGGGAAACGCGGAGCGGTGGAGGTCAGAGGGCGCGCAGGGGGCGGCCGCGGCGGCGGTTCACGGCCGGTGCCGGGCGGGACGGCGGCCTGACGACACTCCCGGCCTCGGTGTGCCCGGCGAGCGCGGCGCGTTCGGGAAACCAGGCGGGGCCGGCGGTGGTCGCGGCGCCGGCGTCGGCCGTGGCCGGCAGCGGGATCCGGGGCGCGCACAGCTCCGTACCGCACGGCGCCCCCGGCTCGTCCGTCGCCGTCAGCACCCGCAGGGTCAGCCAGGCGGCGCCGCCGTCCCGTGGCAGCCCGAACGGCAGAGGCACCGCCGCCGTCTCGCCCGGCCGCAGATCGGGCAGTTCGGCCGGGGCGGCCAGGATCCTGCCGTCGGCCCGCACCAGCTCCCAGGTCGCCGCCAGCCGGCCGAGACCGGGGACGTGGTGGTCGTTGGCGAGGACGATTCCCTCGTGCCGGTGGCACCGGATGCGGACCGCGGCCCCGCGCTCCCGGTGCTCGTACGGCCCGCTGTCCATGCGCCCGGCCGGTCTTCCGTCGCTCACGCGCTGCACCATTCCGTGGCCCCGGGACCGGCGGATGAAGCCACCCTGAAGAGCCGGGGTGGACTCGGTAACCGATGACGGAAAGTGATTCCTCACCGGCCCCCGACCGGGTTCGCTCACCGGACGGCCCCCTTGGCGAGGTCCCCGATGATCTGCCGGGCGCCGATCGCGAACACGATCAGCAGCGGGACCAGGGCGAGCAGGGCACCGGTCATCACCATGCCGTAGTCGGTGGTGCCGTGGGTGCCGTTCAGCCGGGAGAGGGCGACCGGGAGGGTGACGTTGTCGGGGTCGGTCAGGGGCCAGGCGTAGTCGTTCCACTGGCTCATGAAGGTGAAGATGCCGAGGAAGGCCAGCCCGGGCCGGACCACGTGCCAGTACTGGCGCAGGAAGCGCGCGCCGTCGATGCGGGAGGCGTCCAGGAGCTCGTCGGGGATCGCGCGCCGCATGTACGGGCGCATCCAGAGGATACCGAAGGCGTTGGCCGACGCCGGCACGATCAGCGAGGTCATCGAGCCGATCCAGCCGAGCTTCGCCATGATCACGAACTGTGGGACGGCAGCCAGCTGCGCCGGCACCATGAAGATCAGCATGAGCAGCGCGAACGGCGGCCGTCTGCCGGGAAAGGCGAACTTGGCGAAGACGAACGCGGCCAGCGCGGAGTCGGAGTGCGGGTCGGGCGAAGCCGTCGGTGCGGGCCGGTCCGGCGCGGGGCGGGGGCGGGGGCGGCGCGCACCGGCGAGGCCGCGGGTGCGGGCCGCGCCGGCGGGGTGACCGGGGCCGGGCAGGGCGGCGGGCCCGGGTCGGCGGGCAGGCGGTCGGCGAGGAGGCCGTAGGCGCGCCGCAGTTCGGGGTCGCTCCGCGCCCGCCACCAGCGGTCGACGCCGTACCAGCCGGGGGCCGCGAGCGCCCCGCCGTGCCGGGCCACCGACGGACCGGCGGCGAGGACGGCGAACCGCAGCCGCTCGGCCAGCGGCCAGCCGCCGAGCGAGGCGGCCACGAAGCTCGCGCCGAAGACGTCGCCGGCGCCGGACGCGTCCACGACATCGATGTCGAGGGCCGGGACCTCGGCGCACTCGCCGGTCGTCTGGTCGACGGCGACCGCGCCCCGGTCGCCGCGCGTCACCACGGCGACCGGCACCAGCTCCGCGAGCGCGCCGAGCGCGGCCACGGCGGTGCCGGTGCGGGTGCAGGCCGTCGCCTCCGCCTCGTTGGGCAGGAAGGCGTGGCACAGCGCGAGCTGGTCGAGCACGTCCCGGGACCACCGGCGGGCCGGGTCCCAGCCGACGTCGGCGAAGACGCGGGTGCCGTTCGCGGCGGCCTTGCCGAGCCAGGCGGGTGCCTCGGCCTCCAGATGGACCAGCGCGGTGCGCGCGGCGGGCGGGTCGCCCGGCAACTCGTCCTGGGAGTACGGCGGTTCCTCGCCGTGGGTGATCAGCGCGCGGTCGGCGCCGGGTGCCCCGGGCAGGGCGAGGGCGACGGTGACCGGGGTCGGCCAGCCGGGTGCCGTGCGCGACGGCGCGAGGCCGACGCCCTCCTGTCCCGCCAGTACCTCCTGGCACCAGGCGCCGTAGAAGTCGTCGCCGAACACCGTGGCCAGCGAGGTGTGCAGGCCGAACCGGGCGGCGGCGACGGCCAGGTTGGCGATGCCGCCGGGGCCGCAGCCCATGCCGGAGGTCCAGGTCTCCTCGCCGGGCACCGGCGGCCCCGGCAGCCCGGTGAGGACGAGGTCGTAGAAGAGCAGCCCGGTCAGCAGCACGTCGGGCCGCTCGTCGTCCACTGACACGAAGACGTCCTCTCGGCGGCGTCGGATCGGCGGAACCCTGTCGGTCGTCGGAACGCTTCAGAACACTTCAGGTCGGTGCACGGAATCGTGCGCTCCCCGAGCCGAGTTGGTCAATAGTCAAGTAAAACTGAGCATGGGACTGAGCGGAGATGACGAGTACTGTTCATGCCGTGCTGGCAGAACGACGACATCAACGCATCCTGAGCGTCCTGCGCTCCGGCGGCCCGGCCTCCGTCGCCGAGCTGTCCGAGCAGCTCGGCGTCAGCCCGGCCACCGTCCGCCGTGACCTGGTCAGACTGGAGGAGGACGGCCTGCTCACCCGCGTCCACGGCGGCGCGGTCGTCGAGGAGGGCGACCAGCCCTTCGCCGAGGTCGCCGAGGTGCGCGTCGACGAGAAGGACGCCATCGCGGCCCGCGCGGCGGCGATGATCACCGACGGCCAGTCGGTCCTGCTCGACATCGGCACCACCGCCTACCGGCTCGCCCGGCACCTGCACGGCCGCCGCCTGACCGTCATCACCAGCAACCTCGTGGTCTACGAGGAGCTGGCCGACGACGAGGACATCGCGCTGGTGCTGCTCGGCGGCATGGTCCGCCGCGAGTACCGCTCTCTCGTCGGCTTCCTCACCGAGGACAACCTCCGCCAGCTGCACGCCGACTGGCTCTTCCTCGGCACCAGCGGGATCCGGCCCGGCGGGCAGGTGATGGACACGACCGTGGTCGAGGTGCCGGTCAAGCGGGCCATGATCGCGGCGAGCGACAAGGTCGTCCTGCTCGCTGACGCCGCCAAGTTCCCGGGCACGGGCATGGCGAAGGTGTGCGGTCCCGAGGACCTGGACGTGGTGGTGACGGACGCGCCGGTGGACCCGGCCACCCGGTCCGTCCTGCGGGAAGCCGGAGTCGAGGTGGTCGTGGCGGACGACCGGGGAAGGGTGCAGACGTGAAACTGACGATTCTGGGCGGCGGCGGATTCCGCGTGCCGCTCGTATACGGTGCACTGCTGGCCGACCACGCCGAAGGGCGGGTCACCGAGGTCGTCCTCCATGACCTGGACGACCGTCGGCTGTATGCAGTATCCCGCGTATTGGATGAACAGGCCGCCGGGATCCCCGACGCGCCCCGGGTGAGCACCACCACCGACCTCGACGAGGCGCTCACCGGCGCCGGCTTCGTCTTCTCCGCGATCCGCGTCGGCGGGCTGGAGGGCCGGGCGAACGACGAGAGGGTCGCGCTCGCCGAGGGCGTCCTCGGCCAGGAGACCGTCGGCGCGGGCGGCATCGCCTACGGCCTGCGCACCGTCCCCGTCGCCGTCGACATCGCCCGCCGCGTGGCCCGCCTCGCCCCCGACGCCTGGGTCATCAACTTCACCAACCCGGCCGGCCTGGTCACCGAGGCCATGTCCCGCCACCTCGGCGACCGTGTCATCGGCATCTGCGACTCGCCCGTCGGCCTCGGCCGCCGCATCGCCCGCGCCCTCGGGGCCGACCCGAAGCGGGCCTTCGTCGACTACGTCGGCCTCAACCACCTCGGCTGGGTGCGCGGTCTGCGCGTCGCCGGACGCGACGAACTCCCGCGCCTGCTCGCCGACCCCGCGCTGCTCGGCTCCTTCGAGGAGGGCAGGCTCTTCGGCACTGACTGGCTCCAGTCGCTCGGCGCGATCCCCAACGAGTACCTGCACTACTACTACTTCAACCGGGAAGCCGTACACGCCTACCAGCAGGCCGAGCGCACCCGGGGTGCCTTCCTGCGTGACCAGCAGGCCCGTTTCTACGACGACGCCCTGCGCCCGGACACCTCCGCGCTGACGGCGTGGGACCGCACCCGGGCCGAGCGCGAGGCCACGTACATGGCCGAGAACCGGGAGAGCGCCGGCGCGGGGGAGCGCGAGGCCGACGACCTGTCCGGCGGGTACGAGAAGGTCGCCCTCGCCCTGATGCGGGCCATCGCCCGCGACGAGCGCACCACGCTGATCCTCAACGTGCGCAACGGCACCACCCTCTCGGCGCTCGACGGCGACGCCGTCATCGAGGTCCCCTGCATGGTCGACGCGAGCGGCGCCCGCCCCGTCGCGGTCACCCCGCTGCCCGGCCACGCCACCGGACTGGTCTGCTCGGTCAAGGCCGTCGAGCGCGAGGTGCTCGCCGCGGCCGAGTCCGGCTCCCGGCACACCGCCGTGAAGGCCTTCGCGCTGCATCCGCTGGTCGACTCGGTCACCGTCGCCCGCAGACTGGTCGAGGGCTACACCGAGGTCCATCCTGGCCTCGCGTACCTTAAGTGAGCAGACTTAGTAAGCGCTTTCAGTCCCCTTGCTCGCCTCTCCCTCCTGGAGACCGCCATGCACGACGAACGCCGTCGCATCGAGGAACGCGTCGCCCGCCTCCACGACCAGCGCATCAAGCCCGCCGTCTACGCGGCCCGCGTCCCCTTCGAGGTGGCGGCCTGGCAGGCGCCCGGGGAACCGGTCCCCTTCGCGGAGGCCGCGGCCGCCCCGTACACGCCGTTCGCCATGGGCACTCCGTGGGGCCCGCCCTGGGGCACGACCTGGTTCCGGATGCGGGGCGAGGTGCCCGCCGACTGGGCCGGCCGACGGGTCGAGTCCGTCATCGACCTCGGCTTCGTCGGCGACTGGCCCGGCAACCAGGCCGAGGCGCTCGTCCACCGGACCGACGGCACCCCGCTGAAGGCGGTCAACCCGCTCAACCAGTACGTGCCGGTCGCCCGCCCGGCCGCCGGCGGGGAAGCCGTCGAGTACCTGGTGGAGGCCGCCTCCAACCCGGACATCCTCGCGAACGAGTTCACCGCGCCCACCCCGCTCGGCGATGTACGGACGGCAGGCGACCGTCCACTGTATACATTCCGCCGCGCCGACCTCGCCGTTCTCGACGAGGAGGTCTGGCACCTCGACCTCGACCTCCAGGTGCTGCGCGAACTGATGCGGGAACTGGGCGAGCACGACCCGCGCCGGCACGAGATCACCCACGCCCTCGACCGGGCCATGGACCTGCTCGACCTGGACGACGTCGCAGGCTCCGCGACCGCCGTACGCGAAGCCCTGAAGCCCGCGCTCGCCAAACCCGCCCACGCCAGCGCGCACATCCTGTCCGGCGTCGGCCACGCGCACATCGACTCCGCCTGGCTGTGGCCGATCCGCGAGACCAAGCGCAAGACGTCCCGCACCTTCTCCAACGTCACCGCGCTCGCCGACGAGTACGGGGAGTTCGTCTTCGCCTGCTCCCAGGCCCAGCAGTACGAATGGGTCCGGGACAACTACCCCCACGTGTGGGAGCGGATCAAGAAGTCCGTCGCCAAGGGCCAGTGGGCGCCGGTCGGCGGCATGTGGGTGGAGGCCGACGGCAACCTGCCCGGCGGCGAGGCCCTCGCCCGCCAACTCGTGCACGGCAAACGGTTCTTCATGGACCACTTCGGTATCGAGACCAAGGGCGTCTGGCTGCCGGACTCCTTCGGCTACACCGCCGCCTACCCGCAGCTGGCCAAGCTCGCCGGCAACGACTGGTTCCTCACCCAGAAGATCTCCTGGAACCAGACCAACACCTTCCCCCACCACACCTTCTGGTGGGAGGGCATCGACGGCACCCGGATCTTCACCCACTTCCCGCCCATCGACACCTACAACGCCCGCTTCAGCGGCGAGGAGATGTCCCGGGCCGTGCGCAACTACGCCGAGAAGGGCGGCGCCGCCCGCTCCCTCGCCCCCTTCGGCTGGGGCGACGGCGGCGGCGGACCCACCCGGGAGATCATGGAACGCGCCCGCCGCCTGAAGGACCTGGAGGGCTCGGCGAAGGTCGAGATCGAGCACCCGGACGCCTTCTTCGCCAAGGCCCGCGCCGAGTACCCGGACGCGCCGGTCTGGGTCGGCGAGCTGTACCTGGAGCTGCACCGCGCCACCTACACCACCCAGGCCCGCACCAAGCAGGGCAACCGCCGCAGTGAACACCTGCTGCGCGAGGCCGAGTTGTGGGCCACCACGGCCGCCCTGCACGCACCGGAGTACGCCTACCCGTACGGCAAACTGGACCGGTTGTGGAAGACGGTCCTGCTGCACCAGTTCCACGACATCCTGCCCGGCTCCTCCATCGCCTGGGTGCACCGCGAGGCCGAGGCCGAGTACGCCCGGGTGGCACAGGAACTGACGGCGCTCACCGGTGAGGCGATCACCGCCCTGGGCACCGGTGCGCCGCGCGTCTTCAACACGAGCCCCCGCGACCGCGCCGAGGTGGTCCGAACACCCGAGGGCGCGCCGGTGTACGTACAGGTGCCCGCGAACGGCTCCGCGCCCCTGGTCCCGGCCGAGCCGCCGCAGCCGGTGACGGTGAGCGGGCGGTGTATGCAGAATGGGATCGTCCGTGTACAGGTGACTGAAGACGGAACACTGTCTTCTGTATACGATCTACGATCCGGCCGTGAAGTCCTCGCCGGCCCCGGCAACCTCCTCCGCCTGCACACCGACCTCCCCAACTACTGGGACGCCTGGGACATCGACAAGCACTACCGCAACCGCTACACCGACCTGCTGGAGCCCGACTCGGTCACCGTGGCCGAGGAGACCCCCCTCGTCGGCGCGATCCGCGTGGTCCGCTCCTTCGGCAAGGGCTCCCGCATCACCCAGACGCTCACCGTCCGCGCCGGCAGCGCCCGGATCGACATCGAGACGGACATCGACTGGCATGAGACGGAGAAGATCCTCAAGGCGGGCTTCCCCCTCGACGTGCGCGCCGCGCACTCCAGCGCCGAGATCCAGTTCGGCCATGTCCAGCGGCCCACCCACACCAACACCACCTGGGAGGCGGCCCGGTTCGAGGTGTCCGGCCACCGCTGGGTGCACATCGCCGAGCCCGGCTACGGCGTCGCGATCGTCAACGACTCCACCTACGGCCACGACGTCACCCGCACGGTCCGCGAGGACGGCGGCACGACGACCACGGTCGGCCTCAGCCTGGTGCGCGCCCCGCGCGTCCCCGACCCCGAGGCCGACCAGGGCAGTCACCGCTTCACCTATGCGCTGCTGCCCGGCGCGAGCATCGAGGACGCGGTCGCCGAGGGCTACGCCCTCAACCTCCCGCTGCGCGTGGCCGATTCGGCGGGCGAGCCCGAGCCCGTCGTCCGCGCCGAGGGAGAGGGCGTGACCGTCGAGGCGGTCAAGCTCGCCGACGACGGCTCCGGGGACGTGGTGGTCCGGCTCTACGAGTCCCGGGGCGGCCGCGCGAACGGCGTCCTGCGCACCGGGTTCCCGCTGGCCGGAGCCGAGATCACCGACCTGCTGGAACGCCCGCTCGAACCGGCCGGGACCGACGGGAACGCCGTACCGGTGCAGCTGCGGCCGTTCGAGGTGCGGACACTGCGACTGGCAGTGGCGCGTTGACACACCGGTGCACCCCCGCGCCCCGGCAGGGGCGCGGGAAACCGCGCGAGCACGTACCGGCAACGTGCCGTCGGCATGCGGCCTACAGCGGCAGCGCCTCCGCCGCCGAAGCCGTCTGCACGGACATCGGCGCCACCGGCAGCACGACCCCGGCCTCCTCCGACGCCTGCCTCTGCCGTGGGAACGCCGTGGGCAGCAGCGGGCGGGGCCCCGACACCACCGTGTAGTCCTGCCCGAGGAACGGCGGTTCGAGCACGCCCGGGTCCTCGCCGAGGGCCAACCGCACGGCGGCCCACGGGGCGTTCACCCCGCACAGGGACAGCTGGTGCAGGCCCCCGGCCGGCCGCGTGTTGACGTCCAGCAGTACCGGCTCGTCGCCGTACATGCGGAACTGGACGTTGGACAGGTGGTGCAGCCCGAAGCCCTCCGCGATCAGCCGGGCCGGGGCCAGCCAGCGTTCGTCGAGGGTGAAGCCGCGCCGGCGGCCGTTCTTCGTGCGGCCCACCGCGAGCCGCACCCGGTTGTCCGTCCCGGTGAGGACGTCGACGGACACCTCGGGCTGCTCCAGCCGCGGCATCACCAGCCAGTCCACCGGCTCCGGCGCCCGCCGCAGTGCTTCGAGGACCAGGTCCAGCTGTACGTACGGGCCGGGGAAGCCCGCGAGATGGGCCAGCGAGAACGGGGCACGGGTGATCACCCGGAAGCCGACCCCGCCCGCACCGGCGGCCGGCTTGAAGCACGCCTTGTGCCCGGCCGACTCCAACTCCTCGACCGCGGCGAGGAGTTCGTCGGCCGTACGCACCCGCCACCACGGCGGCACGGGGACGCCCACCGAGCGGACGGCCTCGTACGCGGTCGCCTTGTCCTCGAACACGGCCACCGCCTCCGGGGTCGGCGCCAGCAGCGCGGTGCCCGCCGCCGCGAAGTCGGCGCGGTGCGCGACGATCGCCGCCTGGTGCAGCCGGGGCACGAAGACGTCGACGCCGCGCCGGGCGCACTGGTCGAGGGCGTACTCGACGTAGGCGGCCGGGGACAGGCCCTCCGGTTCGAGGTCGGCGGTGTCGGCGGCGGCCAGCACGGGGGAGTCGGGGTCCCCGTGCGTCGCATGGATCTCCACGGCCCGGTCACTGGGATTTCTCCGCAGCTGTTCCATGAAGAAGACGTTCTCCGCGTACGTGCGGTTGAGCCAGACGCGTACGCGAGAGAGCATGCAGGCCGCCTTTCGGGGTTTCCGGGCAGGGCGGAGCGGCCCGTGCCCGGGCAGAAGGAAGGAAGGGACACCGAACAGCCCCTGTGAAGGGGGGACGTTGGGGCGACGGTGTTGGGGCGATCATACGGCTTTCAAGTGCCCGGTCGTGCAACGCCGGGGTTACGGATTCCCGAACCCCCTAGAGTCCCCCAGCCGGGCCCGTGACCCCCTTGTCCGGGATCCGGGAATGTGTTCTTGTGGTCGGGACGGACGATGATCGGAAAGGGGCACGGGGTGGAGCCGACGGCCGGGGCCGGACAGCTGCTGGCCATCAGCGACCTGCACATCACCTATCCGGAGAACCGCGCCCTGCTCGAGGGCATGCGGCCCACGAGCGACGACGACTGGCTGATCGTCGCCGGTGACGTCGCCGAGACCGTGGACGACATCCGCTGGGCCCTCGGCACGCTCGCCGGCCGCTTCCGCAAGGTGCTGTGGGCGCCGGGCAACCACGACCTGTGGACCCACCCGAAGGACACCGTCACCCTGCGCGGCGTCGCCCGTTACGAGCACCTGGTCGCGATGTGCCGCGAACTGGGCGTGGTCAGCCCCGAGGACCCCTACCCGGTGTGGGAGGGGCCGGGCGGCCCGGTCGCCGTCGCCCCGCTGTTCCTCGGGTACGACTACTCCTTCCTGCCGGCCGGCTGCGCCACCAAGGCCGAGGGCCTCGCCTACGCGGAGAGCACCGGCATCGTCTGCAACGACGAGTACCTGCTGCACCCCGACCCGTATCCGACCCGGGACGCCTGGTGCCGGGCCCGGGTCGCCGAGACCGAGCGCAGGCTCGCCGCGCTCCCCGACGGCCTGCCCGTCGTCCCGGCCAACCACTACCCGCTGCACCGGCACCCCACCGAGGTCCTGTGGCACCCAGAGTTCGCCATGTGGTGCGGCACCACGCTGACCGCCGACTGGCACCGCCGGTTCCCGATCGCGACCATGGTCTACGGTCATCTGCACATCCCCCGCACGACCTGGCACGACGGAGTCCGCTTCGTGGAGGTCTCCGTGGGCTATCCCCGTGAGTGGCGCAAGCGTTCGGAGACCCCGGGCAGGCTGCGTCGTATCCTGCCGATGGAGGGCGAAACCGGTGTTCGAGGAGCTGCTCCCGGAGTCGGTCGTGGTCGTGGAGGCACGCAGTGACGACCCGCTGTGGGACGCCCCCCTCCATCCCGAGGAGGAGGCGCTCGTCCAGCGGGCGGTGACCAAGCGCCGCCGTGAGTTCGCCGCCGTCCGCGGGTGCGCCCGGCGCGCCATGGAGAAGCTCGGCGTGCCCGCACAGCCCGTCGTCAGCGGCGAGCGGGGTGCCCCCGTCTGGCCGGCCGGCCTGATCGGCAGCATGACCCACTGCGACGGCTACTGCGCCGCCGTGCTCGCCCGCGACGGCGACCTGGCCTCCGTCGGCATCGACGCCGAACCACACGGGCCGCTGCCCGAGGGCGTCGCCGAGTCTGTCTTCCTGCCGGCCGAGTCCGGACGTCTCGCCCTGCTCGCCGCGCGGCGGCCCGGCGTGCACTGGGACCGGATCCTGTTCAGCGCCAAGGAGTCCGTCTACAAGGCGTGGTTCCCCCTCACCCGCAAGTGGCTCGACTTCTCCGAGGCCGACATCGTCCTGCACCCGGACCCGGACGGCGCCGACCGCGGCACCCTGCACGCCGAACTCCTCGTCCCCGGACCCCAGGTCGACGGCCGCAGGCTCCAGGCCTTCGACGGACGGTGGGCCGTACGGGACGGGTTCGTGGCCACCTCCGTGGTCGTACCGCACGCGTGACGTCGCACTGCACGCGTGACGTCGCACTGACCCGTGCGTCGTACGCATGCGTGACGCCCGGGTGGCGGTGCCCGTACGGCCCGGCGCGCGCTCATGCGGGCGGGCACCAGTCGCGCAGCAGGCGGAAGAAGTCCTCCTCGTTGCCCGCGAGGCCCGCCCGGGCCAGGGCCTGCTCCGCCTCGGCCAGCACGGCGGGCGGCACAAAGGCGGGCCGGCCGCCGTCCGGCGGGCCGTCGAAGGCGGCGCGGACGGTGTGCAGCAGCCGCAGGTAGGCCTGTACGGCGGTGCGTTCACGGTCGGTCAGTACGGCGGTGGGCATCGGTCGGCTCTCCCCGGGTAGGCGTCGCGGTGTGCGCCCCGCGGCGGGCGCACACCACCAGCTTGCCGCCCACCACTGACAACGCCCTCCGGCCGCACCCCGGATCGCCCGCTCGGCGCAGTCCGGACCCCACGGCCCCGGCGCGCGGCGCCCCGTTGGGCCGGGCGCGGCGGTGTCAGCCCTGCGAACCGGGGTAGCACGGGCTCGCCTCGATCCGGCCCGCCACGTCGCCGCGCCGCACCGGACCGCGCAGCGCCGAACCGGTCGGCCGGGTACGGCACTTGCGGGCCAGGAGGAGCCCGAAGGTCTCGGCCTGCCGCTCCTCGGCGTGTTCGAAGCGGGTGCGCGCCGCGACCCGCCGCACCGCGGCCCGGAGCGCGCCTGGTCGGTGTCGTGGCCCAGCCGGGTGACCAGCCCGACCTTGCCGACATGGTGCCCGCGGTGGTGCGCCCGCGTGTGCCACAGCTCGTGCCCGAGGACCACCGACTGGCGTGCGGGGAAGGTGCGTTCCTCCGCGACGACGTACGGAGGCGGACCGGGCGGCCGCGGCGCAGGTTCATCTCCTCGCGCGGCGCGCGGTACGGCTACCGTGGCGGCGCCGGCACGGCAGCGCCGGCCCGCCCACCAGTTCGCCGCACATCCGGCGCATGTCCCTGCCGGTGCCCACGGTCCTGCCCAGGTTCACGACTCGGGCCGTTTGACGCTCTCCAGGAGCATGTCCAGCCACTCCGCGACCTTGTCCCGGTGCTGGTCCGTCGGCAACTGCGCCGCCCGCCAGGCGATTCCGCGCACCCCGTGGTCCTGGAGCAGCCGCTCCAGCGGGTCCTCGGCGGCCGAGGCGGCGGCCCGCTCCCGGTCGGCGAGCTTCGTCAGCAGTTCCTGCTCGGTGCGTTGCAGCGCGCCCGCCAGTGCCTCGGGGTCCTCGGCGGTCAGGAAGCCGGCGTGCACCCGGAAGAAGCGCTGGAGCGCGTCGCAGTGCTCCATGGTGGGCCGCCGGTCGCCGTTGATGAGGGCACCGGCCTGCTGCCGGGACATGCCCGCACCGTCGGCTATCTCCTGCTGGGTGTACTTGCGGCCGCCCGGCTTCAGCCGGGTGCGGCGCAGCAGGCCCAGGCGCTGCAAGAAGCGTGCCTGGACATCAGGTTCGCCCGCGGGGCGCCCGCTGAGCAGGGCCTTGACCACCGGCTCGGGGACGCCGCAGGCCACGGAGAGCCGTCCGACGCAGAAGACCTCGCAGTGCGGCACACCGAGTCGGTCGGCGAGCGCGGTGACGCGGGCGACGACGGCCGGCAGCTGGGCGGTCGCCGTGGCGCCCGGATCCTCGTAGCCATCCGTCACCGACAGAACTCCTACGTCTCTCGAGGGTTTCCGATGCGTCCGTGCGTCCCGGATGCGTCCGTGTTTCCCGGCTTCTCCTGAGCGGTCGCCGTGATGTTCCCGGAGAGTAGCCGGTGCCTCGAACTCACATCCAGGTGTCGCCACAACTGTGGCGAATTTCAGCCGTCAACAGGCAGGAAATGCCACGATAGTTGACATCCCACAGGACCGAGTCGCAGGATCGCAGGGGCCGCGTCAGGCCGCAGAGGCAAGAGGGGTGACCTCCCGATGGCACATCAGGCAGGAGGGCAGCGGCCGGCACCGCGGCCCGTCCCCGATGCGTGCGACACCCAGGCATATCTCCAGGACTACGCCGTACTGCTGGAATCGCTCGCGCTGCCCTCCCTGGTCGTGGACCACCGCTGGGACGTGGTCATGGCCAACGGCGCCTACGCCACACTCTTCCGCGGTGTGCGCCCGCATCCGACGGCCATGCCCGGGGACAACTTCCTGCGGTTCGTGCTCTTCCACCCGGACGCGGCCGAGGTCCTCGGCGAGCACGAGCCGGGCTGGTGCCTGCCGATGCTGGCGCACCTGAGGACCGCGCTGGAGACGTACGGCCACGACCACGAACTCCAGGCCGTCCGCCGGGACATCGCCCAGGACCCGATCATGGAGGCCGCCTACCGGCAGGGCCTGCCGCACTGGATGCGGGCCGTCGGCGAGCACGCCACCCGGCTCGACGGCGCCGTCCGGCTGCTGCACCACCCCGACCCGCGCCGGGGCCCCACCGAGTGCCGGATCGTCGACGAGACCCCGCAGGCCCTGCGCGAGGTCGGCTACCGGCGCCTGACGATGGTCCTGCGCGACGCCCGCCGCCCCGCGGCCCCCGTGCGCCGCCCGCGGCGCGCACGCGGTACGGCGGCCCACCTCACGGTCGTACCCGCACCCCAGGACTGACCCGGCACCGCCGGTGTTCAGGTCACCGGCGGCGCCGGGTCGGCATCACCAGATCGAGGAGCACCGGGTCGGGGAGCGCCAGGTCGGGGAGCGCCAGGTCGGAAGTGCTCATTCCCTACGCAAGTCGTTTGCATTGCTTGCGCTACGCTTGCGTTCATGACGCGACGACTTGCGGAAGTGGCGAAGAAGGTCGGGGTCAGTGAGGCCACGGTCAGCCGGGTGCTCAACGGCAAGCCCGGGGTCTCGGACGCCACCCGGCAGGCGGTGCTGGCAGCGCTCGACGTCCTCGGCTACGAACGCCCCACCCAGCTGCGCGGCGAACGCGCCCGGCTCGTCGGCCTGGTCCTGCCGGAGTTGCAGAACCCCATCTTCCCCGCGTTCGCCGAGGTCATCGGCGGCGCGCTCGCCCAGCTCGGGCTCACGCCGGTGCTGTGCACGCAGACCAAGGGCGGTGTGTCGGAGGCGGACTACGTCGAGCTGCTGCTGCAGCAGCAGGTCTCCGGCGTCGTGTTCGCCGGCGGCCTGTACGCGCAGGCCGACGCCCCGCACGACCACTACCGGCTGCTCGCCGAGCGCAACATCCCCGTCGTGCTGGTCAACGCGGCCATCGAGCACCTCGGTTTCCCCCGCGTGTCCTGCGACGACGCCGTCGCCGTCGAGCAGGCCTGGCGGCATCTGGCCTCCCTCGGCCACGAGCGCATCGGCCTCGTCCTCGGCCCCGGCGACCATGTGCCCTCGGCGCGCAAACTGGCCGCCGCGCGTGCGATCCGCCCCGATCTTCCGGAGGAGTTCGTGGCGCGCGCGATCTTCTCCCTGGAGGGCGGGCACGCGGCGGCGGCCCGGCTGATCGACCGCGGGGTGACCGGCATCGTCTGCGCCAGCGACCCCCTCGCGCTCGGCGCGATCCGGGCCGCGCGCCGCAAGGGGTACGACGTCCCGGGCCGGATCTCGGTCGTCGGCTACGACGACTCCGCCTTCATGAACTGCACCGAGCCCCCGCTGACCACCGTCCGCCAGCCCATCGAGGCCATGGGCCGCGCGGCCGTCGAGCTGCTGAACACGCGGATCGGCGGCACCGCCGTACCCGCCGAAGAGCTGCTGTTCGAGCCTGAGTTGGTGGTCCGCGGCTCGACCGCGCAGGCCCCGCGCGACTGAGTTCCGGGCACGGATCGAGAAGATCCGAAGCGCTGTCGAATAATTACAGAGTTCACGCGACATCTTGCGGCACGATGTCGGCGGTGCTTGAGTGTGCGGCGCCCACCGCTCCTGCCACGAGTGCCATCAGGGGGTCCACCGATGAGAAGCACCGGGTTCCGCCGTACCGTCGTCGCGATCGGCGTCTGTTCCTCGCTCGCCCTCGCCGCCACCGCCTGCGGGTCCGGCGGCGACGGCTCGGCGAGCGGCACGACCCGCATCACCGTCAACTGCGAGCCGCCCAGGAGCGCCAAGGTCGACCGCGGCTTCTTCGAGGCGGACGTCGCCTCCTTCGAGAAGCAGAACCCGGACATCGACGTCGTCGCGCACGACGCCTTCCCCTGCCAGGACCCGAAGACCTTCGACGCCAAGCTCGCCGGCGGCCAGATGGAAGACGTCTTCTACACCTACTTCACCGACGCCCGGCATGTCGTGGACATCCACCAGGCGGCCGATCTCACGCCGTACCTGAAGGAGTTGCCGTCCTACGACACCCTGCAGAAGCAACTGCGGGACATCTACACCGTCGACGGAAAGGTCTACGGTATACCGCGTACCGGATACAGTATGGGGTTGATCTACAACCGCACACTCTTCCAGAAAGCCGGCCTCGACCCCGACCGGCCGCCCACCACCTGGGACGAGGTCCGCGCCGACGCCAAGAAGATCGCCGCCCTCGGCGGCGGCACCGTCGGATACGCCGACTACAGCGCACAGAACCAGGGCGGCTGGCACTTCACCGCCGAGCTGTACTCACAGGGCGGCGACGTCGTCACCCCCGACGGCAAGAAGGCCACCATCGACACCCCCGAGGCCCACGCCGTCCTGCAGAACCTGCACGACATGCGGTGGACCGACGACTCCATGGGCAGCAAGCAGCTCCTCGTCATCAACGACGTGCAGCAGATGATGGGTTCGGGCAGGCTCGGCATGTACCTCGCCGCCCCGGACAACATCCCGATCCTGGTCAAGGAGAAGGGCGCGCACTACGACGATATCGCCATCGGCCCCATGCCCGGCGGCAAGGGCACGCTCATCGGCGGCGACGGCTACATGTTCAACACGCACGACACGCCCGCCCAGATCCGCGCCGGACTGAAGTGGCTGGACCACATGTTCCTCACCCCCGGATCGGGATTCCTCGGCGACTACGCCCGCGCCAAGCAGCACGACGCCCCCGTCGGACTGCCCGAACCACGCCTGTTCACCGGCGCCGCCGACGCCAGGGACCAGCAGGCCAAGAAAGCCAACTCCAATGTCCCGGTGGGCAATTACCAGGCCTTCCTCGACGGCGGCCAGCACCTGGCGATGAAGATCGAGCCGCCGGACGCCCAGCAGATCTACTCCGTCCTCGACTCCGCCGTCTCCGCCGTCCTCACCGAGAAGGACGCCGACATCGACCAGCTCCTGAAGGACGCCTCCGGCAAGATCGACAGCATCCTGGCCCGGGGCTGAGAGCGATGACGAAGACGGCCGAACGGCGGCCCGTGCCGAGGGCCGCCGACCTCCCGGACCCGGCGCCGCCCCCGGCAGGGCGCCGGAGGCGGCGCCGGATCGCCGACCAGGCCCGCGCCTACGCCTTCCTCCTCGGCGCCCTCGTCTGCTTCGCCCTGTTCTCCTGGTACCCGGCGGTCCGCGCGGTCGTCATCGCCTTCCAGAAGTACACACCCGGCTCGAAACCCCAGTGGGCCGGCACCGCCAACTTCACCCGCGTCCTGCACGACCCCGAGTTCGGCGCGGCCTGGCGCAACACGCTCGTCTTCACCCTGCTCGCCCTGCTCATCGGCTTCGCCGTCCCCTTCCTCCTCGCCCTCGTCCTGAACGAACTGCGGCACGCCAAGGCCTTCTTCCGGGTCGTGGTCTATCTGCCGGTGATGATCCCGCCGGTGGTCAGCGCCCTGCTGTGGAAGTGGTTCTACGACCCCGGGGCCGGCCTCGCCGACGAGGCGCTGCGCTTCCTCCACCTGCCCACCTCGAACTGGTCCAACGGCACCGACACCGCCCTGGTCTCCCTGGTGATCGTGGCCACGTGGGCCACCATGGGCGGCACCGTCCTGATCTACCTCGCCGCCCTGCAGTCCATCCCCGCAGAGCTGTACGAGGCCGCCGAACTGGACGGCGCGAACCTGCTCCAGCGCATCCGGCACGTCACCGTCCCGCAGACCCGGTTCGTCATCCTGATGCTGATGCTCCTTCAGATCATCGCCACCATGCAGGTGTTCACCGAACCGTTCGTCATCACCGGCGGCGGCCCCGAGAACGCCACCGTCACCGTCCTCTACCTCATCTACAAATACGCCTTCCTCTACAACGACTTCGGCGGCGCCTGCGCCCTCAGCGTCATGCTGCTGGTCCTGCTCGGCGCGTTCTCCGCCGGCTACCTCCGGCTCACCCGAAGCGAGGGGGACACGGCATGACCACCCGGACCCTGATCTCCCCGGCCACCCTCGCCCGCCCGCGCGGCAGGGCGCTCTACTGGACCGCGTTCACGGCCGTCGTCGTCCTCTTCGTGCTCGCCTTCCTCTTCCCGGTCTACTGGATGGTCACCGGCGCGATGAAGTCACCCGACGAGGTGGCCCGGACCCCGCCGGCACTCGTCCCGCACCACTGGCGCCTCGGCGGCTACACCGACGCCTGGGACCTGATGCAACTCCCGCAGCACCTGGGGAACACCGCCGTCCAGGCCGCCGGCGCCTGGGCGTGCCAGCTGGTGTTCTGCACGGCCGCCGCCTACGCCCTGTCCCGCCTGCGACCGGCCTTCGGCAAGGTGATCCTCGGCGGCATCCTCGCCACCCTCATGGTCCCGGCGCAGGCCCTGGTCGTACCGAAGTACCTGACCGTCGCCGATCTGCCGCTGATCCACACCAGTCTGCTCAACGACCCCCTCGCCATCTGGCTGCCGGCCGTCGCCAACGCCTTCAACCTCTATCTGCTCAAACGGTTCTTCGACCAGTTGCCGCGCGACGTCCTGGAGGCCGCCGAGATCGACGGCGCCGGGAGACTGCGCACCCTGTGGTCGGTCGTCCTGCCCATGTCCCGGCCCGTGCTCGGCGTCGTGTCCATCTTCGCGCTGGTCGCCGTCTGGCAGGACTTCCTGTGGCCGCTGATGGTCTTCTCCGACACCGACAAGCAGCCGATCAGCGTGGCCCTCGTCCAGCTGTCGCAGAACATCCAGCTCACCGTGCTCCTCGCCGCGATGGTGATCGCCAGCATCCCGATGGTGGCGCTGTTCCTCGTCTTCCAGCGGCACATCATCGCCGGGATCAGCGCGGGCAGCACCAAGGGCTGACACCGCCGTACCGCCGACAGAAAGGGAAGCCCCGTGGGACAGCCCACCCCTGCCCGCAAGGACCGCGACTGGTGGCGCACCGCCGTCATCTACCAGGTCTACGTCCGCAGCTTCGCGGACGGCGACGGCGACGGCACCGGCGACCTGGCGGGCGTCCGCGCCCGGCTGCCGTACCTCGCCGGACTCGGCGTGGACGCCCTGTGGTTCAGCCCCTGGTACCGGTCGCCGATGACGGACGGCGGCTACGACGTCGCCGACTACCGCGCCATCGACCCGGCCTTCGGCACCCTCGCCGAGGCGGAGAAACTCATCGCCGAGGCACGCGAGTCGGGCATCCGCACGATCGTCGACATCGTGCCCAACCACGTCTCCGACCGGCATCCGTGGTTCCGGGCCGCGCTCGCCGCCGGCCCCGGCAGCCCGGAGCGCGCCCTGTTCCACTTCCGGCCCGGGCGCGGCACGCACGGCGAACTCCCGCCCAACGACTGGCCGTCACAGTTCACCGGCTCCACCGAACCGGTGTGGACCCGGCTCCCGGACGGCGACTGGTACCTGCACCTGTTCACCCCCGGGCAGCCGGACCTCAACTGGGCCCACCCGGCGGTCCGCCGGGAGCACGAGGACATCCTGCGCTTCTGGTTCGAGCGGGGCGTCGCCGGCGTCCGCATCGACTCGGCCGCCCTGCTCGCCAAGGACCCGGACCTGCCCGACCTGGCCTCGCGCCCGCACCCGCACCCCTTCGTCGACCGCGACGAACTCCACGACGTCTACCGCTCCTGGCGGCGCCTCGCGGACGCGTACGACGGCGTCTTCGTCGGCGAGGTCTGGCTCCCCGACGCCGAACGCCTCGCCCGCTACCTGCGCCCCGACGAACTCCACACCGCCTTCAACTTCTCCTTCCTGTCCTGCCCCTGGGACGCGCCACGCCTGCGCACCGCGATCGACACCACCCTCGCCGAGCACGCCCCCGTCGGCGCCCCGCCCACCTGGGTGTTGTGCAACCACGACGTCACCCGCACGGTCACCCGCTACGGCCGTGCGGACACCGCCTTCGACTTCGGCACCAAGGCCTTCGGCACGCCGACCGACCTGATCCTCGGCACCCGGCGGGCCCGGGCCGCCGCGCTGCTGTCGCTGGCGCTGCCGGGATCGGTGTACGTGTACCAGGGGGAGGAACTGGGGCTGCCGGAGGCCGAGATCCCGGTCGCCCGCATACAGGATCCGATGTACCACAGATCGGATGGAGCGGACCCCGGGCGCGACGGCTGCCGGGTGCCGCTGCCGTGGGTCGACGGTATGCCGTATGCGGGATTCAGTACACAGGATCCGTGGCTGCCGCAGCCGGTCGACTGGACATCGTATGCGGTCGACCGTCAACAGCGGGACCCCGACTCCATGCTCTCCCTCTACCGCGAAGCCATCGCCCTCCGCCCGGTCTTCGGTGACGCCTCCCTGACCTGGCTGCCCGCCCCCGACGGTGTGCTCGCCTTCGCCCGAGCGGAGGGCGCGGTATGCGTGGTGAACCTCGCGCCCACGCCCGCCGTCCTCCCCGCGCACTCCCGACTCCTGCTGAGCAGCGGTCCGCTGGACGAGGCGGGCCGGCTGCCGCAGGACACGGCGGCCTGGCTGCGCGTCTGAGCCGGTCGCGTACGAGCTGTCTCCCGCACCCCACCCCGAAGGGATCAGCACATGCACACCAATAGCGTCCGATATGTCAGGCGCATGCCAACCTTGGGCGCGGTGGTCGCCCTCGCAGCCGGCATGCTCACCGCCGTGGCGCCCGCCGCGCACGCCGCCGTCTCGGGAGCCGCCCTGCCCTTCACCTCCGTCGAGGCCGAGTCGGCGACCACGACCGGCACCAGGATCGGCCCCGACTACACGCAGGGCACGCTCGCCTCGGAGGCCTCGGGGCGGCAGGCCGTCCGGCTGGCGGCGGGGCAGCGAGTGGAGTTCACCGTGCCGCGTGCGTCCAATGCGGTGAATGTCGCATACAGCGTCCCGGACGGTCAGTCCGGATCGCTCGACGTGTACGTCAACGGCACCAGGCTCGCGAAAACCCTTCCGGTCACGTCGAAGTACTCCTACGTCGACACCGGCTGGATCCCCGGCTCCAGGACGCACCACTTCTTCGACGACGCCCGGATGCTGCTGGGCCAGGACGTGCAGCCCGGCGACACGGTCGCGTTCGTGGCGACCGGTACACAGGTCACGGTCGACGTCGCCGACTTCGAGCAGGTCCCGGCCACCGCCACGCAGCCCGCCGGCTCGGTGTCCGTCGTGGCCAAGGGCGCCGACCCCACCGGCGCCGGCGACTCCACCCAGGCCTTCCGGGACGCCATCGCCGCCGCCCAGGGCGGCACCGTGTGGATCCCGCCGGGCGACTACCGGATCACGTCCTCGCTCGGCGGCGTACAGAACGTGACCCTTCAGGGCGCGGGCAGCTGGTACTCGGTCGTGCACACCTCCCGTTTCATCGACCAGTCCAGCTCTGCCGGCAACGTCCACATCAAGGACTTCGCGGTCATCGGCGAGGTCACCGAGCGCGTCGACTCCAGTCCGGACAACTTCGTCAACGGTTCCCTCGGCCCGGACTCGTCCGTCTCCGGCATGTGGATCCAGCACATGAAGTGCGGCATGTGGCTGATGGGTGACAACGACAACCTGGTGGTGGAGAACAACCGCATCCTCGACACCACCGCCGACGGCATCAACCTCAACGGCTCCGCCAAGGGCGTCGTCGTCCGCGACAACTTCCTGCGCAACCAGGGCGACGACGCGCTCGCCATGTGGTCGCTCTACTCCCCGGACACGAACTCCAGCTTCGAGAACAACACGATCTCGCAGCCCAACCTCGCCAACGGCATCGCGATCTACGGCGGCACCGACCTCTCCGTGAAGAACAACCTGATCTCCGACACCAACGCCCTCGGCAGCGGTATCGCGATCTCCAACCAGAAGTTCCTCGACCCCTTCTCCCCGCTGTCCGGCACCATCACCGTCGACGGCAACACCCTGGTCCGCACCGGCGCGATGAACCCCAACTGGAACCATCCGATGGGCGCGTTGCGCGTCGACTCCTACGACAGCGCGATCAACGCCACCGTGAACATCACCGACACGACGATCACCGACAGCCCGTACAGCGCCTTCGAGTTCGTCTCCGGCGGCGGGCAGGGCTACCCGGTGAGGAACGTCGACGTGACGGGCGCGACCGTGCGGAACACCGGCACCCTCGTCGTCCAGGCCGAGGCGCAGGGCGCGGCGACCTTCAAGAACGTGACCGCCACCCAGGTCGGCGCCGCCGGCGTCTACAACTGCCCCTACCCGGCGGGCTCCGGTTCCTTCGCCCTGACCGACGCCGGCGGCAACTCCGGCTGGAACAGCGCCTGGTCGGACTGCTCCACCTGGCCGCAGCCCGGGCAGGGGAACCCCGACCCCGACCCGAACCGCAACCTCGCGAAGGGCCGCCCGGCGACCGCCACCGGCTCCCAGGACGTCTACACCCCCGGCAAGGCGGTGGACGGCGACGCGAGCTCCTACTGGGAGTCCACCAACAACGCCTTCCCGCAGTCCTGGACCGTCGACCTCGGCTCGCCCTACGCGGTGCGCCGGCTGGTGCTGAAGCTGCCGCCGTCCTCGGCGTGGGGCGCACGCACCCAGACCGTCACCGTGCTCGGCAGCACCGACGGCTCGTCGTACGCCACCGTCGTCGGCGCCCAGGGCTACCGCTTCGACCCGGCCACCGCAAACACCGCGACCGTGTCCCTGCCGGACGGCACGAACCTGCGCTGGCTCAGGCTGACCGTCAGCGCCAACTCGGGCTGGCCCGCAGGGCAGTTCAGTGAGGTGGAGGCGTATCTGACGAGCTGACGGAAGGTTTCAGAGATCCAGTGCCGGGCGGGTGCCCCGGCACCGGGACGCGCAGGTCATCATCCTGTCACCGGCCGCCCGTTCCTCCTCGCCGAGGACCGGGTCCCGGTGGTCCCGGGTGCCCTCGCGTACATCCGTGTCACAGGTGCCGCAGGCCCCCTCGGTGCAACCCGCACACCGCCTGCGTCGCCCCCTACCCGGTGCTGGAGCAGAAACGACGCGTTTCTGGGCCGGCAGTACACACAGGTGCCGGTGCGGTCGTAGGCGAAGCCGTGACGGCCGCAGACGATCCGGTTCCGGTCGAGGCGGTCTCGAGGGAGCGGACAGCGGCGGGGACCCATCGGTCGTGCAGCGCGACCGGGCTGCCGTCCTCCTCGGTGCGGTAGAGGGCGAGCGGCTCACCGAGGATGGTCCGGCCGGGCGGCGCGGGCCCGGCCTCGTGGCTGTGGGCGGCGACGTACCACTGGTTTCTCGCGATGGCGGTTGCACGGGGCATCGGGCCGGCCCCTGTCTGTCGTGGTGGTGGCATCGTCGGGGAGCGTCCGGCGGGGCCGCGACGCTCCTTCCGGCTGACGGAAACCTCCTGCGTCGTGGCGGATCAGCGCCGTCCGCGCCGTCTGCCAAGTCGCGTACGCTGGGCGTCAGTACGAGGTTGGGTTTGGCTGAGTGAGTGTGGGGGTTGTGGATGGCTGTCGGTCGGGTGATCCGTTTCGACGGGATGCGCGGGTACGGCTTCATCGCGCCGGAGCAGGGTGGGGAAGACGTTTTCCTGCATGTGAACGACTTGCTGATCCCCGAGTCGTCCGTGCGCTCGGGGCTGTCGGTGGAGTTCGAGATCGAGAACGGCGGACGGGGGCTGAAGGCCTCGTCCGTCCGGTTCGCACAGGAGCAGGGGACCGGGCCGGCGCGGCCGGCCGAGAGCGTCACCGGGACTCCTGAGGCTGCCGCGGTCTTCGCGGCTCCGGTGAGTTCCGTGGCTCCGGCGAGTTCCGTGGCCCCGGGGAGTTCCGCGGCTGCCGGGGAGGGCCAGGAGCCGATGTGCGACGTGCTCGGCTCGGCCGAGTACACGCGCGAGGTGACGGAGCTGCTGCTGACCTCCGTCCCCGATCTGACGGGGCAGCAGATCATCGCCGTACGACGGCAGTTGGCCCTGTTCGCCAGGCGGCACGGCTGGATCGAGGACTGACCGGACACCCCGGTCCCACGGTGCGGGCTGCCCCGCACGTGCGCACACCATGTGAGGAGAAGGACGCAATGACCACCGAGACGCTGGAGTTCCAGGCCGAAGCGCGGCAGCTCCTGCAGTTGATGGTCCACTCGATCTACTCGAACAAGGACATCTTCCTGCGGGAGCTCATCTCCAACGCCTCCGACGCCCTGGACAAGCGCCGTCTGGCCGGCCTCACCGACGACCGTCTGCGCGGCGAGGACCCGCACATCGCCGTCGAGGCCGACAAGGACGCCCGCACGCTGACCGTGCGTGACAACGGCATCGGCATGACCCGCGAGGACGTCGTCGGACTGATCGGCACCATCGCCCGCTCCGGTACGGCCGAGACGCTGCGGCGGATGAAGGAGAAGGCGAAGGGGAGCGAGAAGGAGAGCGGGGAGAGCGCCGGATCGGCCGAGCTCATCGGCCAGTTCGGCGTCGGCTTCTACTCCGTCTTCATGGTGGCCGACAAGGTCACCCTGCTCACCCGCAGGGCCGGTGAGGAGACCGGTGTGCGCTGGGAGTCGGACGGCGGTGGCACCTACACCATCGAGACCGTCGAGGACGCCCCGGAGGGCACGGCGGTCACCGTGCACCTGCGCCCGGCGGACGAGGAGGACGCCCTCCACGACTACGTCGACGAGTGGAAGATCCGGGAGATCGTCAAGCGGTACTCCGACTTCATCGCCTTCCCGATCCGGATGGGCGACGACACCCTCAACTCGATGAAGGCCCTGTGGGCGCGGCCGCGCTCCGAGGTCGCGGACGAGGAGTACCGGGAGTTCTACCGGCACATCAGCCACGACTGGACCGACCCGCTGGAGACGATCCGGATGCGGGCGGAGGGCACGTTCGAGTACGAGGCGCTGCTGTTCCTCCCCGCGCGTGCCCCGCACGACCTGTTCCAGCGCGACGCACGCCACGGCATCCAGCTGTACGTCAAGCGTGTGTTCATCATGGACGACACGCGTGAACTCCTGCCGTCCCACCTGCGGTTCGTCAAGGGTGTCGTGGACGCGGCCGACCTGTCGCTGAACATCTCCCGCGAGATCCTCCAGCAGGACCGGCACATCCAGCTGATCCGGCGCCGTCTCGCCAAGAAGGTCCTGTCCACCGTCAAGGACCTGATGACGAACGACGCCGACAAGTACCGCACGTTCTGGCGGGAGTTCGGCCCCGCGGTCAAGGAGGGCCTGCTCGACGCGAGCGAGGACCACCAGGCCATCCTCGACATCGCCTCGTTCGCCACCACCGCGGGCGACGAGCCGACGAGTCTCGCCGACTACATCTCCCGGATGAAGGACGGCCAGGACAAGCTCTACTTCATGACCGGCGAGAGCCGCGCCCAGGTCGAGAACTCCCCGCACCTGGAGGCCTTCAAGGCCAAGGGGTACGAGGTCCTGCTGCTCACCGACCCGGTGGACGAGGTCTGGGTGGACGCGGTGGGCGCCTACGACGGCAAGGAGTTCCAGTCCGTCGCGCGCGGCGCCGTCGACCTGCCCGCGGGCGAGGACGAGGAGCTGTCCGAGGAGAAGTCCGGCGCCTACGCGAGCCTGCTGACCTGGCTGGGCGAGACGCTGGACGACGTCAAGGACGTACGGCTCACCACCCGCCTGACCAGCTCGCCGGCCTGCCTGGTCAGCGACGCCGACGGCATCTCGCCGGCGCTGGAGAAGATGTACAAGGCGATGGGCCAGGAACTCCCGCCGGTCAAGCGGATCCTGGAGCTGAACCCCGGCCACCCGCTGGTCAGCGGGTTGCGGGCGGCGCACGAGGAGCGCGTCGACGCCCCGGAGCTGACCGAGACGGCCGAGCTGCTGTACGGCACCGCCCTGCTCGCGGAGGGCGGGGACCTGGCCGATCCGGCGCGTTTCGCCAAGCTGCTCGCCGACCGCCTCGCCCGGTCGATCTGACCGTTACGTCCCGCGTATGCGGTTTCGTCCGCCGGTCATGATCCCAGCCGATCATGACCGGCGGAGCACCTCTCGGACCGCCGAGTTTCACATGGGCGCCATCAGACCCTTCCCTGACGTTTGTTGCTCTTGGAACACTCGCTCCGCGCAGATTCCGTCATTCGCACGACAGCACGACGACCACTCGACGGCATCACGTACGTCAGGACGAGAGGACCAGAACACCCATGGCCGAAGTCAACCGGCGCCGTTTCCTTCAACTCGCGGGCGCGACCACGGCGTTCACCGCACTGTCCGGCAGCATCCAGCGCGCGGCCGCCCTGCCCGCCCACCACCGCACCGGGACCCTCCAGGACGTCGAGCACATCGTCGTCCTCATGCAGGAGAATCGGTCCTTCGACCACTACTTCGGTTCGCTGCGCGGCGTCCGGGGCTTCGGCGACCCGCGTTCGGTCGCGCAGAACGGCACCTCCGTCTGGAAGCAGTCCGACGGCACGAGGGACATCCTGCCCTTCCACCCCGACGCCGACGACCTGGGCCTCGCCTTCATCCAGGACCTTCCGCACGGCTGGAACGACACGCACCAGGCCTTCAACGGCGGCAAGTACGACAAGTGGGTGCCGGCCAAGGGCACCACGACCATGGCGTACCTGACCCGCGAGGACATACCGTTCCACTACGCGCTCGCCGACGCCTTCACGCTCTGCGACGCCTACCACTGCTCGTTCATGGGCTCGACCGACCCGAACCGCTACTACATGTGGACGGGTTACGTCGGCAACGACGGCCAGGGCGGCGGCCCGGTCCTCGGCAACGACGAGAAGGGCTACGGCTGGACGACGTACCCGGAGCGTCTGGAGAAGGCCGGGGTCTCCTGGAAGATCTACCAGGACATCGGCGACGGCCTCGACGCGCACGGCTCCTGGGGCTGGATCCAGGACGCCTACCGCGGCAACTACGGCGACAACTCGCTGCTCTACTTCAACCAGTACCGCGACGCCAAGCCCGGCGACCCGCTGTACGACAAGGCCCGCACCGGCACCGACGCGACGAAGGGCGAGGGCTTCTTCGACCAGCTGAAGGCCGACGTCAAGGCCGGCAGGCTGCCCCAGGTCTCCTGGGTCGTCGCTCCCGAGGCCTTCACCGAGCACCCCAACTGGCCCGCGAACTACGGCGCCTGGTACGTCTCCCAGGTGCTGGACGCACTCACCTCCGACCCGGACGTCTGGGCCAGGACCGCGCTGTTCATCACCTACGACGAGAACGACGGCTTCTTCGACCACGTCGTCCCGCCCTTCCCGCCGGCCTCGGCCGCGCAGGGCAGGTCCACCGTGGATGCCTCGCTCGACCTGTTCAAGGGCGACGCCGGGCACGTCGCGGGCGCCTACGGGCTCGGCCAGCGCGTGCCGATGCTCGTCGTCTCGCCGTGGAGCAAGGGCGGTTACGTCTGCTCCGAGACGTTCGACCACACCTCGATCATCCGCTTCATCGAGCGCCGCTTCGGGGTGCACGAGCCGAACGTCTCGCCCTGGCGGCGCGTTGTCACCGGTGACCTGACCAGCGCCTTCGACTTCTCCCGCAAGGACACCGAGCCGGTCGCGCTGCCGTCCACGGCCGGTTACCAGCCGCCGGACCACAACCGCCACCCGGACTACGTGCCGAAGCCCCCGGCCACCGGCTCGCTGCCCAGGCAGGAGCGCGGTCACCGGCCCACCCGCCCGCTGAAGTACGCGCCGGTGGTGGACGGTTCGTCGGACGCCGGGACCGGCAGGATCACGCTCACGTTCGCCTCGGGGGCGCACGCGGGCGCGGCTTTCCTCGTCACCTCCGGCAACCGCACCGACGGCCCCTGGACCTACACCACCGAGGCCGGCAAGACCCTCTCCGACACCTGGAACTCCGTCTACTCCGGCGGCTCCCACGACCTCACGGTGCACGGACCCAACGGCTTCCTGCGCGTCTTCAAGGGCAAGGGCAGGACGGCCGGACCGGAGGCGACCGCCCGGACCGCGGGCGACCACCTGGAACTCACCTTCACCAACCAGGGCTCCGGCACGGTGCGGCTGAAGGTGACGAGCGGCTACGGCGGCCACCCGGCCACGGTGACCGTCCGGCCCGGCGCGCGCGTGCGGCACACCGTCGACCTCACGGTGAGCAAGCGCTGGTACGACGTTACCGTCACCTGCGAGGGCGACCCGGCCTTCCTGCGCGGCTTCGCCGGACACGTCGAGAACGGCCGGCCCGGCGTCAGCGACCCGGCGATCGCGGCGGAGTGAACGACCGATGAACACCGCTCCGTGCGGGCTGGTCGGGTACCGGTCATATCAGGGTAGTGTGCCCCGGTGACCACGCAATCGAACACTCCTGCAGGCTGGTATCCGGATCCGCACGGAGCGCCCCAGACGCTCCGCTACTGGGACGGCACGCAGTGGACCCAGCACACCAACCCCGCCCAGGCACCCGCAGGTCAGGTCCCGCAGCAGCAGGCCGCGCCCCAGCAGCAGGCCGCACCTCAGCAGTACGGTGCGGCTCAGCAGGCTCCCGGCCCGCAGTTCGGCGCCCCGCAGCAGCAGGGGGCCGACGCCAGGGTGCAGCGCCAGGTGCAGCAGCAGGCCGGGGTCCAGGCGGCCGGTCCGGGCGGCGGCACCCTGTTCACCGAGCCGGTCCTGGTCGTGAACCAGAAGGCCAAGCTGGTCGAGGTGACCAACGAGTACAAGGTCATGGACCAGAACGGCCGCGAGATCGGCGCGGTGACCGAGGTCGGTCAGGGCGTGCTGAAGAAGATCCTGCGCTTCGTCTCCAGCTTCGACCAGTTCATGACCCACAAGCTGGAGATCCGTGACACCCACGGCCAGCCGCTGCTGCTGCTGACCCGGCCCGCGAAGTTCCTCAAGTCCCGGGTCGTGGTGTCGCGCCCGGACGGCTCGGTCGTCGGCGAGATCGTCCAGCAGAACGCGATCGGGAAGATCAACTTCGCGATGAACGCGAACGGCCAGCAGGTCGGTGCGATCAAGGCGGAGAACTGGCGGGCCTGGAACTTCGCGATCGTCGACCACGCGGACAACGAGGTCGCCCGGATCACCAAGACCTGGGAAGGCCTCGCCAAGACGCTGTTCACGACCGCGGACAACTACGTCCTGCAGATCCACTACCAGCTGCCCGAGCCGCTGCTGAGCCTCGTGGTGGCGACGGCCCTGACCGTCGACACCGCCCTCAAGCAGGACTCGCGGGGCTGGAACTGAGTCGGTCCCGACGGGGGAGAAGAATCTCGACGAGTACGAGTACGA
>NZ_MLYN01000095.1:0-1560 GCF_001866675.1 Streptomyces sp. MUSC 14
GGCGGTGTCGGTGGTGGTGCCGACGCGGTCTGAGCGGGTACGGGTGGCTTCACCCCGTGAACTCCCCCGCGAATCAAGCACTTTCCTTGTTTCAAGGCTTGACGGCGTGGGGTTCGGGGTTCGTAGAAGGTGCCGTCGCGGAGCATCGCGAAGAGCACGTTGATCCGTTGCCGGGCCAGGCGGAGAAGTGCCTGGGTATGGGTCTTTCCTCGGGCTCGGCACTTGTCGTAGTAGGTGCGGGAGGCGGGGTCGTGCAGGGCGGCGAACGCGGACAGGAACATCGCGCGTTTCAGGACGCGGTTGCCGCCGCGTGGTGCGTGTTCGCCGTGGATCGAGGTCCCGGACGACTTCGTGGTCGGCGCGAGGCCGGCGTAGGAGGCCAGGTGGGCGGCGGTGGGGAAGCCGGTGCCGTCGCCGACGGTGACCAGCAGCGTGGCGGCGGTCCTGACGCCGACGCCGGGCAGCGACGTCAGGACCTTGGAAAGAGGGTGTGCCTCCAGCAGGGCGCTGATCTGGGCTTCTGTGGCCCGGCGTTGTTCGTGGACGGCGCTGAGGGAGCGGGCCAGGGAGGGAATGACGATGTCGAGGGTGCCGGTGCCGGGGACTACGACGGTCTGCTCGTCGAGGGCGTCGAAGACGTCGTCGATCAGCCGCGTGGCCATGCGCGGGGCCTTGGGCCGGATCACCTCGACGAGCCTGCGGCGTCCAGCTTTTCGCAGGGCGGCCGGGGATCCGTAGCGTTCGAGGAGCCAGGTGACGGCCTGGTGGTCGAGCCGGGGGCCGAGGACTCGTTCGAGGGACGGGTGGAACTGGGTGAGCAGGCCGCGGATCCGGTTGCTGGTGCGGGTGGCCTCGGCAGCCAGGTCCTGGTCGAAGCCGACGAGGACCGTGAGCTCAGCGGTGATCTTGTCGGTGAGTTCCAGCGAGCGCAGGGTGTGCGGCATGGCGCGGGCAGCGTCGGCGATCACGGCCGCGTCGCGGGCGTCGGTCTTCGCCTCGCCCGGGTAGAGGTCGGCGATCCGCCGCATCGACAGGCCGGGCAGATAGGCAACCTTGCAGCCGGTGCCGCGGGCCACCGTCAGCGGAAGGGCGCCGATCGAGGCGGGCTGGTCCACGATCACCAGGACGGTGCCGAACTTGGTCTTCAGCTTCTCGAAGACGTCCCGCAGCTTCGGCTCGGTGTTGGGCAGCTGCTTGTCGAAGACCTTCTTGCCGGCGGGGGTGAGTCCGTGCCCGTGGTGGTGGCTCTTGCCGACGTCCAGGCCCAGGAAGACGCCTATCTCGTCGCTGTCGTTCAAGCCGTCCTCCCGAACGGGGTTGTACGGTGCTGGCCGGGGCGTTGGCGTCGTGCGCGCATCCACGTTATGCAGACCTGCCGCCTGCGACGCGCCGGGCGTTGCGCTCGGCTGGGCGGTAGTCGGACCTCTCATCAGCGTCTCCAACGGCGCCTCTCGGACCCGGTGGCACCACCCCCCAGGTCATGCCTTCGACAGGGGGGAACAGCCATGCCGGGCCCGGAGGCCAGCGGCCCTCTTGCAGGACCGCGAAAAACATAACGGG
>NZ_MLYN01000096.1:0-47517 GCF_001866675.1 Streptomyces sp. MUSC 14
CACCGACCTGCTCAGCACCCGCGTACCCGAGTGCCGCGGCAGCCCGGGTGCGCACCTCTGTGAGGAGTTCACGCCGGCGGGCTTCGGGGGCGAGATCGCGCAACCGGGCCTGTAGCCCGGTCGTGACGGCCTCGACGGTGATCTCGGACCCGGCCGGGGCACGGTACACCTCGCTGAGGAGCGGGCTGGGCCGGACCGCGGTGAAGGCGGGGCCGAAGCGACTCCAGTCGACGTCGGCCACGAAGGCGACAGCGGATGCGTCCGCGACGCAGGCCGCGAGGGCGTCCAGGGCCCGGTCGGGGTCGAGCAGGCCGACGCCGCCGCGCAGCTGTCGGCCCTCCGCGTCGGCGTCGGCGGCCATGCCGCCGCCGGCCCAGGGCCCCCACGCGATCGACGTGGCGGGCAGCCCCTCGCTCCTGCGGCGCTCCGCGAGGGCGTCCAACAGGGCGTTGGCAGCAGCGTAGTTGGCCTGTCCGGCGGAGCCGACCGTGCCGGCGAAGGACGAGAAGAGGATGAAGGCGGAGAGGTCGCGGTCCCGGGTCAGCTCGTCCAGGTGGCGCGCACCGGTGACCTTGGCGGCGAAGACCTTCCTGAACGCGCCCGGCGTGAGGCCGTCGACAACGCCGTCCTCCAGCACTCCGGCGGTGTGGACGACCGCGTCCACGGGGTGGGCGTCGAGCAGCGCCCGCAGTGCCTCACGGTCCGTCAGATCGAGAGCGGCCAGGGTCACTTCGGCGCCGAGGTCGCACAGTTCGCGCCGTAGCTCCTCGGCACCCGGCGCCTGGGCTCCGCTGCGGCTGACCAGGACGAGGTGCGCGGCACCCTGCCGGGCGGCCCACCGGGCCACCCTGGCGCCCAGTGCGCCCGTGCCACCGGTCACCAGGATCGTGCCGGACGGCTGCCAGACCGATTCCGGTACGCGGGAGGTCGGGACAAGACGACGGCTCAGGACACCACCGGTACGGATCGCGGCCTGGTCCTCCTGCGGGCTCGCGGCCTTCGCGCCCTCGGCGAGCAGGGTGACGAGCCGTGCCGCCGAGCGTCCGTCCAGCGTCGGGGGAAGGTCCACGAGACCGCCCCAGCGATCGGGGTGCTCCAGGGCCACGACGCGGCCGAGACCCCAGACGGCGGCCTGGTCCGGTTCCAGGACGGGATCGCCGGCCGTCGTGGTGACGGCTCCCCGGGTCAGAGTCCACAGCGGTGCCACGACAGCGGCGTCACCGAGCGCCTGGACGAGCACCGTGGTCGCGAGTACACCGCCGGGCACGTCGCCGCTCTCGCCGCGCTCCAGAGCGAGCGCGGAGACGACACCGGTGACCGGAGATTCCTCGACGGCCACGGCGATCCGGCGGGCCAACTCGGCCCGGGTGTCGCTGTGGTGGTGCTCGACGAAGACCAGTTCCGCCCCTGCGTCGAGCAGGGCACCGGTCACCGCGCCGTCCCAGCCGTCGGAGCCGTCCGGGGAAACCGGCCTGAGGAACAGCCAGCGCCCCGACAGTCGGGAACCTTCGGGCAGACCGGCGACCGTACGCCACACGACAGTGTGGTGCGGGCCGGTGACGTCGACGGCCGATCCGTCCTCGCCGTAGGAACGCTCCAGCCAGTAGCGGTCCCGGCGGAAGGCGTACGTGGGCAACTCGACCGTGCCGGCGCCCTGGAGCAGCGCGCTCCACGCCACCGGGGCCCCGTTCACGTGCAGTCGCGCGAGGGCCGTCACAAGGTGCTGGGTCTCCTGGCCGTCCTTGCGGAGGACCGGCACGTACAGCGCATCGTCCGCTGCGCAGCTCTGCGCGAGGGCGGTGAGGGTGCCGTCAGGTCCGATCTCCAGGAAACGCGTCACACCCTCAGCCACGAGCGCAGCCACCCCATCGGCGAAGCGAACCGCCTCACGGACGTGCCGCACCCAGTACTCGGCCGACGCCAACTCCCCATCCGCAGCAAGCTGTCCCGTCACGTTCGAGACGACCGGGATCGACGGTGCACCGTAACTGATGCCCTCCGCGACCCGGCGGAACGCATCGAGCATCGGCTCCATCAACGGGGAGTGGAAGGCGTGCGAGACCCGCAGCCGCGACGCGCGCCGACCCTGCGCCTTCAGCTCCTCCGCGACGTCGACGACCGCCGACTCCACACCCGCGATCACCACCGCCCGAGGACCATTGACCGCCGCGATCGACACCTCGCCCGCACGGCCTTCGACCAGCGGGGCCACTTCCTCCTCGGTGGCCTCCACCGCCACCATCACACCACCGACCGGCAGCCCCTGCATCAACCGGCCACGGGCCACGACCAGAGCACAGGCGTCCTCCAGCGACAACACACCCGCCACATGCGCAGCAGCGACCTCACCGATCGAATGCCCGATCAGGACGTCAGGACGCACCCCGAACGACTCCACCAGACGGAACAACGCCACCTCGACCGCGAACAACGCGGGCTGCGTCCACTCCGTACGACCCAGCCGCTCCGCATCCCCGCCGAAGACCACATCACGCAACTCGCCTCCCGCGTGAGCGCACACCGCGTCGAACGCCTCCGCGAACACCGGGAAAGCCTCGTACAACTCACGGCCCATCCCCAACCGCTGCGCACCCTGACCCGAGAACAGGAAGGCGGTGCGGCCGTCCCGGGTGGTGCCTGTCAGGGTGTGGGAGTCGGGGTCGCCGGACGCCAACGCGTCGAGGGCGGTGAGGAGTTCGGCGTGGTCGTTGCCCTGGATGACGGCTCGGGTCTCGAAGGTGGTGCGGGTGGTGGCGAGGGAGGCGGCCAGGTCGTAGGGGTCGGTGTCGGGCCGCGTGGTCAGGTGGGCGGCGAGGCGGCCGGCCTGGGCGCGCAGGGTGGCCTCGTCGCGGGCGGACAGCAGCCAGGGCAGGACCGGCAGGGCGGTGCGGGGGGCCGGCTGCGCGGGGGGCTCTTCGGTGGTGGGCTCGGGGGCCTGCTCGATGACGGCGTGCGCGTTGGTGCCGGAGACGCCGAAGGCCGAGACGCCGACGCGGTGCGGGTGGTCGACGTGGGGCCAGTCGACGGGCTCGGTGAGCAGGCGGACGTGGCCGGCGTTCCAGTCGACGTGTCGCGAGGGGCGTTCCGCGTGCAGGGTGGGCGGCAGGACGCCGTGGCGCAGGGCGAGTACGGACTTGATGACGCCGACGACGCCCGCGGCGGCCTGGGTGTGGCCGATGTTCGACTTCGCCGAGCCGAGCAACAGCGGGCGGTCGGCGGGCCGGCCCTGGCCGTAGGTGGCGAGCAGCGCCTGGGCCTCGATGGGGTCGCCGAGCGAGGTGCCGGTGCCGTGGGCCTCGACGGCGTCGATCTCGGCGGCGGGCAGGCCGGCGTTGGCGAGGGCCGCGAGGATGACGCGCTGCTGGGCGGAGCCGTTGGGGGCGGTGAGGCCGTTGGAGGCGCCGTCCTGGTTGACCGCGCTGCCGCGCAGTACCGCGAGGACCTGGTGGCCGTTGCGGCGGGCGTCCGAGAGGCGTTCGACGACGATCGTTCCGGCGCCCTCGGCCCAGCCGGTGCCGTCGGCGTCGTCGGAGAAGGCCTTGCAGCGGCCGTCGCCGGCCAGGCCGCCCTGCTGGTCGAACTCGATGAAGGCGCCGGGGCCGGACATGACGGTGACGCCGCCGACGACGGCGAGGGAGCACTCGCCGGAGCGCAGCGACTGGGCGGCCAGGTGCAGGGCGACGAGGGAGGAGGAGCAGGCGGTGTCGACCGTGACGGCAGGACCCTCCAGGCCCAGGGTGTAGGCGATCCGGCCGGAGAGGACCGACATGGAGTTGCCGGTGAGCAGATGGCCCCGGACGTCGTCGGGGACCTCGCGCAGCCCGGAGGTGTAGCCCTGGTCGCTGCATCCGACGAACACGCCCGAGCGGCTGCCCCGCAGGCCGGCGGGGTCGATGCCGGCGCGCTCGAAGGCTTCCCAGACGACTTCGAGCAGCAGGCGCTGCTGCGGGTCCATGGCGAGCGCTTCGCGCGGGGAGATGCCGAAGAAGGCGGGGTCGAACCGGTCCGCGTCGTGCACGAAGCCGCCGCGGCGGCGGCCGTCGGCGCCGTCGGTCCCGGCGGCCGTGGGCCAGCCGCGGTCGGCGGGCCAGTCCGTCACCGCGTCGGTGCCGGAGACGAGCAGGTCCCAGAAGTCGTCGGGTGTGCGGACGCCGCCGGGCAGGCGGCAGCTCATGCCGACGATGGCGACGGGCTCCTGCTCGCGGGCCTCCAACTGCCGCAGTTGGCGACGGGTGTTGTGGAGATCGACGGTGACCCGCTTGAGGTAGTCCCGAAGCTGCGCTTCATTCGTCATGGACTGCCCCCATGCTGTTCGGTTCGGTGATGGAACGTGTCGTCGCGCACGCTGGTGGGGCCCTGCGGCATCCGGCCGCTGGGGGTGTTCCTCGTGCGGTGGGGACAGCATGACCCGGCGCGGGAGCCTTTCTCGGCCCCGACCGGGGTTGTCTGGGGAAACCCTTGGAAATCATGAACGGCCCGCGATTCACGCAGGCCGGAGCGACGGCCGGGACCGGGGCGGGGGGACCGGCGCGGGTGTGCCGGGGCCCCGGACGGCGCTGTGCAGGCGCGTGTCCGGGGCCCGGATCTCTCAGGTGTACGGCGGTGGGGCGCCCCTGGCGAGCACGTTGTGCAGGACGCCGAAGGCGTCCCGGAGCGCCGCGAGGGCGTCGGGGATGCGCCAGGCGGCGCGGTCGCGGGGGCCGACGGCGTTGGAGATGGTGCGCAGTTCCAGCAGCGGGACGCCGTGGACGGCGGCGGCCTCGGCGACTCCGAAGCCCTCCATCGCCTCGGCGGCGGCTCCGTGGCGTTGCCGTAGGTCCTGGGCACGGTCCGCCGTGCCGGTGACGGTGGAGACGGTCAGGACGGGGGCGTGGACGGCGCCGAGGACGCGGGCGACGGCAGCCGAGAGGTGGGGTGCGCAGGCGTGTTCGGAGGTGCCGAAGCCCAGGCTGTCCACGGAGAGGAATCCGTCGGCGGTCTGGCAGCCGAGGTCGGCGGCGATGACGCGGTCGGCGACGACGACGGATCCGACGTCGGCGATGGGCGCGAAGCCTCCGGCGATGCCCGTGGAGATGACCAGGTGATACGGGTTTCCGTGGAGGTGCGCGACGGTGAGTGCGGCGTCGGTCGCGGCGGCCGCGGCCGCGGGGCCCACTCCGCCGGCCACCAGGTCGGTGCTGAGCGGCTGGCGCGGGGCGGTGCACGGCCCGGCCGCGGTGCGCGGGGCGGGCGCGGTGGAGGTGTCCTTGGCGCAGCCGATGCGGAGCATCTCCCGGCCCGGCAGGTCGCCGCAGCCGACCGCCGCGGTGGGGCCGAGGCCCCGCGCGACGGCGTCGCGCTCGGCCTCGACCGCGGTGACCACGAGGACGCGTACGGGGTTCATGAGGACAGCTGGACGTGCCCGTGGTCGCCTATGACGAGGCGGTGGGTGGCAGGCAGTCCGGGGGCGAGGGTGACTTTGACGTTGCGGCCGACGAGGGAGGCGGCCACGCGCCGGATGTGGTCGAAGGACGACTCGCGCAGCACGATCGAGTACTCGATCTCGCTGTGGGTGATGCGGCAGTTCTCCGCGACCGAGGTGGACGGGCCGACGTACGAGTCGCTGACGACACTGCCGGCGCCGATGATGACGGGGCCGACGATGCGGGAGCGGCGGACCTCGGCGCCCGGCTCGATGCGGACGCGCCCGATGATCTCGCTCTCGTCGTCGACGTAGCCGTCGACGCTGGGCTGGAGGCGTTCGAGCAGGGTGCGGTTGACCTCCAGCATGTCGGTGACGTTGCCGGTGTCCTTCCAGTAGCCGGTGATGACGGTGGAGCGGATCGCCATGCCCTGGTCGATCATCCACTGCAGGGCGTCGGTGATCTCCAGCTCGCCGCGGGCGGAGGGCCGGATGGCCCGCACCGCTTCGTGGACGGCCGTCGTGAAGAGGTACACGCCGGCGATGGCCAGGTCGCTGCGCGGTGTGCGGGGCTTCTCCTCCAGGTCGAGGATGTTGCCCTTGTCGTCGGTGACCGCCACGCCGAAGGCCGTGGGGTTGTCCACCCGGGTGAGCAGCACCTGGGCGTCGCGCGGGTCCTTGCGGAACTCCTCGACGACGTCGGTGATGCCGTCGAGCACGAAGTTGTCGCCGAGGTACATGACGAAGTCGTCGTCGCCCAGGAAGGGTTGGGCGATGAGGACGGCGTGGGCGAGCCCCAGGGGTTCGCTCTGCGGGATGTAGGTGACGTTCAGCCCGAAGGCGGAGCCGTCGCCGACGGCGGCCTCGATCTCCGGGGCGGTGCTGCCGACGATGACGCCGACGTCGGTGATGCCCGCGGCGGCGATGGATTCGAGGCCGTAGAAGAGGATCGGTTTGTTGGCGACCGGGACCAGTTGCTTGCTGGACGTGTGGGTGATCGGTCGCAGTCGCGTACCTGATCCCCCCGCGAGCACGAGAGCCTTCACTGTTCCATCCAGGTGACGGGTGGGCGGTGGTGGGTGGGAGGGGGCGGCCGGCCGGGCCCGGACGGTGGGTCCGGGCCCGGACCGGGCCGGTCGGTTCAGGTCTCGTCGAGGTCGCCGGCCAGGAAGGCGCGCAGTTCGTCGTCGGAGACCTCGTCGGCGGCCGCTCCCGGAGCCGACGGCGTGGGCGTGAGGGCGGTGTCGGCCGTCGTGCCCGCGGCGTCCAGCCGGGCCAGCAGTCCGCTGAGCCGGCTGCGCAGCCGCTCCTGGACGGCGCTGTCCAGTGCGGTCGCGGTGAACTGGGCCTCCAGGGCGTCGAGTTGATCGAGGACCGGGGAGGCGGGCGGCTGTGCCTCGGGGGCGATGCGCGTCAGGAGATGCGCGGCGAGCCGCTGCGGTGTGGGGTAGTCGAACATGAGCGTCGCGGGGAGTCGTACCCCGGCGAGGGCACCGATGCGGTTGCGCAGTTCGACGGCGGTCAGCGAGTTGAATCCGCTGTCCAGGAACCCTCCTTCGGGGTCGAGGGAGTCGGGGCTGTCGTGCCCGATGACCAGGGCCGCCTGGGTGAGTACGGCGTCCAGGGCGGCGGCGCGGCGGGCGTCGGGGGCGAGTGCGGCGAGGCGGGCGCGCAGCTCGCCCTCGGCGGGCGCCGTCGACGCGGTGGCCGTGGCGGTCGCGGGGCGCCGGGTGCGGGCCGGGACGAGGTCGCCGAGCAGGTCGGGCACCGATCCGTCGGAGGCGCGCAGCGCCGCCGGGTCGAGGTCGGCGGGCGCGTGGTACGGCTCCGGGGAGCGCAGCGCCGCGTCGAGCAGGGCGAGCGCGTCGTCGGTGGCCATGGGCCGCAGACCGCTGCGCGCGATGCGGCGCAGGTCCGCCTCGGCGAGCTTGCCGGTCATGCCGCTGCGTTCGGCCCACAGGCCCCAGGCGAGGGACTGGACGCGGCGTCCGCCGGCGGCGCGGCGGGCGGCGAAGGCGTCGAGGAAGGCGTTCGCGGCCGAGTAGTTGGCCTGGCCGACACCGCCGAGGGTGCCGGCGATCGAGGAGAACAGGACGAGCGCGGCGTCGCTGTCGCGGGTGAGTTCCTCCAGCAGGACGGTGGCGTCGGCCTTGGCGCGCAGCACCGTGTCGACGCGCTCGGGGGTGAGGGACTGCACGATGCCGTCGTCGAGGACGCCCGCGGTGTGGACGACCGCGGACAGCGGGCGGTCGGCGGGGACGTCGGCGAGCAGGGCGCTCAGGGCGTCGCGGTCACTGACGTCGCAGGCCGCGACGGTGACGTGGGCTCCGTGACCGCTGAGCTCCGCGCAGAGTTCGGTCATGCCCTCGGCTGCCGTGCCGCGCCGGCCGGCGAGCACCAGGGAGCGCGCGCCGTGGGCGGTGACGAGGTGTCGGGCGATCTCCCGGCCCAGGACGCCGCCGGCTCCGGTGACGAGCACGGTGCCGTCCGCGGGTATGCCGTCCGTCGCGTGGGCGGGTGTGGCCGTCCGGGCGAGCCGGGGGGTGAGCGCGTTGCCCGCGCGCAGGGCGATCTCGCTCTGCTCCGACGCCAGTACGGCCGGCAGCTGTGCCAGGGAGGCGGCGCTGCCGTCGTGGTCGACCAGGGCGAACCGGCCCGGGTTCTCGGCGCGTGCCGCGCGGACCAGACCCCAGACCGCGGCCTGCGCCGGGTCGGTGCGGGGCGCGTCCTCGAGCCCGGTGGTGACGGCGTGCCGGGTCAGCACGACGAGCCGGGAGTCGGCCAGGCCGGCCACGGCCAGCCAGTCGGTGATCAGGTGCAGCGCGTGGTGGGTGGAGTGCCGGGTGGCCGCGGTGAGGTCGCCGTCCGCGTCGGTGTCGGGCACGGCGGCCAGGACCGTCGCGGGGACGGTCGTACCGGCCGTGGCCGCGTACAGCGCGGCGGGGTCCGCGTGGTGCTCGGCGGCGCCGAGCGCGGATGTGGCGGGCGGGAGCGCGCCGCCGACGAGGTGCGGCGTGCCGGCGGGCGGCGTGCCGAGGGCGAGCGGCGTCCAGCGGATCGTGTGCAGCGCGCCGCGCCCCGGTGCGGCCGGAAGGGCGCTGGTGTCCACGGGCCGCAGGGCGAGTGAGTCGATGTCGGTGACGGGGCGTCCCGTGCCGTCGAGCAGGCTCACCCGGTAGGTGTGCTCGCCGGCCGGGGTGAGGCGTGCGCGCAGCGCGGTGGCACCGGCGCGGTGCGGTGTGACGTCGGAGAAGGTGAACGGCAGGACGGTGCCGGTGTCTTCGGCCGTGGCGAGTGCCACGGTGTGCAGGGCGGCGTCCAGAAGGGCCGGGTGCACGCGGAACCGGTCGGTGCCCTGCAGGTGTTCGCCGTCCTCCGGGGCGATCTCCGCGTACACGGTGTCGCCGTCGCGCCAGGCGGCGCGCAGTCCGCGGAAGGCGGGGCCGTAGGCGAAGCCGGCGGCGGCGATGCCCTCGTACAGGCCGCTCACGTCGACCTCGGTGGCGGCCGGCGGCGGCCAGGCGCCCGGGAAGGGTGCCGGAGCGGTGGCCGCCGGTGCGCCGCCGAGGGTGCCGTCGGCGTGCCGGGTCCAGTCGCCGCCGGTGGCGGGCCGGGAGTGCACCGCGAGGGCGCGGTCACCGTTGCCGTCGGGTGCGGCGACGGTGACCTGGAGCTGGACGCCGCCGTGCTCGGGCAGCACGAGCGGTGCCTGCAGGGTCAGGTCGCCGATCCGCGCGGCTCCGACGTGGGCGCAGGCCTCCATGGCGAGGTCGAGGAACGCGGTGCCGGGGAAGAGGGTCCGTCCGTCGAGCGCGTGGTCGGCGAGCCAGGGCCGGTCCTGCACGCGGACGGTGCCGGTGAGGACGACTCCGGCGCTGTCGGCGAGCGGGACGGCCGCGGTGAGGAGCTGGTGGTGTACGGCGTCCAGGTCCGTGCGGTCGCCGGTGGAGCCGGTCGTCTCCAGCCAGTAGCTGCGCCGCTGGAAGGGGTAGGTGGGCAGGTCGGTGCGGCGGGCGCCGGTGGGGGCGAACCAGGTGGCCCAGTCCACCGCGTGGCCGTGTGTGTGCAGCCGGGCGAGGGCGGAGGTCAGGGACACCTCTTCCGCCGTGTCGCGCCGCAGGGTGGGTACGAGGGTGGCGTCGCCGTCGGCGCAGTCACCGGCGAGCGCGGTGAGGACGCCGCCCGGACCGATCTCGACGTAGGTGGTGACGCCCTGTTCCTCCAGGGTGCGGATGCCGTCGCGGAAGCGGACGGGCTCGCGGACCTGGCGCACCCAGTAGGCGCCGTCGAAGGGCTCGTCGGCGCTGACGGGGCGCCCGGTGACCGTGGACACCAGCGGCAGCGCCGGGGCGGCGTGGCCGAGGTCAGCGGTGCGCGCGGCGAACGTGTCGAGCATGCCGTCCATGTGGTGCGAGTGGAAGGCGTGGCTGACGTTGAGGCGGTGCGTCTTGCGGCCCTGTGCGGCCAGTTCGGCCGCGACCGTGGTGACGGCGTCCTCGTCGCCGGACAGGACCGTGGCGAGCGGGCCGTTGAAGGCCGCGACGGCCACCCGGCCCTCATGGGCGGCGAGCAGCGGCAGCACGTCGTCCGCGCCGGCCTGGACGGAGATCATGACGCCGCCCGCGGGCAGGTCCCCCATGAGCCCGCCGCGCACGGCGACGAGCCGGCAGGCGTCCTCCAGGGTGAGGATCCCCGCGACATGGGCCGCGGCGATCTCGCCGACGGAGTGCCCGAGCAGTGCGTCGGGCCGCACGCCCAGGCTCTGCAGCAGCCGGTACAGGGCGACCTGGCCGGCGAAGAGCCCGGCCTGGGTGTACGCCGTGCGGTCCAGGTACGCGGCCTCGGTGCTGCCCTCCTCGGCGAACAGGACGTCGCGCAGGGGCAGTTCGAGGTGGGCGTCGAGGTGGGCGCAGGCCTCGTCGAGTGCGTCGGCGTACGCGTCGTAGCGCTCGTACAGGGCCCGGCCGAGGGCGGCCTGCTGGCTGCCCTGGCCGGAGAACAGGAAGGCCACCTTGCCGCCGCGGGCCCGGTCGGTGGTCAGCAGCGGGTGCTCGCGGCCCTCGGCGAGGGCGGTGAGTGCGTCGGTGAGGGAGGCGGTGTCGTCGGTGACGACGGCCGCGCGGTCGAAGTGCCGGGCGCGGGTGGTGGCCAGGGAGAACGCCAGGTCGGCCGGAGCGGTGTCCGGGCGGGCGGCGAGCTCGTCGAGCAGCCGCCGGGCCTGGGCGCGCAGCGCGGCGTCGCCGCGGGCCGACAGCAGCCACGGCAGGGTGCGCACGGTGTCGTCGGCCGGCCGGGGCTGCGCCGGGGCGGCGCGGTCCGGCTCCTGCAGGATCACGTGCGCGTTGGTGCCGGAGACACCGAAGGCCGAGACGCCCGCCCGCCGCGGTGTGTCACCGGGTGCCCAGTCGCGCTCTTCGTGCAGCAGGCGCACGGCGCCGGACGACCAGTCGATGTGCGGGGACGGACGGTCGGCGTGCAGGGTGCGCGGCAGGACGTCGTGGCGCATCGCCATGACCATCTTGATGACGCCGGCGACACCGGAAGCGGCCTGTGTGTGACCGATGTTGGACTTCAGCGCCCCGAGCCACAGCGGCCGCTCGGCGGGCCGGTCCTGACCGTAGACGGCCAGCAGCGCCTGCGCCTCGATGGGGTCGCCGAGCGTGGTGCCGGTGCCGTGCGCCTCCACGGCGTCGACGTCCGCCGGGGCGAGCCCGGCGGAGGCCAGCGCCTGGCGGATGACGCGCTGCTGGGCGGGTCCGCTGGGCGCGGTGAGCCCGTTGGAGGCGCCGTCCTGGTTGACGGCGGTCCCCGCGACGGTGGCGAGCACCGTGTGGCCGTTGCGGCGCGCGTCGGACAGCCGCTCCAGCAGGAGGAGGCCGACGCCTTCGGCCCAGCCCGCGCCGTCGGCCTCGGCGGCGAACGGCTTGCAGCGGCCGTCCGGCGACAGGGCCCGCTGCCGGCTGAACTCGACGAAGGTGTCCGGCGTGGAGATCACGGTGACACCGCCGGCCAGGGCGAGTTCGCACTCCCCGGACCGCAGGGCCTGGACCGCGAGGTGCAGGGCGACCAGGGAGGAGGAGCAGGCGGTGTCGACGGTGACGGCCGGTCCCTCCAGGCCGAAGGTGTAGGCGATGCGGCCCGAGGCGACGCTGCTCGCGCTGCCGGTGGCGAGGTAGCCCTCCAGTTCCTCGGGCGCCGTTCGGGCCCTGCTGCGGTAGTCGTTGTAGTTGGATCCGACGAACACGCCCGCGCGGAGGCCGCGGACCGCGTCCGGATCGATCCCGGCGCGTTCGAACGCCTCCCAGGACGTCTCCAGCAGCAGCCGGTGCTGCGGGTCGATCGCCACGGCCTCGCGGGGTGCGATGCCGAAGAACGCGGGGTCGAACCGGTCGGCGTCGTGCAGGAAGCCGCCGTGCCGGGCGTACGAGTGGCCGATGCGGTCGGGGTCGGGGTCGTAGAGGTTCTCGACGTCCCAGCCGCGGTCGGCCGGGAACGGCGTGATGGCGTCGGTGCCGTCGGCGACCAGCCGCCACAGCTCCTCCGGCGAGCTGACGCCGCCGGGGAAGCGGCAGCTCATGCCGACGATGGCGACCGGGTCGTCGTCCACGGCGGCCGTGGGCAGTTCGGCCACCGGTTCGGCGGTGGCGCCCGTCCCGTACAGCTCCCCGTCCAGGTAGGCGGCGAGGGCGCCGGCGGAGGGGTGGTCGAAGGCGAGGGTGACCGGCAGGCGCAGCCCGGTGGCCTCAGCCAACCGGTTGCGCAGTTCGACGGCGGTCAGCGAGTCGAATCCGACGTCCCGGAAGGCGCGCCCGTCGGGTACGGCGTCCGGATCCGCGTGGCCGAGCACGGCGGACGCCTGGGCGCGGACCTCGGCGACCAGCGCGGCCCGGCGCTCCGCCGGGGCCAGACCCGCCAGTCGCTCGACGAGCGGCGGCCCGTCGGCGGACTCGGGCTTCTTGTGCGCCTGCTCCGTGGCCAGGGCCGCCCGGGCCTCGGGGAACTCGCGCAGCGCGGCGAACGCGCGCGCGGTGATCAGCTTCCAGTCGACATCGGCGACGATCAGGAACTCCTCGTCCTGTTCGAGCGCCTTGTGCAGCGAGGCGACGGCCAGTTCGGGATCCATCGGCGGTACACCGTCCCGGCGCAGCCGCTCGGCGACCTCCTCCCCGACCATGCCGCCGCCCGCCCAGGTGCCCCAGCCGATCGAGGTGGCGGGCAGCCCCTGCGCCCTGCGGCTGGCGGCCAGGGCGTCCAGGAAGGCGTTGGCCGCGGCGTAACTGCCCTGTCCGGGTCCGCCGAGGGTGCCTGCCATGGAGGAGAACAGGACGAACGCGTCGAGGTCGAGGTGACGGGTGGCGGCGTCGAGGGCGAGCGCGGCGTCGGCCTTGGGGCGCACGACGCCATGGGCGCGCTGCGGTGTGAGCGCGTCGATGAGCCCGTCGTCGATGACGCCGGCGGTGTGCACCACCGCGGTGAGCGTGCCGCCGCCGGGCAGGTCGTCGACGAGCCGCCGCACCGCGTCGGCGTCGGCGACATCGCAGGCGACGACGCTCGCGGTCGCACCCGACTCTGCCAGTTCGGCGACGAGTTCGCCGACGCCCGGCGCGTCGGGGCCGCGTCGGGAGGCGAGCACCAGGTGCTCGGCGCCGCTGCGGGCGAGCCAGCGGGCGACGTGCCGGGCGAGCCCGCCGGTGCCACCGGTCACCAGGACGGTGCCGGAGGGCTGCCAGCTGCCGTCGGGCCGCGGCCCGTCGCCGGCGCGCACCAGGCGGCGCGCGAAGAGTCCGGAGGCACGCACCGCCAGGTGGTCCTCTTCGAGCGTCCCGGACAGTGCGCCGGTCAGCCGGCGCGCGGCACGGTCGTCGAGCGTGCCGGGCAGGTCGACGAGTCCGCCCCAGCGCTGCGGGTACTCCAGGGCCGCGATACGGCCGAGGCCCCACGTCATCGCCTGGAGCGGGCTGTTGAGCGGGTCGTTGCGGTGTACGGAGACCGCGCCGCGCGTGGCGCACCACACCGGTCCGTCGATGCGGACGTCACCGAGTGCCTGGAGCAGAGCCGTGGTCAGGACCATTCCGGTGGGCAGCACGCCCTCGTCCGACCAGGGGGACTCGTCCAGCGCGAGCAGCGACAGCACACCGCCGATCCCGGCGCCGGCGATCCGGTCGCGGAGCAGCTCGGCCATGTGGTCGCGTTCGGCGGCGGGTTCGCCGACGACGAGGAGGCGGGCCTCGGCCGACCGCTCGCCGATCGTGGCGAACACCTCCTGGACCAGCGGGTCGTCCTCGTGTCCGGCCGGCGCGACGACCAGCCAGGTACCGGCGAGTTCGTGGGCCTGCGCGGGCTGTTCGTTGAGGGGCCGCCAGGCGACCCGGTAGCGCCAGCCGTCGAGCGTCGAGTGGTTGAGCCGGTCACGCCGCCACGACGACAGCGCGGGCACCACCTCGGCGAGTGAACGCACGTCCGCGAGTCCGAGGCTCTCGGCCAGCGAATCGAGGTCCTGGCTCTCGACACTGGCCCAGAACCCGTCCTCCAGGGGGCCGGCGCCGCCGGACGTCCCACCGTCGACGGCGGTCTGTCGGGTGACAGGCTCCAGCCAGTAGTGGCTGCGCTGGAAGGCGTACGTCGGCAGGTCCACCCGGCGCGGGGACAGCCCCTCGAACACCGGGGCCCAGTCGACGGTGACGCCGCGCGTCCACGCCTCCCCGAGGGAGAGGTAGAACCGCTCCAGACCCCCCTCACCGCGACGCAGAGACCCGACGACCACGGCATCCGAACCAGCCGCCTCCACGGTCTCCGCGACCGGCACCGTCAGCACCGGATGCGGACTCATCTCCAGGAACGCACCGTGCCCGGACTCCACCAGACGCCGAACCGCAGACTCCAAACGAACCGTCTGACGCAGATTGCGGTACCAGTACCCCGCATCCGTCTCCGCCGACCCGACCCACTCCCCCGACACCGTCGAGAAGAACGGCACCGAAGGCACCAACGCCACAACCGGCGCCAACACCTCCGCCAACTCGGCCTCGATCGCCTCCACATGGGCCGAGTGCGACGCGTAATCCACATCGATCCGCCGCACCCGAACGCCGGACTCCTCGGCATGCGCAACAAGCTCGTCCAGCGCGTCCGCGTCACCGGACACGACCGTGGACGTCGGCCCGTTCACCGCGGCCACCGACACCCGACCCGCCCAACGCCCCGCCAACTCCCCAGCACCCACGGCATCCAACGCCACCGACACCATCCCGCCACGCCCCGCCAACGCCACGATCGCCCGCGACCGCAACGCCACCACCCGAGCACCATCCGACAACGACAACGCACCCGCCACCACCGCGGCAGCGATCTCACCCTGCGAATGACCCACCACCGCAGCAGGCTTGACCCCGAACGACTCCCACAACGCGGCAAGCGACACCATCACCGCCCACAACACCGGCTGGACGACATCCACCCGGTCAAACCCCGGCGCGCCCTCCACCCCGCGCACCACATCCACCAACGACCACTCGACGAACTCGTCCAACGTCACTGCACACTGCGCGAACCGAGCCGCGAACACCGGTGAAGAGTCCAGGAGTTCGACCGCCATCCCCACCCACTGCGCACCCTGACCCGGGAACACGAAGACGGGGTCGACGGTGTCGCCGATCCGCTGGGCGGTGCCGCGCGTGAGTGCGGTGTTCGAGGTCGCGGTGGCCAGGTCGCGCAGTGCGGCGACAAGGCTGTCGCGGTCGGCGCCGACGACGACGGCGCGTTCCTCCAGCACGGCACGGCCGGTCAGGAGGGAGTGCGCGATGTCGACGGGATCGCCGGTCGAGTTCTCCAGCTGGTTCAGCAGCCGCTCGGCCTGGGCGCGCAGTGCCTTGTCGGAGCGGGCGGACACCAGCCACGGCACCACGGTGCCGGGCCGCTCCTCGGCGAGCGGTGCCGGCTCCCGCGAGGGGTGCGGCTCGGGCTCTTCGAGGATGATGTGGGCGTTCGTACCGCTGACGCCGAAGGAGGAGACGCCGGCCCGGCGGGGTCGGTCGTGGCGTTCCCACGGGCGGGTCTGCGCGAGGACCTCGACCTGTCCCGCCGACCAGTCGACGATCGGGGAGACCTCATCGGCGTGCAGGGACTTCGGCAGGGTGCCGTGCCGCATGGCCTGCACCATCTTGATGATCCCGGCCATGCCCGAAGCGGCCTGCGCGTGACCGATGTTGGACTTCACCGATCCGAGCCACAGCGGCCGGTCGCCGTCCCGCTCCTGCCCGTACGTGGCCAGGAGTGCCTGGGCCTCGATCGGGTCACCCAGCTTCGTACCCGTACCGTGCGCCTCGACCACGTCCACCTCGGCCGCCGACAGACCGGCGTCGGCCAACGCCGCACGGATCACCCGCTGCTGGGACAGGCCGTTGGGAGCGGTCAGACCGTTCGACGCACCGTCCTGGTTCAGCGCCGAACCCCGCACCACCGCCAGCACCTGATGGCCCTGGGCCTCGGCGTCCGACAGCCGCTCCAGCAGCAGCACGCCCACACCCTCGGCCATGCCCATGCCGTCGGCCCCGGCCCCGAAGGCCTTGCAGCGGCCGTCCACGGCGAGGCCGCGCTGCCGGCTGAAGCCGACCAGGCCGATGGGCTCGCCCATGACGGCGGCGCCGCCGGTCAGCGCGAGGGAGCATTCGCCCGACCGCAGGGAGCGCATGGCCTGGTGCATGGCGACGAGCGCGGAGGAGCAGCCGGTGTCCATCGTCACGGCCGGGCCTTCGAGGCCGAGCGTGTACGAGATGCGGCCGGAGGCGATGCTGGTGACGGTGCCGGTGATGAGGTGGCCTTCGAGGCCCTCCGGCATCTCCCCGCTCGCTCCGTAGCCCTGGTGGGACACACCGAGGAAGACGCCGGTGTCGCTGCCGCGCAGGCTGTCGGGGGCGATGCCGGCCCGTTCCAGGGTCTCCCAGGTGGTTTCGAGGAGCAGTCGCTGCTGCGGGTCCATCGCGGTCGCCTCACGCGGCGAGATACCGAAGAACCCGGCGTCGAACTCGGCCGCGTCGTGCAGGAATCCGCCCTCGCGGACGTAGATGGTGCCGGCGCGGTCCGGATCGGGGTCGTACAGGGTGTCCATGTCCCAGCCGCGATCGGCGGGCAGGGACGATATGGCGTCGGTCTCGTCCAGGACGAGTCGCCAGAAGTCTTCCGGAGAGTGCACTCCGCCGGGGAAGCGGCAGCCCATGGAGACGATCGCGATCGGCTCGTCCTCGTGGGCCGGGCGGGCCGGTGCGACGGCCGGGAGTGTGGCGGACGGCTCCTCGGTGGTGTCGTCGACGAGGTGTCCGCGCAGGTGGCGTACCAGGTCACGGACGTTGGGGTGGTCGAAGACGATGGTGGCGGGCAGCGCGAGGCCGGTCGCCTCGTTGAGGCGGTTGCGCAGTTCGACCGCGGTGAGGGAGTCGAAGCCGAGTTCGCGGAACGCGCGCGTGGCGGCGACGTCGTTGCCGTCGGCGTAGCCGAGTACGGCGGCGACCTGGGTTCGGACCACGTCGGTCAGGGTCCGCTCGCGTTCGGGGGCGCTCAGGGCGGCGAGTTCCGCGCGCAGTCCGCCGCGCCGTTCGACGGCCCGGTCGAGCACCGCTTCGTCAGCCTGCATCGCGGCCGCCACCTCGGGGACCTCGTGCAGCAGCGGCCGGGGGTGAGCGGCGGTGAAGACGGGGACGAAGCGCTCCCAGTCGATGTCGGCGACGGCGAGGAAGGTCTCGTCGTGGTCGAGTGCCTGCTCAAGTCCCGCGACGGCCAGTTCGGCGTCCATGAACGGGATACCGCGCCAACGCAGTTGCTCCCGGACGACGTTGACGGCCATGCCGCCGCCCTCCGGGCTCCAGATGCCCCAGGCGAGGGACATGCCGGTCAGCCCGCGGGCCCTGCGGTGGTCGGCGAGGGCGTCGACGTAGGCGTTCGAGGCGGAGTAGGCGCCGTGGTCGCCGCTGCCCCAGGTGCCGGCGACGGACGAGTACAGGACGAAGGCGTCCAGCCGGTCGTGGTCGAAGAGCGCGTCGAGGTTGGCGGCGCCGAGCAGCTTGGCGCGGGCGCCCTCGGCGAAGAAGTCGAGGGTGGTGTCGGCGAGGGGGGCGAGCATGCCGACGCCCGCGGCGTGCACGACGGTGCGGATCGCGGGGCCGTCGGACTCGACCTGCTCGACGAGGCGGCGCAGCGCCTCCCGGTCGGCGACGTCACAGGCGGCGATGGTCACCCGGCAGCCCAGCTCGGTCAGTTCCTGCCGCAGTTCCTCCGCACCGGGCGCCTCGGCGCCGTGGCGGCTGGTCAGCACCAGATGCTCGGCGCCCTTGCGGGCGAGGAGTCTGGCGGTGTGCGCGCCGAGCCCGCCGGTGCCTCCGGTGATCAGCGCGGCGCCGCTGGTGCTCCAGGGGCGTGCCGCGCTCCGGCCCGCCAGGGGCGTGCGGACCAGCCGTCGGACGTGGGCGCTGCGCCCGCGCAGGGCGACCTGGTCCTCGCCACCCCCCGCGGCGAGCACGGCGACGAGACCTCGTACGGCGTCGGGGTCGGGCTCGGAGGGCAGGTCGACGAGTCCGCCCCAGCGTCGCGGCTGCTCCAGGGCGACGACGCGGCCGAGTCCCCAAAGGGCGCCCTGCATCGGGTGGTTCACCGTGTCGTCGGCGCCCGTGGTGACGGCCCCGCCGGTCAGGAACCACATCTTCGCCTCGGCACCTGCGTCCAGCAGGCCCTGGACCAGCAGCAGCGAGGAGAGCATGCCCATCGTGGCGCCGGCGTGGTCCGGGGCGTACCGCTCGTCGAGCGCGAGCAGCGACACGATGCCCCGCACGGAGTCGGGACCGGTGTCCGCCACGGCGTCGGCGAGCCGTGCGGCGATCCGCTCACGGTCCAGTTCGTCCTCGGCCATCACGAAGGTGACGGGATTCGCGCCCGCCTCGCTCAGGCCGTTGGCCACGGCTCCGGCGAGCGGCGACAGCGTGTGCTCCTCGGGTACGACGAGCAGCCAGGTGCCGTCGAGCGCGCCGCCCTCCGGGAGTTGGTACGGCCGCCACACGACGCGGTAGCGCCAACTGTCCAGCCGGGCACGGCCCTGCCGCCCGCGATGCCAGGAGGACAGGGCGGGAAGCACGCCGTCGAGGCCGTCGATGCCGTCGAGCCCGAGGGTGCGGGCGAGTTCATCCGCATCGCCCTCCTCGACGGTCCGCCAGAACCGCTCCTCGGCGGGGTCGGCAGCGGCCCGCGCCTTGGGCAGGTCGAGCCAGTAGTGGCTGCGCTGGAAGGCGTACGTCGGCAGGTCCACCCGGCGCGGGGACAGCCCCTCGAACGCCGGGGCCCAGTCGACGGTGACGCCGCGCGTCCAGGCCTCGCCGAGGGAGAGGTAGAACCGCTCCAGCCCCCCCTCACCGCGACGCAGAGACCCGACGACCACGGCATCCGAACCAGCTGCCTCCACGGTCTCCGCGACCGGCACCGTCAGCACCGGATGCGGACTCATCTCCAGGAACGCGCCGTGCCCCTCCTCGATCAGCGCGTCCACAGCGGGCTTGAGCCGAACCGTCTGACGCAGGTTGCGGTACCAGTACCCCGCATCCGTCTCCGCCGACCCGACCCACTCCCCCGACACCGTCGAGAAGAACGGCACCGAAGGCACCAACGCCACAACCGGCGCCAACACCTCCGCCAACTCGACCTCGATCGCCTCCACATGGGCCGAGTGCGACGCGTAATCCACATCGATCCGCCGCACCCGAACGCCGGACTCCTCGGCATGCGCAACAAGCTCGTCCAGCGCGTCCGCGTCACCGGACACGACCGTGGACGTCGGCCCGTTCACCGCGGCCACCGACACCCGACCCGCCCAACGCCCCGCCAACTCCGCGGCACCCACGGCATCCAACGCGACCGACACCATCCCGCCACGCCCCGCCAGCGCCACGATCGCCCGCGACCGCAACGCCGCCACCCGCGCACCATCCGACAACGACAACGCACCCGCAACGACGGCAGCAGCGATCTCACCCTGCGAATGACCCACCACCGCAGCAGGCCGCACCCCGAACGACTCCCACAGAGCGGCCAGCGACACCATCACCGCCCACAACACCGGCTGGACCACATCCACCCGGTCAAACCCCGGCGCACCCTCCACCCCCCGCACCACATCCACCAACGACCACTCGACGAACTCGTCCAACGCCACTGCACACTGCGCGAACCGAGCCGCGAACACCGGTGAAGAGTCCAGGAGTTCGACCGCCATCCCCACCCACTGCGCACCCTGACCCGGAAACACGAAGACGGGGTCAAGGCTCGCGCCGGGGTTTTCGCAGACGCCGCGGGCGGCGTTCGCCGGCCGTTCGCCGCGGGCGAGGGCGCGCAGGCCGTTCAGCAGCTCCGTGCGGTCGGCGCCGACGACAGCGGTGCGCTCCTCAAGGGCGGCGCGGCCGGTGGCGAGTGCGTGGGCGATGTCGACCGCGCGCAGGTCGGCGGAGTCCGCGCGGTCGAGCAGCCGCTGGGCCTGTTCCTTCAGGGCGGCTTCCGAGCGGGCCGACAGCAGCCAGGGCAGGACGGTGTCGGCCGGCTCCGCCTCGACGGCGTCTTCCTCGGCCGGTTCGGCGACCGGAGCCTGCTCCAGGATGACGTGGGCGTTCGTACCGCTGCCGCCGAAGGAGGAGACGCCTGCGCGGCGCGGCCGGCCGGTCTCGGGCCAGTCGACGGCCTCGGTGAGCACACGCAGGGTGCCGTCGGACCAGTCGACGTGCGGGGTGAGCTCCTCCCCGTGGAGCGACTTGGGGGCGACTCCGTGCCGGAGCGACTCGACCATCTTGATGATGCCCGCGACACCGGAAGCGGCCTGGGTGTGGGCGATGTTCGACTTCAGGGAACCGATCCACAGCGGGGTGTCGGCGTCCCGCTCGCGGCCGTACGTGGCCTGCAGTGCCTGCGCCTCGATCGGGTCGCCCAGCTTCGTGCCCGTGCCGTGCGCCTCGACCACGTCCACATCGGCCGCCGACAGACCGGCATCGGCCAGCGCCGCACGGATCACCCGCTGCTGCGAGGGCCCGTTGGGAGCCGTGAGGCCGTTGGACGCGCCGTCCTGGTTGATCGCCGAACCACGGATCACCGCCAGCACCTGATGACCGTGGGCCTCGGCGTCCGACAGCCGCTCCAGCAGCACCACTCCGACGCCTTCGCCCCAGCCCGTGCCGTCGGCGTCGGCTGCGAAGGGCCTGCAGCGGCCGTCGGCGGACAGGCCGCGCTGCCGGCTGAACTCGACGAAGTTGCGCATGCTGCCCATGACGGTGGCACCGGCCGCGACGGCCATGGAGCACTCTCCGGACCGCAGCGCCCGCACCGCGAGGTGGAGGGCGACCAGCGAGGAGGAGCACATGGTGTCGAGGCTGACGGCAGGTCCCTCGAAGCCGAAGCTGTAGGAGATGCGCCCCGACAGCACCGCGGCGGATCCGCCGGTCAGCAGGTGTCCTTCGATGCCCTCCGGCGCGCTGGTGCCGTCGGGGACGTAGGCCTGGTTGCTGGAGCCGACGAACACGCCGGTGGCGCTGCCCCGCAGGGTCGTGGGGTCGATGCCGGCCCGTTCGAACGCCTCCCAGGTGGTCTCCAGGAGCAGCCGCTGCTGCGGGTCCATCGCGGTCGCCTCACGCGGCGAGATCTCGAAGAACCCGGCGTCGAACTCGGCCGCGTCGTGCAGGAAGGCTCCCTGGCGGACGTAGCTGGTGCCGATGCGTTCGGGGTCGGGGTCGTACAGCGCCTCGATGTCCCAGCCGCGGTCGGTCGGCAGGTCCGAGACGGTGTCGACGCCGTCGGCGACGAGCTGCCACAGGTCCTCGGGGCTGCGCACTCCACCGGGCATGTGGCAGGCGGTGGCCACGATGGCGATGGGCTCGTGCGCCCGCGTCTCCAGGTCGGTGAGCCTGTGGCGGGTCTGTCGCAGGTCCGTGGTGACGCGCTTGAGGTAGTCCCGCAGCTTGTCCTCGGTACTACCCGCGTTGCCGGCGTTGCCGGCGTTGCCTGTGTTGTCCGTGTTGGCCATGCCAGTCAGCCCTTCGAGAATCGGGAAGTCGTGTCGGGGGTCCGTCAGGAGATCCCGAGTTCCTTGTCGATCAGGTCGAACATGTCCTGGTCGGATGCGTCGACCAGTTCCTCGTCCACGGCCGCGGGGGCGGGCTCGTCGACGGGTGCCGCCCAGGAGTCGAGCAGGCCCCGCAGCGCGTCGGCGAGTTCCGTCCGGCCGGTCGCATCCGGGGTGGCGCGGTAGGCCGCCTCGATCTCCTTGAGCCGGGGATCGAGCTGGTCGAGCCGGGAGCCGCGCTCCGTGTGCCCTGGGGCGAGGGCGGTGTCCGCGTCGTCCGTAGACCAGAGTTCCGCGTCCAGGTGGTCGGCGAGCGCCTTCGGTGTCGGGTAGTCGAACACGAGCGTCGCGGAGAGTTTGGTGCCCAGTGCGGCGCCTAGCCGGTTGCGCAGTTCGACGCCGGTCAGGGAGTCGAAGCCCATGTCGCGGAAGGCCCGGCCGGGCTTGACCGCGTCACCGGCTCCGGCACCGAGTACCGCTCCGACGTGCGTGCGGACCAACTCGGTCAGCCTCCGCCTGCGCTTGGCCGACGGCAGCGCGGCCAGCTCGCCGCGCAGCCTGTCGGCAGCCCCCGCGGTGGCGTCCGCCGCGTGTCCGGCCGCGCCTTGCGCGTCCTGGGCGGCCAGCAGGGCCTGTACGTCCCGGATCTCCTCGATCAGCGGGCGGTGCCCGTGGGCGCAGTACGCGGGGACGAACCGGTCCCAGCGGATGTCCGCCACGACGACCGCGGTCTCCCGCGCCGCCACCGACTCGCGCAGGGCGCGCACGGCGAGCGCCGGCTCCATCGCGGGCACCCCGCGCCGCGACAACTGCTCGCCCACCTCGGCATCGACCATTCCGCCGCCGGCCCAGGCGCCCCAGGCGATCGAGGTGGCGGGCAGGCCGGCGGCACGGCGCCGTTCGGCGAGCGCGTCGAGGTGGGCGTTGGCCGCCGCGTACGGCCCCTGCCCGCCGTTGCCCCACACGCCGGCTCCGGACGAGAACAGCACGAAGGCGTCCAACGGGCATGTGCCCAGCAGGTCATGGAGATTCTCGGCGCCCACGACCTTGGCGTGCATGAGCTCGACGGCCTCGTCGGCGTCCATCTGCGTGAGCGGTCGCGCCTGGTCCACCGCACCGGCGGTGTGGACGACCGCCGTCAGGGGGGATTCGGCGGGAATGCCGTCGAGTACCGCGGCAAGTGCCTCGCGGTCGGCGACGTCACATGCGGCGACGGTCACGCGGCAGCCGAGCCCGGTCAGTTCGGCTTCCAGCTCCCCCGCGCCAGGTGCCTCGGGGCCGCGTCGGCTGGTCAGCACCAGATGCTCCGCGCCCGCACGGGCGAGGTCCCTGGCCACATGGGCGCCGAGTGCGCCGGTACCTCCGGTGACGAGCACGGTGCCGCGCGGCGTCCACACCGGGGCGTCGGCCGCGCTCGCGAGCGGCGAGCGCACCATGCGCCGCACCCGCACGCCCACGGCTCCGGGCCGGAGCGCGAACTCGCTCTCCCCACCGGGCGCGTCGCCCGCCGCGAGAAGCGCGGGCAGGTGCGCCAGCAGCTCGATGTCACCGTCCGCGGGAAGGTCCACCAGCCCGCCGGACCGCTCGGGGTCGTCCAGCGCGGCCACCCGGAGCAGACCCCATGCGGCTGCCTGACCGTCGCTCGGCGCCTCCTCGTCGTCGACGGCGACGGCTCCGCGCGTCAGCGACCACAGTCCGGCGTGGATCGCGTTGTCGGCGAGGGCCTGGCTCAGCGCCATGGACCCGAGGACTCCCGTGGTGACACCCGGGCTGCGCTTGTCCGGTTCCGCGTCCAGGGCCAGCAGGGACAGCACACCGGCCGGCGCGTCCCCGGTTCGCACGGCGGCATCCAGGAGCTCGGCGACGACCGCCCGGTCCGCATGCTCCGGTACGACGACGGGTACGACGCTCGCCCCCGCATCCTCCAGGACGCGGCGCGTCCGGACCGTGACGTCGTCCCCCGTCCGGCCCTCGGGCACGACGAGCAGCCAGGTACCGCCGGGCACCCCGTTCGCGGAAGCCTCGTAGGGCCGCCACACGACGCGATACCGCCAGTTGTCGAGCGTGCTCCGTTCGCGGCGTGCGGTGCGCCAGGCGGCGAGAGCCGGAACCACACTCTCCAGCCCCTCCACAGCCCCGAGCGTCCCCGCCAACTCCGCCACGTCACCCGCCTCGACACTCCGCCAGAACCACTCCTGCACCGGATCCACAACGGCCTCCGCCTTGGGCACGTCCAGCCAGTAGTGGCTGCGCTGGAAGGCATACGTCGGCAGATCCACCCGCCGCGGCGACAACCCCTCGAACACCGGCGCCCAGTCCACGGCGACACCACGCGCCCACGCCTCCCCGAGGGAGAGATAGAACCGCTCCAGACCCCCCTCACCGCGACGCAGAGACCCGACGACCACCGCCTCCGAACCAACAGCCTCGACGGTCTCCGCGACCGGCACCGTCAGCACCGGATGCGGACTCATCTCCAGGAACGCACCGTGCCCGGACTCCACCAGACGCCGAACCGCAGACTCCAAACGAACCGTCTGACGCAGATTGCGGTACCAGTACCCCGCATCCGTCCCCGCCGACCCGACCCACTCCCCCGACACCGTCGAGAAGAACGGAACCAAAGGCACCAACGCCACAACCGGCGCCAACACCTCCGCCAACTCGGCCTCGATCGCCTCCACATGGGCCGAGTGCGACGCGTAATCCACATCGATCCGCCGCACCCGAACGCCGGACTCCTCGGCATGCGCAACAAGCTCGTCCAGCGCGTCCGCGTCACCGGACACGACCGTGGACGTCGGCCCGTTCACCGCGGCCACCGACACCCGACCCGCCCAACGCCCCGCCAACTCCCCAGCACCCACGGCATCCAACGCCACCGACACCATCCCACCACGCCCCGCCAACGCCACGATCGCCCGCGACCGCAACGCCACCACCCGCGCACCATCCAACAACGACAACGCACCCGCCACCACCGCAGCAGCAATCTCACCCTGCGAATGACCCACCACCGCAGCAGGCCGCACCCCGAACGACTCCCACAACGCGGCAAGCGACACCATCACCGCCCACAACACCGGCTGCACCACATCCACCCGCTCAAACCCAGGCGCACCCTCCACCCCCCGCACCACATCCACCAACGACCACTCCACAAACTCACCCAACGCCGCCCCACACTCAGCGAACCGAGCCGCGAACACCGGTGAAGAGTCCAGGAGTTCGACCGCCATCCCCACCCACTGCGCACCCTGACCCGGAAACACGAACACCGGCGAAACAGCCCCGCCCACCACCGAACCGGACGACACCACCTCACCCGCCACCAACACCGACCGGCACTCGAACACCGACCGCGACCGCCACAACGACCACGCCACATCCACCGCGTCGGCCGTGGTGGACTCCAGGCGGGTGGTGAGTTGCCGGACCTGGGCGTCCAGTGCCGCTTCCGTGCGGGCGGAGGTGAGGAGAGGTACGACCGCCGTGTCGTGCGCGGGGTTTCGCTCAGGGGACAGGGAGTCCTCGGTGTCGTGCTGCGGTGCTTCGATGATGATGTGGGCATTCGTACCGCTGATACCGAACGACGACACCGCCGCCCGACGCGGCCGGCCCTCGCTCTCCTCCCACTCCCGATTCTCCGCCAGCAGCTCCACCGCGCCCTCGGACCAGTCGACCAGCGGCGACGGCTGGTCGCCGCGCAGGGACTTCGGCAGGGTGCCGTGCCGCATGGCCTGCACCATCTTGATGATCCCGGCCATGCCCGAAGCGGCCTGCGAATGACCGATGTTGGACTTCACCGACCCGAGCCACAGCGGCCGGTCGGCCTCGTGCTCCTGCCCGTACGTGGCCAGGAGTGCCTGCGCCTCGATCGGGTCACCCAGCTTCGTACCCGTACCGTGCGCCTCGACCACGTCCACATCGGCCGCCGACAGACCGGCATCGGCCAACGCCGCACGGATCACCCGCTGCTGGGACAGGCCGTTGGGAGCCGTCAGACCGTTCGACGCACCGTCCTGGTTCAGCGCCGAACCCCGCACCACCGCCAGCACCTCATGCCCCTGCGCCACAGCATCCGACAGCCGCTCCAGCAGCAGCACGCCCACACCCTCCGACAGGGCGAATCCGTCCGCGCCCGCGGCGAAGGGCTTGCAGCGGCCGTCGGGGGCGAGGGCGCGCTGGCGGCTGAAGGCGACGAACGCCCCCGGTCCCGACATCACGGTGGCGCCGCCGGCCACCGCCAGACTGCACTCACCGGAGCGCAGGGCGCGCACGGCCAGGTGCAGGGCGACCAGGGACGAGGAGCAGGCCGTGTCGACCGTGACCGCCGGACCCTCCAGGCCCAGGGCGTACGCGATGCGACCGGACGCCACACTGGCTGCCGCTCCGGTCGCGAGGTACCCCTCGTTCTCGCCGGACGCGGCTCGCAGTTGGGTGGCGTACTCCTGGTCGGTCAGGCCGATGTAGACGCCGGTCGAGCTGCCGCGCAGCGACTTGGGGCCGATACCCGCGCGCTCCAGGGTCTCCCAGGTGGTTTCCAGGAGCAGTCGCTGCTGCGGGTCCATCGCGGTCGCCTCACGCGGCGAGATACCGAAGAACCCGGCGTCGAACTCGGCCGCGTCGTGCAGGAATCCGCTCTCCCGTACGTAGCTGGTGCCGAGGTGGTCGGGGTCGGGGTCGTACAGGCCGTCGAGGTCCCAGCCGCGGTCGGTGGGCAGCGGGGTGATGGCGTCCACGCCGTCGGCGACCAGGCGCCACAGGTCCTCCGGGGTGCGGACGCCGCCCGGGAAGCGGCAGCTCATCGACACGATGGCGATGTCGTCGTCCGTGGGAGCACCGGCCGCGCGCACGACGGCCGGGGCAGGGTGTGCGTCGTCGCGCCGGTCGCCGAAGGCGAGCTCGTCGACGTAGTCGGCGAGGGCGGAGATGCTGGGGTGGTCGAAGACGACGGTGGTGGGCAGCTTCAGGCCGGTCGCACGGTGCAGACGGTCGCGCAGTGCCACCGCGGTGAGGGAGTCGAAGCCCAGTTCCTTGAACGCCGCCTCGACACTGACCGCTTCCGCGTCGGTGTGGCCCAGCGTCGCGGCCACGTGGGTGCCGACCAGCGTACGCAGTGCGGTGGTGCGCCGGGCGGGTTCGAGGCCGGCCAGCTCGCGGAGCGTGGCGGAGGTCGCGTCGTCCGAGGAGCTGTCGGCTGCCGTGTCCTTCGGCTCGGAGCGGGCGCCGGACAGTTCCGACAGCAGGGCGCTTCCTCGTACGGAGGTGAACACCTCGGCGAACCGGCGCCAGTCGACGTCGGCGACCGCGACGACCGTGTCGTCGTGGTCGAGGGCCTGCTGCAGCCCGGTGATCGCGGTGGCCGGCTCGATGACGGGGAGGCCCCGGCGGCGCAGGCCGTCCTGGACGGACTCGGCGATCATGCCGCCCCCGGCCCAGGGACCCCAGGCCACGGAGAGCACCGGCGCACCGGCGGCGCGGCGTTGTTCGGCGCCCGCGTCCAGGATCGCGTTGGCGGCGCCGTACGCGGCGTGGTCGGCGACGCCCCAAGTGCCCGAGATCGACGAGAAGTAGACCACGGCGTCGAGTTCGGCCGCGTCCAGCACCTCGTCCAGGCGGGCGGCGCCGAGAACCTTGCCGGACAGGGTGGCGGCGAGGTCGTCGACATCGGTCTCCGTGATCGGACCGAGGACACTCACGCCTGCCGCGTGGATCACGGACCGGACCGGAGTTCCGGCTGCGGCAAGGCCGTTGACCAGGTCGGCGAGGGCCTCGCGGTCCGCGGTGTCACAGGCGGCGACGGTGATTCGGGTGCCGTGGTGCGCGAGTTCCTGCCGCAGTTCGGCGAGGTGGGAGTCGTCACCACGGCGACTGGTGAGGACGAGGTGTTCGGCCCCGCGCATGGCCAGCCAGCGAGAGACGTGGGCGCCGAGCGCCCCGGCCCCTCCGGTGACGAGGACGGTGCCACGCGGCCGCCAGTCACGCGGCGCCGGCTTGCCGCCGGTACGAGCGTGGACGAGCCGGCGACCGTACGTCGTGCCGTCCCGGAGCGCCACCTGGTCCTCCGCCGTGCCCGCCGTGACGGCGTCCAGCAGCTGGCCGACGACGCCGGACACCCCGGACACCGGGAGGTCGACCAGTCCGCCCCAGCGCTTGGGGTGCTCCAGTGCCGCGGTCCGGCCCATGCCCCAGACGCCGGCCTGCGCGGGCGCCGTCGGCCCGTCGTCCTTCCCAGCGGCCACGGCACCCTGGGTCACGCACCAGAGGGGCGCGTCGATTCCCGTGTCACCGAGGGCCTGTACGAGCGTGAGGGTCCCGGCGAGACCGAGCGGTACGGCCGGCTGTCGCGGATGCGGTCGCTCATCGAGCGCCAGGAGCGACAGCACGCCGGCGAACCCGTCGGCGAGTGTCTCAGTGGGTGTGTCGGCGGAGGTGAGGAGAGCGCCGAAAGCCGCACGGTCCAGGCCGGCTGCGTCGACGGCAACGACGACGGACCGAGCACCGCGGGCCTCGAATTCAGCCTGGAGCTCGGCAACCAGCCCGCCGCCGTCCATCGGCTCAGGGACGACGATCAGCCAGGTTCCCTCGACAGCGGCGGAGACGGTGCCGGGCAACGGCCGCCATTCCACACGGTGCCGCCATCCGTCGACCACTCCCCGTTCGCGGCGTGCGGTGCGCCAGGCGGCGAGAGCCGGAACCACACTCTCCAGCCCCTCCACAGCCCCGAGCGTCCCCGCCAACTCCGCCACGTCACCCGCCTCGACACTCCGCCAGAACCACTCCTGCACCGGATCCACAACGGCCTCGGCCTTGGGCACGTCCAGCCAGTAGTGGCTGCGCTGGAAGGCATACGTCGGCAGATCCACCCGACGCGGCGACAACCCCTCGAACACCGGCGCCCAGTCGACAGCGACACCACGCGTCCAGGCCTCACCCATAGACACGTAGAACCGCTCCAGACCCCCCTCACCGCGGCGCAGAGACCCGACGACCACCGCATCCGAACCAACAGCCTCGACCGTCTCGGCGACCGGCACGGTGAGTACGGGGTGCGGACTCATCTCCAGGAACGCACCGTGCCCGGACTCCACCAGACGCCGAACCGCCGGCTCCAAACGAACCGTCTGACGCAGATTGCGGTACCAGTACCCCGCATCCGTCCCCGCCGACCCGACCCACTCCCCCGACACCGTCGAGAAGAACGGAACCAAAGGCACCGACGCCACAACCGGCGCCAACACCTCCGCCAACTCGGCCTCGATCGCCTCCACATGAGCCGAATGCGACGCATAATCCACATCAATACGCCGCACACGAACACCAGACCCCTCGGCGAAGGCGACGAGCTCGTCCAGCGCATCCGCATCACCGGACACCACGGTCGACGTCGGCCCGTTCACCGCAGCGACGGACACGCGATCCGCCCAACGCCCCGCCAGCTCCCCAGCACCCACGGCATCCAACGCCACCGACACCATCCCGCCACGCCCCGCCAACGCCACGATCGCCCGCGACCGCAACGCCGCCACCCGCGCACCATCCGACAACGACAACGCACCCGCCACCACCGCAGCAGCAATCTCACCCTGCGAATGACCCACCACCGCAGCAGGCCGCACCCCATACGACTCCCACAGAGCAGCAAGCGACACCATCACCGCCCACAACACCGGCTGCACCACATCCACCCGCTCAAACCCCGGCGCACCCTCCACCCCCCGCACCACATCCACCAACGACCACTCCACAAACTCACCCAACGCCGCCCCACACTCAGCGAACCGAGCCGCGAACACCGGCGAGGAATCCAGCAGCTCCACCGCCATCCCCACCCACTGCGCACCCTGCCCCGGAAACACGAACACCGGCGAAACAGCCCCGCCCACCACCGAACCGGACGACACCACCTCACCCGCCACCAACACCGACCGGCACTCGAACACCGACCGCGACCGCCACAACGACCACGCCACATCCACCCCGGCGAGGGAGGTGGGCTCGGCGGCGAACTGCGCGAGCCGGGACTCCTGTTCCGCGAGTGCGGCGGGAGTGCGGGCGGAGACGAGCCAAGGGAGTGCGAGTTCGCGGCCGGGCGCGTCCGCGACCGCGTCGGCGAGCTCGGGTACGGCCGGTTCGGCCGCGGCTTCCAGGATGACGTGGGCGTTCGTACCGCTGATGCCGAACGAGGACACCGCCGCCCGACGCGGCCGGCTCCCGATCTCCTCCCACGGCCGTGTCTGCGCCAGCAGTTCCACGGCGCCCTCGGACCAGTCGACCAGCGGCGACGGGGTTTCGGCGTGCAGGGACTTCGGCAGGGTGGCGTGTCGCATGGCCTGCACCATCTTGATCACACCGGCCACACCGGCGGCGGCCTGGGTGTGCCCGATGTTGGACTTCAGCGATCCCAGCCACAGCGGCCGGTCGGCCTCGTGCTCCTGCCCGTACGTGGCCAGGAGTGCCTGCGCCTCGATCGGGTCACCCAGCTTCGTACCCGTACCGTGCGCCTCGACCACGTCCACATCGGCCGCCGACAGACCGGCATCGGCCAACGCCGCACGGATCACCCGCTGCTGGGACAGGCCGTTGGGAGCCGTCAGACCGTTCGACGCACCGTCCTGGTTCAGCGCCGAACCCCGCACCACCGCCAGCACCTGATGGCCCTGGGCCTCGGCGTCCGACAGCCGCTCCAGCAGCAGCACGCCGACGCCTTCGCCCCAGCCCGTGCCGTCGGCGTCGGCCGCGAAGGGCTTGCAGCGGCCGTCGGCGGCCAGGCCGCGCTGGCGGCTGAACTCGACGAACATGCCGGGGCTGGACATCACGGTGGCGCCGGCGGCCACCGCGAGGCCGCACTCACCGGAGCGCAGGGCACGCACGGCCAGGTGCAGGGCGACCAGGGACGAGGAGCAGGCCGTGTCGACCGTGACCGCCGGACCCTCCAGCCCCAGGGCGTACGCGATGCGCCCGGACGCCACGCTCGACGTCGTGCCGGTGAGGACGTGGCCCTCGACGGCTTCGTCCGCTTCGTGGAGGCGGGGGCCGTATTCGGGCGCGGTGGCTCCGACGAAGACGCCGGTGGCGGTGGCGTGCAGGGCGCGGGGGTCCAGTCCCGCCCGTTCGATCGTCTCCCAGGTGGTTTCCAGGAGCAGCCGCTGCTGCGGGTCCATCGCGGTCGCCTCACGCGGCGAGATACCGAAGAACCCGGCGTCGAACTCGGCCGCGTCGTGCAGGAATCCGCCCTCGCGGACGTACGTGGTGCCGGTGTGGTCGGGGTCGGCGTCGTAGAGGGCGTCGAGGTCCCAGCCGCGGTCGGTCGGGAACGCGGTGACGGCGTCGGTCTCGTCGTGGACCAGGCGCCACAGGTCTTCGGGGGCGCGGACGCCGCCCGGGAAGCGGCAGCCCATGGAGACGATCGCGATCGGTTCGTCGGCGGCGGGCCGGTGGTCGCGGACGGCGAGGTCGGTCGACGGGGAGGTGTGCAGGCTCTCGGCGAGCCGTGCGGGTGTGGGGTGTTCGTAGACGGCGGTCGCCGGGAGGGCGAGGCCGGCCACGGAGTTCAGCCGGTCGCGCAGTTCGACGGCGGTGACGGAGTCGATGCCGAGTTCTTTGAAGGTCCGTTGCGCGTCGACGAGGGCCCGGTCCGGGTAGCCGAGGACGACGGCGGTGGATTCGAGGACGAGCCGCAGTGCGTCGGCGTCGCCGAGTCCGCTGGTCGGCTCGTCGGAGGGGGTGGCCGGGGCGCTCTCGACGGGGGCCGTTGTGATGGCCGGGGTGTGGTCCGGTGTGGTGGTGATCCAGTGGCGTCGGCGCTGGAAGGCGTAGGTGGGCAGTTCAGTGCGCCGGGGTGCGAGGCCGGTGAAGACGGGGGTCCAGTCGACGTCGGCGCCGTGGGCCCACAGGGTGCCGAGGGAGGTCTGGAAGCGGGTGGCTCCGCCCTGGCCGCGGCGCAGGGTCCCGGTGACGACGGCCTGCCGGGGGCCGGTCGCGGTCTCGACGGTCTCCTGTACGGGTGCGGTGAGTACGGGGTGCGGGCTGACCTCGATGAAGGCGCCGTGGCCCGCCTGTGCCAGGGCGCGCAGGGCGGGTTCCAGGAGGACGGGGTTGCGGAGGTTGTCGTACCAGTAGTGGGCGTCGGTGGCCGCGCTGTCGATCCAGTCCCCGGTGACGGTGGACAGGAAGGGCACCTCGGGGCGGCGCGGGGTGATCGTGGCGAGGAGGTCGAGCATCTCCTGGCGGACGGGTTCCACGTGCGGGGAGTGGGAGGCGTAGTCGATTCCGACGCGGCCGGCGCGGACGTTCTCGCGCTGTGCGGTGGCGAGGATGTCGGTGACGGTCTCGATGTCGGCGGAAACGACGGTGGAGGAGGGGCCGTTGAGGGCGGCGACGGTGACCCGGTCGCCCCACTGGGCGGTGAAGCGGCGGGCGGTGTCCACGGGAAGGGCGAGCGAGACCATGCCGCTGCGGCCTTCGAGGGGTACGAGGATCTTGCTGCGCAGGGCGACCACCATGGCCGCGTCCTCCAGACCGAGGGCTCCGGCGACGCAGGCGGCGGCGATCTCGCCCTGGGAGTGTCCGACGACGGCGGCGGGGCTGATGCCGTGCGACTGCCACAGGGCGGCCAGTGACACCATGACGGCCCACAGCACGGGCTGTACGACGTCGGAGCGGTCCAGCGGGGGGGCGTCCGCGTCGCCGCGCAGGACGGCGGCGAGGTCCCAGTCGACGTGCGGGGCCAGCGCGGTGCCGCACTCGGTGAGGCGCGCGGCGAACACCGGGGAGGAGGCGAGGAGTTCGGCGGCCATGCCGGCCCACTGGCTGCCCTGGCCGGGGAAGACGAACACGGGCCGGTGGACGTCGCCGTCGAGCGGGCCGGACGGGGCCGCGGTGGTGATGCCGCTGAGCAGCGCGGCGGTGCCGGAGCCCACGGCGAAGGACCGGTGGGCGAGGGGCGTGCGGGTCGTCAGCAGGGACCAGGCGGTGTCGACGGGGTCGGCGTCGGTGGCACGGACGTGCGCGGCGAGGCCGTCGGCCTGGGCGCGCAGGGCGCCGGGGGCGGCGGCGGAGAGCAGCCAGGGCACGGTGGCCGGGGCGGTCCGCGGCTGCCGTGGGGCCTGTTCGGTGGCGGGGGCTTCTTCGAGGACGAGGTGGGCGTTGGTGCCGCCCATGCCGAAGGAGGAGACCCCGGCCCGCAGGGGGGTGCCGGGCACGGCGGGTGTCCAGTCGGTGGTCTCGCGCTGGACGCGCAGGCCGAGGCCGTCGAGGTCGATGGCGGGGTTGGGCTCGTCGTGGTGGAGGCTGGGCACCAGCCGGCGATGGGACAGGCACAGGACGGTCTTGAGGAGTCCGGCGATGCCGGCGGCGCCTTCGAGGTGGCCGATGTTGGTCTTCACGGAGCCGACGGCCAGCGGGGTGTGCCGGCCTTCGGCGGTGCCGAGCACCGCGCCGAGGGCGGCGGCCTCGACGGGGTCGCCGACGCGGGTTCCGGTGCCGTGGAGTTCGACGTAGCCGATGCCGGCCGGGTCGGTTCCGGCGCGCAGGTACGCGGCGCGCAGGACGGCGGCCTGGGAGTCGGCGTCCGGAGTGGTGATGCTGGTGCCGGTGCCGTCGTTGTTGAGGGCGCCGCCGCGGATCACGGCGTGGACGCGGTCGCCGTCGGCGAGGGCGTGTGCGAGCAGTTTCAGTACGACGATGCCGCCGCCCTCGCCGCGGACGTAGCCGTTGGCGCGGGCGTCGAAGGTGTGGCAGGCGCCGTCCGGGGAGAGGGCTCCGAACTGGGCTGCGGCCAGGGAGCTCTGCGGGCTGAGGTTGAGGTGCACTCCGCCGGCGAGGGCGAGGTCGCAGTCCCCGTGCCGCAGGCTGTCGCAGGCGAGCTGGACGGCGACCAGGGAGGACGACTGGGCGCTGTCGACGGTCATGCTGGGGCCGCTGACGCCGAGCGCGTAGGAGAGCCGGTTGGCGATGAGGGAGCGGTTGAGGCCGGTGAGGGTGTGGTGTCCGGTGCCCTGTCCGGCGTCGTGGACGACGTCGGCGTAGTCGCACACGTCGACGCCGAGGTAGACCGCGGTGGTGCGCGGGGCGGCGGCGACGGGGATCGACGCGTGTTCCAGGGCCTCCCAGCCCAGTTCGAGGGCGAGGCGGGCCTGCGGGTCGGTGGCGTCGGCCTCGCGGGGCGAGATGCCGAAGAACGCGGCGTCGAAGTCGGCGGGGGCGCTGACGTAGCCGCCGCGCAGGGGGGCGGTGCCGCCGTGCGGGGCGGGCCAGCCGTCGGCGGGTGCGCCCGCGCGCCGGTCCTCGGGAGTGTCGGTGACGGCGCTGCGGCCCGCGGTCAGCAACTCCCAGTAGGCGGCCGGATCGTCGGCGCCCGGGAGCCGGCACGCGAGGCCGACCACGGCCACAGGCTCGTGGCCCGGGACGGTGTTCCGGACGGCGGTGGGCACCGGCTCGTTCATCGATGGCACTCCAAATACCGGGGGCGGGAGGCTGGGGGTTGCTCACACATTCGCACGCGTCCCGGGGCCCTCCGGTGATCCGGGCAGGCGCTCTAGGGGAATCTCTAGCCTCGGTCTTCCGTGCCGGGCCGCCGGCGGAGCCTGGGCCCAACACCTGGCCGGTGGGCCGGGTTTGGGCAGGCCGACGGCCCGCGTGTCCGCTCGGGTGGACACCGGGTGAGGGCGTGCGGCGCGGGCGGGAACGCCGGGGCGGCCGGGAACGCCGATGCCCCCCACGACGCAGCGGGGGGGCATCCTGCCGGAGCGGACGCGGGGCTCAGCCGGCCGCGGCCACCGTGGCGTCGTGGAGCGCGTCGACGATCCGGTCCACCTGGGGCGCGGTCACGATGAGCGGCGGGGCGACGGAGAGCACCGGGCCCTCGCTGCGTACGACGACCCCGGCGCCGAGGCAGGCCTGGGACACCTGGGCGGCGCGGGCGAAGGAGTCGAACTCGACACCGGCGAGCAGGCCGACGCCTCGTACGTCGCTGACTCCGTCCAGTCCCTTGAGGCGGTCCGCCAGCTGCCCGCCGAGGCGTTCGCCCATGGCGGCGGCGTGGTCGATCAGCCCCTCCTCCTCGATGGTTTGCAGCACGGTCAGCGCGACGGCGGCGCCGAGGGCGTGCCCGCTGGTCGTGTGCCCGTGGCGCAGACCGCCGAGCATCGGGTCGCCGGCGAACACGTCGGCGACGGCCGTCGTCATGGTGACGGCGGCGAACGGCACGTATCCGGCGGCCAGTCCCTTGCCCGTGGTGATCACGTCGGGGCGGATGTCCTCGCGCTGGTGCGCGAACCACGCCCCGGTGCGGCCGAGTCCGGTGGTCACCTCGTCGACGACCAGCAGGACCCCGTGGCGGTCGCAGATCTCCCGCACGGCGCGCAGATAGCCGGCCGGCAGCGGGCGGATGCCGCCCACCCCGAGGACCGGTTCCACGAAGAACGCGGCGACGTTCTCCGCGCCCTGCGCGACGATGGCCTCCTCCAGTGCCTCCGGGCCGGGCCGCGCGTCTCCTGCGGACCCGGGTGTGGCGATCTGGACGAACCCCTCGGGCAGCGGCCCGCAGCCCGTCCAGGCGATCGGCGAGGCGGACATCGCGGCGGCCGCGACGGTGGTGCCGTGGTAGCCGTCGGCGAGCGAGATCACGGTGGTCCGCCGCGGCTCGCCGCGCAGTGCGTGATACATCCGCACGATCCGGATCGCCGCCTCGGTGGCCTCCGAGCCGGAGTTGCAGAACAGGGTGCGTTCGAGGGGTTCGCCGAGCAGCTGCGCCAGCCGGGCCGCGAGCAGGACGGCGGGCTCGTTCGACGAGCCCAGCAGGGCGTACGTCATCAGCTTGCCGGCCTGCTCCTCGATGGTGGCGAGCACGCGGGGGTGGCGGTAGCCGAGCGTCGCGTTGAACTGCCCGCTGCGGCCGTCGAGGTAGGTGCGCCCGTACGCGTCGGTGACCTCGCAGCCCCGGCCCTCGACCAGCACCAGCCGGTCGCCGATGCCGTGCGGGGTCCAGGGGTGCAGCAGGTGACGGCGGTCGAGCTCGGCCAGCTCCTCGCCGGTGCGGGTCTGCGGTGCGGTGTCGGTCATCGGCACAACTCCAGGTATGGCGGGTAGGAATCGGGGCGGACGGCGAAGGGCCCGGGTCACCAGCGCACGGCGGCCGCGGCGGCGAAGTCACCGGCGTGCGCGAAGCCGGACAGCACGACGAGATCGCCCTTGTCGATCTTTCCGTCGTCGCGGGCCTGGGAGAGCGTCACGGGGATGCCCGCGCCGAAGAGGTTGCCGTACCGGTCGAAGGTGTCCGGGTGGCGTTCGGGCTTGAGGCCCAGGTCCGCCCGCCAGTTGTGCAGGAACATCCGGTTCGGCTGGTTGGTGACCAGCAGGTCGATGTCGGTGGTGGGGGTGCCGAGGCGTGCGCACAGCTCCCGGGTCACCTGGGGGACGAGCTGGTTGCCGCGCGCGACGATCTGCTTGACCTTGCTGTCGGTGAAGCCGATGTCGATCTCTCCCTCGCCGGGTTCCCAGTACTTGCGGGTGTCCACGGAGAGGGTCATGTCGTTGGCGTACTCGACGCCGTGATGGGTCACCACGTCGAGGATCGGCGACTCGTCGCCCGCCGTCAGGAATCCGACGCCGCAGCCGTCGCCGGGCACCGGGGCGTGCTTGCGGCCCCGGAGCTCCGGCCGGGCGAAGAGCTGTCCGGCCGTGTTCTGCACACAGCAGATCAGGGCGGTGCGGGCCTGGCCCGAGGCGATGAGGCCGCGGCCGAGCTTCATCAGGTACACGAAGGCGGCGCAGCCGCTGTTGTGCACATCGATGATCCACTCGGGTACGGGGTCCAGCCCCAGCCGGGCCACGATGTCGGCGCCCGCCCCGGTGAACGCCCGGTCCGGGAGGGAGACGTTGGTGAGGACGACGTCCACCGGGCCGTCGCCCCGCTCGCGCCGGCGTTCCAGCATCGGCAGGGCCGCCGCGACCGCCATGTCGGTGGCGCTCTCGTCCGGCGCGGCGTGCCGCCGGGCGGCGGGCGGGCTGAACATCGCGCCCTCGGTGTCCTGGGCTTCCTGACCGTTGTAGAACTCGGTGCCGACGCTGTGCCCGGGCAGGTAGCTGCCGACGTCGACCAGGCTGACCGGGATCATGCGCCCGCCTCCGGCGTTGCGACGACCGAGACCGGAAGGCCGCGGCTGCTGCGGTACTCCAGGATCCGCTTGAGGTTGTCCAGTTCGATGCGGTGGCCGGCGTAGAACAGCGGCCACAGGTCGCCCACCCAGATCCGCTCCGGGTCCGGGGAGAGTTCGGGGTACGGGTTCTTGTCGTAGTTCGGGTGGTGGCAGTTGGTCCAGATGACCACGGAACCCGGCTTGCCGAGCACCTGCTCGGCGGGCACGATCCGGAACAGGTAGATCATCCAGAGTTCGTCGCCCTGGTCCCAGGCGCAGTGGTAGTCGAGCGTCAGCGCCTCGCGGTTGGTCTTCAGCCGCATGAAGATCCTGGTGTCCTCGGCGAGGGTGTCCCAGCCGACGTGGAGGCCCTCGGTGCCGGTGGGCCGGAACGACCGTGTGCTGACCGAGTACTCGTCCAGGCTGTTGATGTCGCTGAGGTAGGCGAAGACGTCCTCGGGCGGACAGTCGATGTACTCCTGGATGGTGCAGAACTGCCCGTACACCTCGTCGTGCGGGTACTCGGCCCGGGTGCGGGCGGTGGCCTGCGCGATGAGCTCGGGCACGCTGCTCGTCTCGCACCGGACGAGGCCGGGGATGTCAGCCAACTGGTGTGACGCGGTCGTCATGGTGTGCTCCTGCGGAGGTGGGGCGGTCGTCGATCAGACGGAGGAACGGCACGAACGGGGGCATCTCGTCCGGGTCGGACTCCACGCAGACCAGTGCCGGGCCGGTGTGGTCGTTCGTCGTGAGCAGGGCGCGGCGCAGTTCGTCGGCCGTGGTCGCCGTGACGGCCGGGAGCGAGGGGAACATGGCCCGCGCACCGGCCGCGATGTCGGCGGGCTTGAACGTGTTGTACGAGTAGTCGGCCTCGAAGAGCAGCCGCTCCCGGGTCACGCACATCCCGTGGGCGTTGTTGTTGAAGACGACGAAGGTGACCGGCACGTCGTGTTCGACGGCGGTGTGCACCTCCATGCCGTGTGCGTAGAAACCCCCGTCGCCGGAGACGACGTAGGTGCGCCGTCCGGTGGCGAACGCCGCGCCGATGCCGGCGCCGAAGCTGTGTCCCATGCCGCCCATGCCGAGGGCGAGGACGAAGTTGCCGTGCCGGGGCACGGTCAGGTGGTGGATGACCGCGGAGCTGGCGTTCCCGGCGTCGGACACCACGGTGGCGTCGTCGGGGAGCGCGGACTCGATGGCCCGGACCGCGTCGGTGAGCCGCACGCCGGGGGTGTCGGGGCGCGGTGCCGCCAGGTACTGCGGGCCGCCGCCCGGCCGTTCGCGGCCCGGCGGGGTCCGCGGCAGTGCGCCGAGCAGGCCGTGGACGGCCCTCAGTTCGGTCCGCAGATCACCGTCCACGTGGACGACCGGTACGCCGTCCCGGTGCGGGCCGGTGAAGGGCGGCTCGGGGTCGTAGCAGATCAACGGCGTGTCCTGGAGGGCCGGTTCGAGGCCGGTGCGGGCCATGACCGGCAGTCGGGTACCCACGAGCACGCACACGGCCGCCTTCTCCAGGTGGCGTTGCACCGACGGGTGCCCGATCGCGCCGGCCACGCCCACGAAGCGCGGATCACGGTTGTCGAAGGCGTCCTTGGCCTCCGGTGTCACGGCCACCGACGCGCCCAGCCGGCGGGCGAGTTCGGCGACCTCCGCGCGGACGTCCGCGCGTCCGACGCCGTCCCCGGCGATCAGCAGGACGTCGGCCCCGCCGGTGACCGCCTCGGCCAGCAGTGCCGCCGCGGCCGCCCGGTGCGCGGCCGCAGGGGCCTGCGGCTGAGGGGGCAGCAGGTCGGCGAGGGACGGGAGTGCGTCGGCGGGCGCCTGCTGGACGTCCTTGGGCAGCAGCAGGACGGCCGGTCCGCGGTGCGGTCCGCGGGTGGCGGCGATCGCCTCGGCGAGCAGCGCGGCGGTGTCGCCCGGAGCGTCGACCCGGGCGCAGAAGCGGGTGATCGGGGCGAACAAGTGGACCGCGTCGAAGGCGCCCGCCCGGCCGCTGGAGTCCTGGAAGGCCCCGCGGCCCTCCAGCGGACGGGGCGGCTGGCCGATCAGGGCCAGCAGCGGGACGCGCGCGGCGTACGCCTCCGCGAGGCCCGGGACCAGGTTCATCGCGCCGGCCCCCGAGGTCGCCATGGCGACGCCGAGCCTGCCGGACGTGCGGTGGTAGCCCTCGGCCATGGTGGCGGCGGAGAACTCGTGTTTGGCGACGACCGCCCGGACGGCTCCGTCCGAGAGGTGGGCGGCGTCGTAGAGGTCCTCGATGTTCGCGCCGCCGACCCCGAACACATGGTCGGTTCCCCGTGCCGCCAGGGAAGAGATGATGTAGTCGGCGACGCGTGGCGGACCAGTTCGCATCTTCGTCTCCTCGGGGTCGACGAGCGTCCCCGCATTCGTGTTCCGGCGGATGTTCCTGCGGAGCCGGCCGGGTCGGAAGGCCACAACGTAGCCCGGCTTCCGGCCACCGAACGCGCCGCTCCGGGGCGGTCTGGAACTTCCACTAGTGTTCCCCGCCCGCGGTGAACGCGGCGCGGCGGCCGAGGCGTGACAGCCGCTCATAGCCAGTGCACGGGCCCGCCGCAAGGGGCGGCGGTCTAGGCGAATGCTCGAATTCGAGCAGGCACGCTGGGCGAGCCGGCTGTTCACGCGCACGGCCGCACTCCCGAATCGAGAGAAGGGCGAACCGATGACTCCGACAACCGCGCCGGCGCGCGGCGAGGAGGCCGACACCCTGGCGGCGCTGGCGGTCTCCGCGGCGACCGTGGACGGTGGTGCGCTGAGCGACGTGGAACTCGCGGCATGGCTGGAGGAGCGGCGGCACACACAGCCGCAGCGGGTGCGGCGGGTGCCGTTCGCGGAGCTGGACGGCTGGCGGTTCGAGCGGGACTCCGGCGACCTGCGGCACGCGAGCGGCCGCTTCTTCGCGGTGCACGGGCTGCGGGTCCGCTCGGACTTCGGGCCGGTGACGGCGTGGGACCAGCCGATCATCGACCAGCCCGAGATCGGCATCCTGGGGATCGCCGTGCGGGACTTCGGCGGCATACCCCACCTGCTGATGCAGGCGAAGTCGGAGCCGGGCAACGTGAACGGGATGCAGCTGTCGCCGACCGTCCAGGCCACGAAGAGCAACTACCTGCGGGTGCACGGGGGTTCGGCGGTCGCGTACCTGGACTGTTTCCGCAGTCCCGAGCCGGGCGCGGTGGTGGCCGACGTCCTGCAGTCGGAGCAGGGGTCGTGGTTCCTGGGCAAGAGGAACCGGAACATGATCGTGCGGGTGGGTCCGCAGGTGGAGGCGGGTGAGGACTTCGCGTGGCTGACGCTCCGCCAGGTCAACATGCTGCTGCGGCAGGACAACGTCGTGAACATGGACGCCCGTACGGTGCTGTCGTGCCTGCCGGACTGGCGGGCGGACGCGGCCGCGGTGACCGGATCGCTGCACTCGGACACCGAGGTGCGCAGCTGGATCACGCGACGCCGGGCCGAGCACGAGGTGAGCGTGACGCCGATCGGACTCGCACAGACCGAGGGCTGGCGCCGCGACCCGGACACCGTGTCCCGCGCGGACGGACGCCACTTCAGCGTGGTGGCGGTGGACGTCGTATCGGGCCGCCGGGAAGTGGCCGCGTGGTCGCAGCCGCTCGTCGAACCGCACGGGACGGGGATCGCGGCCCTGTTCGTGCGCCGGATCGAGGGTGTGCCGCATGTGCTGCTGCGGGCACGTGCCGAGGCCGGGTTCCTGTCGGTGGTCGAACTGGGCCCGACGGTCCAGTGCACCGTGGAGAACTACACCCATCTGCCCCGTGAGTCGTGGCCGCCGTACCTGGACGAACTGCTGGACCGGCGCGACAAGGCCGTGTACGACGTGCTGCTGTCGGAGGAGGGCGGGCGGTTCCTCGCCGCCCAGAGCCACTACGTGATCGTCGAGGCCGAGGACGAGACACCGCTGGAATCGGAGGAGTTCCGCTGGGTGTCACTGCGCCAGGTCGATGAACTGCTGCGCTACAGCCACCACATGAACGTCCAGGCGCGCACGCTGATCGCCGCGCTGAGGTCGCTGTGAGCGCCCCGGCGGCACGGCCGCTGCGTCTCGGCGCGATCGGTACGTCGTCGATCGCCTGGCGGCGGGTCCTGCCGACGGTGGCCCGGATGCCGGAGTGGGAGCTGGTGGCCGTCGCCGGACGCACGCCGAAGAAGGCGGCCCGCTTCGCGGAGCACTTCGGCTGTGCGGCCGAGGAGGACCCCGGGGCGCTGCTGGAGCGGTCCGACGTGGACGCGGTGTATGTGTCGGCCCCGACGTCCCTGCACCGCCACTGGGCCGAGCGGGCGCTGCGCGCGGGCAAGCACGTGCTGGTGGAGAAGCCGGTCGGCGTCGACGCCGCCGAGGCGCGTGCCCTGTGCGCGCTGGCCGTGGAACGCGGACTGGCGCTGCGGGAGAACTTCATGTTCCTGCACCACCCGCAACACGCCGGAGTGCGCGAGCTGGTGGCCGGCGGCCGCCTGGGACGGCTCGCCTCCTTCAGTGCCGCCTTCTGTATTCCGCCGCTGCCGGAGGACGACATCCGCTATGCCGCCGAGCTGGGTGGCGGCGCGCTGCTCGACGTCGGCGTGTACCCGCTGCGGGCGGCCGTGCTGCAGCTCGGCCCGGACCTCGACGTGGCCGGCGCGACGCTGCGCACCCGGGCCTCGGACGGCCTCGACCTGTCGGGGCAGGTGCTGCTCGCCTCGCCGTCCGGGGTGCTCGCCGAGCTGGCGTTCGGCATCGAGCACACCTACGCGTCGACGTACACGATGTGGGGCGATCGGGCACGGCTGACCGTGACCCGGGCGTTCACCCCGCCGGCCACCCACCAGCCGCTGCTCGTCATCGAGGAGCAGGACCGCGAGGAACGGCGGACGCTGCCTGCGGCCGACCAACTGGCGCTGCTGCTCCAGGAGTTCGCGAGCGCCGTGCGCGCGGGCGGCGGTGCCGCCGGACAGCACGCGGACTCGATCGCCATGATGGAGCTCGTGGACGCCGTCCGTACGACGGCCCGGCGGATTCCGGTGCGCTGAGCGGACGCCGTGACGTCTGTCCGAAAGGCAACGGACTTCCGCACTTTAGGAAAAACACGATCACGATCCGGCTAACCTGAAACCATGATGGCCAGGACAGTCAACGAGCAGGCCCGAACATTCACACAGAATGCACGGCGGGCGCAGATAGTTCAGGCGGCGATCGAAACACTCGCCGCATCCGGATACCCGAAGGCATCCTTCAGTAAGATCTCGCAACAGGCCGAACTCAGCAGCACGGGGATGATCTCGTACCATTTCTCCGGAAAGCCCGAGCTTTTCGCGGAAGTCGCCCGCGCCATCATCGAAAAGGCCGAAAACATAGCGGACTCACGCATGGGCGACGAGCGGACGTACCGCGGCAAGCTGAACGCGTACATCACGTCGAGTTTCGACTTCGTCGAGCGCTATCCGATCCACACCCAGGCGCTCACCGAGGTCGTCAGGATGGTCAGGGACCGGCAGATCACCGGTCTGGAGGGGATCGAACGCGCCATCATGTCCGTGGACCGGCTCATCGTTCTCCTCGAACAGGGCCGGGACGCCGGGGAGTTCGGCAACTTCGACTGTCTCACCATGGCCTTGGCCATCCGCGGCGCCATCGACACCGTCCTGTGCCGCCACCTGTCCCACACGGCGATGGACCTGGAGCGGTGCGCCCGCGAACTGACGGTCGTGTTCGACCGCTGCACCACGCCCGTGTAGTACCAAGTTCGGCCGAAAAGCTGCACGGCCACCACTCTGGAGCACACCTCATGACCTCCCCCACACCACGCTCTGAGTCCTCGGCGCCCGCGGCGTCACCCTCCGCGGCTTCACCCCCCACCGCATCCGGAAACTCTTCCTCACCCTGGGCTTTCGTGATCACCGTCGGCTGCGACGTCGTGCTGCCCGTCGGCCTCTATTACATAATGCGCGGCGCGGGAGCGGGTGAGATCACCGCTCTGCTGCTCAGCGGATCCGCGCCCGCCCTGCACACCCTGTACTCCGCGATTCGCCATCGAAAGCTGGACGCGATCGGGATATTCACACTCGCGCTCCTGGTGGTGAGCGCGGTGGCTTCCCTGTTGGCCGCGGACCCACGCCTCGCGCTCGCCCGCAACGGCCTGTTCACCGGACTGGCCGGAGTCTGGCTGCTGGTCACCCTGTGCACCACGCGCCCCTTCACGTACCAGGCGCTGCGCTCCCTGCTGCCCGGGAGAAGCGAACAACTGGAACGGACGTGGGAGTCCGACGCCTCGTTCCGTCGCGTGTGGCGCGGCCTGACCGTGCTGTGGGGCGTCGGCCTGCTGTGCGACGCGCTGCTCCGGCTCATCATGGCCTACACCCTGCCCGTCGACACGGTGCCCGCGCTCGACGGCGCGCTGTACGCGGTGTCGTGGATCCTCCTCCAGGTGATCACGCAGGTCGTGCTCCACCGCACCCGCACGCTGTCCAAGGTCATGGGTGCCCGCAGCCCGGCCGGCCCCGCCTCCGCGCCGGTGTCCCCGCAAGGCGCCACGAGCGACTGACACCCCCCACACGCTGACGAGACGACCGTGACCGGGCCGACGACGGCCCGGTCACTTCCGTATGCCGTGACCGCCGGCCACTGCGCGGTCCGGCCGCGGTGTGGCACAGGATGCCTCCGGCAAAGCCGTTGCGGATGTGGGGTTTTCCCCACACTGCCCTCCGCAAGGATGGGAGGGCCCCACCGGACGCGGCGTCGGTACCCGCCGCCCGGCCGGGACCCGTGGTGTCCGGATCGTTGGCCGGTGCCACGGGCCGTCCCGGCCGGCCGGTTCGCCGCGATGTCCGTGTGGTGCGGATCCGCTCCGTTCCGCCCGACCGTCTCCGGGCGGAACGGCCGGTTCCGCGGGATGTCGCGAAAGCGGCGTCCAGGGGCCCGTCGACGCGTCGGATCACGCCACATGCGCACAGTCACTACGTGTGCCGCCAGGCACTGAACGAGGAGGTTCCCGGCCATGGACGCTGGGCTCAAGCGCGAGCTGGAGGAGAAGGTCCTCTCCGGTGAGCGGCTGTCCCGTGAGGACGGCATCGCCCTGTACGAGTCGGACGACCTGGCCTGGCTGGGCGGTCTGGCACACGAGGTGCGTACCCGCAAGAACGGTGACGTGGTCCATTTCAACGTCAACCGGCACCTCAACATGACGAACGTCTGCACCGCGTCGTGCGCGTACTGCTCGTTCCAGCGCAAGCCGGGTGAGCAGGACGCGTACACGATGCGCATCGAGGAGGCCGTCCGGCTGGCCAAGGCGATGGAGAACGAGCACCTGTCGGAGCTGCACATCGTCAACGGTCTGCACCCGAACCTGCCGTGGCGCTACTACCCGCGCTCACTGCGGGAGTTGAAGAAGGCGCTGCCCAACGTCGGTCTGAAGGCGTTCACCGCGACGGAGATCCACCACTTCGAGACGATCTCCGGTCTCACCGCCTCCGAGATCCTCGACGAGCTGATCGACGCCGGTCTGGAGTCCCTGACCGGCGGCGGCGCGGAGATCTTCGACTGGGAGGTCCGTCAGCACATCGTGGACCACCGCACCCACTGGGAGGACTGGTCCCGCATCCACCGGCTGGCGCACGGGAAGGGGCTGAAGACCCCGTCCACCATGCTCTACGGCCACATCGAGGAGCGCCGGCACCGGGTCGACCACGTGCTGCGGCTGCGCGAACTCCAGGACGAGACCGGCGGGTTCCAGGTCTTCATCCCGCTGCGCTACCAGCACGACTTCGTGGACATGAAGGACGGCAAGGTGCGCAACCGCCTCCAGGCGCGCACCACCATGGCGACCGGCGCGGAGGCCCTCAAGACCTTCGCGGTCTCCCGGCTGCTCTTCGACAACGTCCCGCACGTCAAGGTCTTCTGGGTGATGCACGGCGTGCAGACCGCCCAGCTCGCCCTCCAGCACGGCGCCGACGACATGGACGGCTCGGTCGTCGAGTACAAGATCACGCACGACGCCGACAACTACGGCACCCCGAACAAGCTGACCCGCGAGGACCTGCTCGACCTCATCCGCGACGCGGGCTTCCGCCCGGTCGAGCGCAACACGCGCTACGAGATCATCCGCGAGTACGACGGTCCCGACCCGGCCCGGCGCGAGTCGCCGCAGCCGATGCGCGTCTGACCCCCGGGGCCGGCCACCGCGGCCGGACTCCCCCCTCGTGTACGGCGTGCACGACTCTCCCCTTGTGTGCGCGGTGCGCGCTCCGCCCGGTCCCGGGCGGCTGTGCGCGCACCGCGCGCACACCATGACGACACTGCCAGGCAGGTGTTTATGTCCCCGCAGACGACCCAAGACGAGGACCTGGAAGTCTGGATCGACCAGGGCCTGTGCACCGGCGACGGAATCTGCGCCGAGTACGCGCCCGAGGTGTTCGAGCTCGACATCGACGGGCTCGCCTACGTCAAGAGCGAGCAGGACGAGCTGCTCCAGGAGCCGGGTGCGACGACCCGGGTCCCGCTGGAGCTGCTCACCGACGTCGTCGACTCGGTCAAGAAGTGCCCCGGCGACTGCATCCACGTACGCCGCGTCTCCGATCAGGTCGAGGTGTACGGCCCCGAGGCGGACGACTGAGTCCGCCGTCTCTCCGGCGGCCGCCGGGCCCGATCACCTCGACACCTGGGAAGGACCCACACGCCCGATGAGTTCCACCACCGACAACCTGTGGATCCGCAGGTTCCGGCCCTCGCCCGAGGCGGCCGAGCGGCTGGTCTGCTTCCCGCACGCGGGCGGCTCGGCCAGCTTCTACCTGCCGGTCGCCGCCGCGCTCAGCCCGGGCGTCGAGGTCGCCGCGATCCAGTACCCCGGCCGCCAGGACCGCCGGCACGAACCCGGGCCCGCCTCGGTGGCCGAGCTCGCCGACCAGGTGAGCGCGGCCCTCGCGGACTGGGACGACGACCGGCCGGTGACCTTCTTCGGGCACAGCATGGGCGCGGTGGTGGCCTTCGAGGTGACGCGCCGCATGGAGCGCACCGGGTCGGGCCCCGTCCGGCTGTTCGCCTCCGGGCGCCGCGCCCCGTCCCGGGTCCGGGACGAGCATGTGCACACGCTCGACGACGACGGGGTGATCGCCGAACTGCGCGCCCTGGCCGGCACCGACGCCCAGGTCCTCCAGGACGAGGAGCTGCTGCGCATGGTGCTGCCCGCGATCCGCAGCGACTACCGGGCCGTCGAGACATACCGCAGCACGCCCGGGGCGACGGTGCGCTGCCCCGTGACCGTCCTCACCGGCGACGCCGACCCGCGGACGTCGCTGGAGGAAGCCCGCGCCTGGAGCGAGCACACCGAGTCCGAGTACGACCTGCGGGTCTTCTCCGGCGGGCACTTCTTCCTCTCGGAGCGGCCGGCCGAGGTGCTGGCCGTACTCCGTGACCACTTCACCGCACCGGTCCGCACCGTCTGACCGCGCACCCCAAGTCCTTCCTCCCCTCGACCCGTTCCGGGAGTCGTGCACCGTGACCGAGCAACTCGCCCCCGACACAGCACAGCCGGCGCCCGTGCGCCGGCGCCGACCCCGCGTGGGTCACATCCAGTTCCTGAACTGCCTTCCGCTGTTCTGGGGGCTGGCGCGCACCGGCTCCCTCCTCGACATGGACCTGCGCACCGACACGCCGGACGGCCTGAACGACGCACTCGCCGCCGGCGAGCTCGACATGGGGCCGATCAGCCTGCTGGAGTTCCTGCGGCACGCGGACGACCTGGTCGCCCTGCCGGACATCGCGGTCGGCAGCGACGGAGACGTCATGTCCTGCCTGATCGTCAGCCAGGTGCCGCTGGAGGAACTGGACGGGCAGCCGGTGGCGCTGGGTTCGACCAGCCGTACCTCGGTACGGCTGGCGCAGCTGCTGCTCGCCGAGCGCGTCGGGGTGAACCCCCGGTACTTCGGGTGCCCGCCCGACCTGCGCACCATGATGTCCGAGGCCAAGGCGGCCGTGATCATCGGCGACGCCGCACTGCGCGCGGCCCTGTACGAGGCTCCCCGGATGGGGCTGCACGTACACGACCTGGGCCGCATGTGGAAGGACTGGACGGGGCTGCCCTTCGTGTTCGCCGTGTTCGCCGCGCGCCGTGACTTCCTGGCCCGCGAACCGGAGTTGGTGCGCCAGGTCCACGCCGATCTGCTGGCCTCGCGCGACCTGTCCCTGGCGGAGGTGGCGAAGGTCTGCGAACAGGCCTCGCAGTGGGAGGAGTTCGACGCCGCGACGCTCCAGCGCTACTACACCACGGCCCTCGACTTCAGCCTCGGCGCGGCGCAGCTCGCCGGCATCACCGAGTTCGCGCGCCGGGTCGGCGGCGGCCCCGAGGGCTTCCCGCCCGACGTCGCCGTACGGCTGTTGGAACCCTCCGCCCCCTGATTCGTCCCACGCCACCGGAAAGGCCCGGCCATCATGTCCCGACCCTCGCAGTCCCCACTCCAGTCCGTCCTCGACCGAGCCGCCGACGGCGGACGCATCACCCCGGAGGAGGCTCTCGTCCTCTACCGGGACGCCCCGCTGCACGCGCTGGGCGCCGCCGCCGACGCCGTACGCCGCCGCAAGTACGCCGGAAACGAGCACATCGCGACGTACATCATCGAGCGGAACATCAACTACACGAACGTGTGCGTCACGGCGTGCAGGTTCTGCGCCTTCTACGCGGCTCCCAAGGACACCGACAAGGGCTGGACCCGCGACCTGGACGACATCCTGCGCCGCTGCGCGGAGACCGTCGAGCTGGGCGGCACCCAGATCATGTTCCAGGGCGGCCACCACCCGGACTACGGCGTCGAGTACTACGAGAAGCACTTCAAGGCCATCAAGGACGCCTACCCGCAGCTCGTCATCCACTCCCTCGGCGCGTCCG
>NZ_MLYN01000097.1:0-4270 GCF_001866675.1 Streptomyces sp. MUSC 14
GCCCTTGCCCTCGTTGCCCTTGCCCTCGTTGTTGTTGCTGTTGTTGTTGCTCTTGCCCTGTCCGGAGTCGCCGCCGAACGGCGCCTGCGGGGCGTCGGCGACGGCGGCCGGGGCCGCCTGGGGCGCCGGGGCGGAGGCCGCCGAGGCGTAGGTGATGCCGGTGACGGCGAGTGCCGCGGCGGCTCCGGCGGCGGCGGTGACCATGGTGGAACGAGCGAGCTTCATGTCGCTTCTCCTGTCTGGATATCTCGGAGATGCCGGCTCGTCAGCCGACTGCGATCAAACGTACTCACGGCTGTCGAATCGGGCATTTCGGAAAATCCCTAACAGAGGCCGATCGGGTTATATGCGGCTCTTTCTGGTGCCCGGTCAGGAAGTGAAGTGACCAGAAAAGAAGGCATATTGAATGACGATTAGGCCGTCCGAATGATCTACTGACGCCTGCTCACCCCATGCCGACAGTGTGTCGCTGCAAAAGCCGCGAGTCGGTTCGTGCTAACAGGCTCCCGCGGCGGCCGGCGGCTCACGTGGTGACGGCGGCTCACCGGCCGGTGCGACGCGGTGTGACCGGACCTGCCCGGCCGTGAACTTCGCGCACAGAAAGTCTTGTTGGCCTCGTTGACATGCCGCAAGCACACGCGTTTCACTCAACTCTCGTGCATGGCAACGTTGTCAGGCCGTGCGGGGCGCGGCCGGAGCCGTTGCCTGTCGCCGGCGCTCCGGCCTCATCGGCGCGCCTGCATCTGATGTGCGAAGCGCGAATTGCTGCGGAGGCAACCGATGGTGAGACCCCGACGTTCAGCCGTGCCACGTGACCGAAGGAGATTCCGCCGACGCCTGGCCGTGGTCGCGGTCCTGGGCCTGGCCGCCCTTCCCCTTCCGGCGATCGGGAGCGCGTATGCCGCGAGCACCGCGACGCCGGCCCTCGTGAAGGACCCCGCGTCCCTCGTCAACCCCCTCATCGGCACCTCCGGTGCGGTGGACACCTTCCCCGGCCCCGACATGCCGGCCGGAATGGTGCAGTGGGGTCCGGACACGACGCCGGACCGCGCCGACGGCGGCGGCTACGAGTACAACGACGACAAGATCTCCGGCTTCAGCCTCACCCACGTCTCGGGACCCGGCTGCCCCGTCGCGGGCGACCTGCCCGTCCTGCCGGTCACCGGCGCCCTGCCGAGCGACCCCGGCAAGGCGTCCGTCGGCTTCAGCCACCACGACGAGCAGGCCGGCATCGGGTACTACAAGGTCACCGACGCGGGCGGGGTCAGGACCGAGCTGACCGACACCACCCGCGCGGGCCTGGGCACCTTCACCTTCCCGGCGGGTGCGCCGGCGAACCTGCTGTTCAAGCTCAGCGGCGGCGCCACACAGGTCGACGGAACCCGCGTCCAGGTGGTGAACGACAAGGAGATCCGGGGCGCGATCGACAGCGGTCACTTCTGTGGCGCGAACAACAGGTACACGCTGCACTTCGACGTCACGTTCGACCGGCCGTTCAGCGCGAGCGGAACCTGGGTCGGCAGCACCGTCAACCCCGGAGCGACGTCGCTGACGGCGGGCAGGGCACAGCAGAACCCGACGGCTGCCCGGCCGGCCCCGCTGAAGGAGAGGCACTTCACCGTCCCCGCGAAGCCCGCCCCGACGGTCCACGGGCGCGGCGGCAAGGCCTCCGGCACGCCCTCCGGCACGCCCTCCCCGGCCGCGAGCGGCGGCGCCGCGCCCCGCTCGGCCGGCGCGGGCAGGGCAGTCCAGCCGCCCACGACGGGTGCGAACGGCATGTACCTGACCTTCGACACCTCCGCCGGCCCGACGGTGAGCGCGAAGGCCGGCATCTCGTACACGAGTGACGCGGGCGCGGCGGACAACCTCGCCACCGAGATCGGACAGTGGAACCCCGGCGCCGTCGAGCAGGCCAACCACGACGCCTGGAACGCCGTACTGGGCAAGGTACGGATCGGCGGCGGCTCCGCGGACCAGCAGGTGCAGTTCTACACCGCGCTCTACCACGCGCTGCTGCACCCGAACGTCCTCTCCGACGACAACGGCCAGTACATGGGCATGGACGACCAGGTCCACAAGCTGGCCACGGGGCAGCACGCGCAGTACGCCAACTACTCCGGCTGGGACACCTACCGCTCCCAGACCCAGCTGATGGCGATGGTCGAGCCCAAGGTCGCAGGCGACGTCGTCACCTCGATGCTCAACGGCTACGACCAGACGGGTCTGCTGCCCAAGTGGGCCTCGAACAACGGCGAGAGCTACGTGATGGTCGGGGACCCGGCCGCCGGCATCATCGCCGACGCGTACGCCTTCGGTGCGACGGGCTTCGACACGGACAAGGCACTCGCCGCGCTGGAGCACGAGGCCACCGCGCCCAACAACGACCGCCCCGGCGAGTCGGTGCGGGACGCGAAGGGCTACCTCCCACTGGACGAGAACGACTTCGGCTGCTGCAACTTCTACGGCCCGGTCTCCACCCAGCTGGAGTACGACTCCGCCGACTACGCCCTCGCCTCCTTCGCGAAGTCGCTGGGCAGGACGGCCGTCTACGAGAAGTTCGCGACCCGCGCCCAGGACTGGATGAACGTCTTCAACCCGCAGACCGGATACCTGCAGGCCAAGAACAAGGACGGCCAGTTCGCGGGCGGTTTCACCCCCGGCACCTCCAACGGCTTCGTGGAGGGGACGTCGGCCCAGTACACGCCGATGGTCCCGTTCAACCTGCGCCAGCTCATCCAGGCACGCGGCGGCGACCAGGCGTACTCGTCCTACCTGGACAGCCTGCTCGACGACATCACCAGCCCCGGCAGCACCGACGCCGACCTGAGCAACGAGCCCAGCGTGGAGATCCCCTGGGAGTACGACTACACGGGGCAGCCGTGGAAGACCCAGGCGGCCGTCCGCGAGGCCCAGCAGAAGCTGTACTTCAACGCCCCGGTCGGCTCGTTCGGCAACGACGACCTCGGCGCGATGAGCTCCTGGTACGTCTGGTCCGAGCTCGGCATGTACCCGGAGACCCCGGGCACGGACACCCTGGCGCTCGGCAGCCCGGTCTTCCCGGTGGCGCAGGTGACCCTCGCGGGCGGGAAGACCGTGCGGATCAACGCGCCGCAGGCCGCGCCCCAGGCGCCGTACGTGCAGTCGCTCGACGTGAAGGGCAAGGAGTGGAAGACCTCCTGGCTGACGTACCAGCAGTTCAAGGGCGCGGGCACGCTCGACTTCACGCTCGGCACCCAGCCCGACACCTCCTGGGCGTCCGGCCCGTCGGCGGCACCGCCGTCGGACACCACGGGCGGCGGCCGGGTGCTGGCCGCGACCGGTCCCTCCAGCGACGGCCTGGTGCTCCAGCCGGGCACGTCCGGTGACGGCACCCTCGTCCTGACCAACCTCGGCGCCGCGGCCGTCACGGTCGACTGGAAGGCGACGGCGCCCTCCGGCGTCACGCTGGACACGACGTCCGGCTCGCTGACGGTGCCCGCCTCGGGCAGCGCCGAGGCGAAGGTCCACGTGGCCGCGGGTGCGAGCGAGGGGACGTACCCGGTCACCTTCGCGCTGACCGACCACGGCACCGGCGCGGCGCTGAGCGGGGCGAGCCTGCGCGTGGCCGTGGCGAAGGCCGGTGCGCTGTGGCCGTTCGACACCAACGAGGGCGTCTACCCCGACGGCGCCTCCTTCTCGGGCGGCTTCGACAACGGCGGCTGGGCGTTCTCGCAGAACGCGCTGTCGGCGGCGGGCGTCACCAGCGGTTCCTCCCTCACGGTCGACGGCATCTCCTACACCTGGCCCACCGTGACCTCCGGTCAGCTCGACAACCTGGAGATGGCCGGCCAGACCGTCCTCATGCCGGCCGGCACGTCCGGCGCGTCCCTCGGGCTGCTGGGCACCGCGACCAACGCGCCCACCGACGGCAGCGGGGTCTCGGGCACGGTGACGGTCACCTACACCGACGGCACCACCGCGAAGGCGACGGTCGGCTTCTCGGACTGGACGCTCAACGGCGGATCCACCCAGCCGCTCGCGCGTGACACCACGGCCGTGACGACGGCCTACCGGAACACCGGGAGCGGCGGCCGGGACGGCGTCAAGACCTACGTCTTCGCCACGAAGGTCCCGCTGGACCCGTCGAAGAAGGTCGCGTCGGTGACGCTGCCGGTGACCGGCTCGACAGGCACCGACCACCTGTTCTCCTACGGCTTCGGCCAGTAGCCGGACAGCAGCCGCAGGCGCCCACGACGGCGGGCCGGTTCCCGGGCACGTGCCCGGGAACCGG
>NZ_MLYN01000098.1:0-4276 GCF_001866675.1 Streptomyces sp. MUSC 14
CCGGTGATCCGGCTGGCGGGTGGTGGTCATAGCACGCCGGAGTTCTGGGTTTCCCATGTGCGTGAGGCGGTGCGTTTCGGGGATGCGGTGGCGGAGTTGGACGGGTTGGGTGTGACGCGTTTCCTGGAGCTGGGTCCGGATGCGGTGTTGACCCCGATGGTGCGGGAGTGCCTGGACGGGCGGCCGGTGACCGTGGTCCCGGCGCTGCGCCGGGACCACGGTGAGGTGCGCACCCTTCTGGACGCGGTGGGTGGTCTGTGGGCGGCGGGGGTGGCGGTCGACTGGACGGCGTTGCTGCCTGCGGGAAACCGGGTGGACCTGCCGACATACGCCTTCCACCACCAGCGCTACTGGCTCCCGGTGGCCCCGAAGCGCGCCGATACTGCGGAGGACGGCTTCTGGGACCTGGTCGAGCACGGCGATCTCGACGCCCTGGCCACCGCGCTCGACATCGACGAGCAGGGCCGTGCCTCGCTCGGTACCGTCCTGCCGGCCCTCACTTCGTGGCGTGGCCAACGGCGTACGGCGGAGCAGACCTCGCAGTGGCAGTACCAGGTCGGCTGGAGGCCCGTGACCCAACGAACCGACGCCACGCTGAACGGGCGCTGGCTGGTGCTCGTACCCGCCGAGGGCGACGTGCCCGGCTGGTCGGCCGCCGTCGCCAAGGCCCTCGGCGCCCGGGGTGCCGCCGCCCGCGAGCTGACCGTGCCTCGCGACCACTACGACCAGTCGGCGCTCGCCGCGCTGCTCGCCGAGGAGTTCGCGGACGGTGTGGAACCGGGCGGAGTGCTGTCACTGCTGGCCTTCGACGAGGAAGCGCACCCCCAGTGGCCGGCCGTGCCGGCGGGGCAGCTCGGGACGCTCGCGCTCGTGCAAGCGATCGGCAACCTCGTACAGCCGGTTCCGCTCTGGTGTGTCACGAGCGGCACGGTGGCCGTCGCGCCGGAGGAGAGGACCGAACGGGTTGCCGCGGCGGCCGTCCAGGGCTTTGGGCGTACGGCCGGCCTGGAACACCCGGACTACTGGGGTGGGGTCGTGGACATGCCCGCCTGGGCCGACGACGAGGCACTCGACCGGCTCGCCGGGGTGCTGGCCGAGGGCGGCGAACCCGAGACCGCCGTACGCCCCGGCCAAGTCCACGCCCGCAGGCTGCTCCGCACGCCCGCGGCCCCGGCCACCCCATGGCAGCCGGGCGGCGCGGCCCTGATCACCGGCGGCACCGGGGCACTCGGTGCCGAGGTGGCCCGCTGGCTGGCCGGCAACGGCGTACGACACCTCGTCCTCACCAGCCGCAGAGGCCCCGGCGCGCCCGGCGCCGAGGAACTGTCGGCGGAACTGACCGCCCTCGGCGCCACGGTGTCGGTCGTCGCCTGCGACGTGGCCGACCGCGGGCAATTGGCCTCCCTGCTGTGCTCCTGGCCTGCCGAAGAGCCGCTGACCGCGGTGTTCCACACGGCCGGTGTGCTCGACGACGGGATCATCGGCTCGCTCACCCCGGACCGGTTCGAGCGGGTCTTCCGGGCGAAGACGCTTGGCGCGCTGCACCTCGACGAACTGACCCGTGACCTCGCCCCGGACACCTTCGTACTGTTCTCCTCGATCTCCGGGGTGCTGGGTACGGCCGGACAGAGCAACTATGCGGCGGCCAACAGCTGGCTGGACGCGCTCGCCGAACGCCGCCGAGGCGAGGGGCTGCCGGCCGTGTCGATCGCGTGGGGCCCGTGGGCCGGCGCGGGCATGGCTCACGAGGACGGCGTCGGGCAGCGGCTCAGCGCCCAGGGCCTGGAACCGATGCCCACCCACCCGGCTCTCTCCGCACTGCTCCACGTGCTGGGGCGGGGGGATGCCACGGCGGTCGTCGCAGACGTGCGCTGGGAACGGATCGCCGCCCAGTTCCCGCCCCGGTCCGCGACCCTGCTGCGGAACGTGCCCGAATTCCGGGCCGGGACCGCCGAGTCGCCCGCCGCGGACCCGCACGAGGGACCGGCCCTGCGGGAACGGCTCGTCGGCCTGTCGGCCCCGGAACGGGGCCACACGGTGACCGAACTCATCCGCGCGCAGGTCGCCAAGGTGCTCGGGCACGCCGACCCGAAGGCGGTGAAGGCCACGCAGACGTTCCAGGAGATCGGCTTCGACTCGCTGGCCGCACTGCAACTACGCAACCGGCTGTGCGCTGCCACCGGGCTGGCCCTGCCCGGCACGCTGGCCTTCGACCACCCGACCACGGCCGCCGTCGCGAGCTATGTCCTCGCCGAGCTGTTCCCGGACGACGAGGCCGGGCGGGACGGCGGGAACGACGCCGAGATCCGTGCGGCCCTCGCCGCGATCACCCCGGAGCAGCTGCGGCAGGCCGGGCTCGTGGACAGCCTGCTCGGGCTGGCCCGCTCACATGCCCAGGACTTCGCGGCCCCGGAGCGTCAACCGGGCGTGTCCATCGACGAGATGGACGTAGCCGACCTTGTCCGGGCCGCCTACGACAAGCACTGACCGTGCCGAGCACCGCCCCTCCCGACTTCGTGCGATCAGTCTAGGAGCCGACGTATGACCAGCACCTCTCCCGCCGAGATCGTCGGGGCACTGCGCAACGCCCTGAAGGAGAACGACCGGATCCGGCAGCGTCTCGGCGAGGTGGAGGCCCGCAGCCGTGAGCCGATCGCGATTGTCGGCATGGCCTGCCGCTATCCGGGCGACGCCAACTCGCCCGAGGAGCTGTGGCGGCTCGTGGCCGAGGGCACCGACGCCATTTCGGGCTTCCCGGTCGAGCGCGGTTGGGACATCGACGACATCTACCATCCTGACCCGGAGCACGTCGGCACCACATACGCGCAGGGCGGCGGCTTCCTCGGCGACGCGCACCTCTTCGACGCCGAGTTCTTCAAGATTTCCCCGCGTGAGGCGACCGCGATGGACCCGCACCAGCGGCTCCTGCTCGAAACGTCGTGGGAGGCGTTCGAGCGGGCAGGGATCCGCACCGACGCCATGCGCGGCAGCCAGACCGGCGTCTACATCGGCGTCAGCTACCAGGACTACATCTCGATGCGGCCCGTCCCGTCCGCCTACGAGGGCTACGTGCTGACCGGCAACATCGCCAGTGTCGTCTCCGGCCGGCTGTCGTACGCCTTCGGCCTGGAGGGTCCTGCGGTCACCGTCGACACGGCGTGCTCCTCGTCGCTGGTGGCCCTGCACCTGGCCGCGCAGGCACTGCGCGCAGGGGAGTGCTCGCTCGCGCTGGTCGGCGGCGCCACCATCATGTCCGGCCCGGCCTCGCTCATCGAGTTCGCCCGGCAGCGCGCGCTGTCGCCGGACGGGCGGTGCAAGGCATTCGGCGCGGACGCGGACGGCACGGGCTGGGCCGAGGGCGTGGGAGTGCTGCTGGTGGAACGGCTCTCCGACGCCCTGCGCAACGGTCACGAGGTGCTGGCCGTGGTGAAGGGCTCGGCGGTGAACCAGGACGGCGCCTCGAACGGCTTGACCGCACCCAACGGCCCCTCTCAGCGCCGGGTCATCCGGCAGGCGCTGTCCAGCGCCGGGGTGCCGGCCGCCGAGGTGGACGTCGTGGAGGGCCACGGCACCGGCACCCGGCTGGGCGACCCGATCGAGGTTCAGGCTCTGCTGGCGACGTACGGCCAGGAACGCGGCACGGATTCGCCGTTGTGGCTGGGTTCGCTGAAGTCGAACATCGGCCATACCCAGGCGGCTGCGGGCGTCGGCGGGATCATCAAGATGGTGATGGCGATGCGCCACGGCACGATGCCGCGCACCCTGCACGCGGACACACCGTCGCCGCACGTCGACTGGTCGGCCGACTCGATCAGGCTCCTGAACACCGAGCGTGAATGGCCTCGGGGTGACCGTCCGCGTCGGGCGGGGGTGTCGTCCTTCGGCATCAGCGGTACGAACGCGCACGTCATCATCGAGGAGGCGCCGCAGTCCACGCCTGTGGCCGAGGAGGCGCGGGGCGAGCGGTTGCCGTTGCTGCCCCTTGTGCTCTCCGGCCGCACCGAGGGCGGCCTGCGCGGGCAGGCGGCGAAGCTCGGTGCATTCCTGACGGCGGAGCCGGGCGTGGACACGGCCGATGTGGCACTCTCGCTGGTCACGACGCGCGCCGCGCTTGATGAGCGGGCCGTGATCCTGGGGGGTGACCGTGAGGAACTGGTGGCCGCGTTGACGGCGCTGGCCGCGGGTGAGGAGTCCCCGGCTGTCGTTGCGGACACTGCCCGTGAGGGTCGTCTGGCTTTTGTGTTCACTGGTCAGGGTGCGCAGCGTCGGGGTATGG
>NZ_MLYN01000099.1:0-26625 GCF_001866675.1 Streptomyces sp. MUSC 14
GATCCCGTACACCACGACAAGGGACACCATCTTCGCCCGCTGGGCGAAGGACCGAACCGGGTGCCGGGTGACCGGAGGACCAGCGGCTCGTTGCACCAGGCGCTGCCACAGGCGACGCGGGCCGCGCCGAACGTCTCCCAGCCCGGCCCGCGCACACGACACACCTCGCATCCAACGTGAGGGCCTGCGGACATCTGCGCCGCGTCGGACAGCGCTGCACCGGCAGCCTCCCGCTGCAAACCGCTCAGCCGGGGGAAATGAGATCCAGTTCGGCTCATGTCCGCACCCAGGGGGTGGGGACATGCAGGTCAAGGACTGGGTTACTCCCCCGGCACTCACGTATTGTCAGTCCCTGCGGTTAAGTTGGAACTTGATCACGGCTGCACCCAGGCCACCGGGTCTGCTGGGAAGCCGGGTCGGGAGGGGACCATCGTGACCACGCGGTCCGCTGCTGCGGAAATGGGCTGTACGTACCGGCGCACCGGACACAATCCCGGGACTGGCGTACAGCGGCTGGAAAAATTGACGGGCCGGGAGCGAGAGGTGCTCCTGCTCCTCGGAACGGGGCTGGGCAACCGTGAACTGGCCCGGGAATTGGGCATCACCGAACGCACCGTGAAGGCGCACATCGCGAATATCGTGGGCAAGATGGGCCTGCAGACACGGACACAGGCTGCGATTGTCGCCGCTCTTGCCCACGAGAGGCTGTGCCCGGATCGGGCCTGCACACGGCACCCGATAAGTCCTGCGGACCGGAGCAGTGAAGCGCCGGCCGCGTAGTCGCCTGCCCTGTGTGCAGGGGGAGGCGGGAGCGGACCGGCCGATGGCTTGCCGGCTCTGCCTGCAGGCCATCGGTTCCGGTGTCCGGCCCGGAGAGAGCCGGGTTTGCGCGGCGAGCACCGCAGGCCTCGGGGCGGAACCTGTGTGTTCCGGCCGCGCACTCCCGGCAGGGGGCGTACCGGCTGTGTTTTGCTGCGGTCGCATCTGGCCGGTGGGCCGCCGGCAAGCCCGTCTTCGCCCCCCGACTACTTGAACTTTCCGTAGTACCCGGTCAGGTTGGCCAGCGGGCATGTGGCCTGGCCGATCAGGCAGAGCTCGTTCGCGTACTTGCGGGTGTAGACGTTGGTGACCTTGCCGCCGTTGTAGATGTAGATGTAGTGGTTCGGCATGAGCCGGTGGTTGCCCGAACGGATCTCCCAGTTCCCGGACGTGGTGATGTGCATCTGGAGGGCGCCGTCGATGGCGCCCTTGACGGTGCCAAGGCCCTTGCAGAAGGGGTTGGTGGCGTGGACGACCATGCGGACGTCGATGTAGTTCCCGCCGGACCCGAGCTTCTTGGCACTCGTGTCCTTGTCGCTCGCCTTCTTGGTGGCGATGAGCTTGTGGTCCGACTTGCGGTACACGTGGCTGGCCCCGATGGCCTTGTATCCCTGCAGTGACTTGTTCTTCCAGGTGATGACAGCGTTCAGCGAGGTGCGGTAACGGGAGTCTTTCCAGTCGAACGCCGAGTGGTTGTCGCCGCCGAACTGGTAGTTCGAGCCGTAGTCGCAGCCGGCAGAGGGTGCGTTGATGTACTTCTGCGGGATGAAGGTCGTCCAGGTCAGGGTGGTGGTGGACGCCACAGCCGCGGCGTCGGCCCTCAGTGCCGCGCCCTTTCGCATCGCCGAGAGCTCCGACTGGCCCTTGGCGACGGCCGGGACGGTGACCTGCATGCCCCAGGTGCGTGCTCCCGAGCGGTCCTTCTTGAGCTGAGGGATGATCCGGTAACTGTAGGTGGCTCCGCGCGTCACGTCGGTGTCGTGGTAGCTGGTGGCGCCCGGAGGCAGGACGGCGACGGGCTTGTCGTCGCGGACGACCGTGTACTGGGCGTCTGCGGCGTAGGACTCCCACGAGATGTCGACGAAGCCGGGGTTGGCCGCGCTGATGATGCCCTTGTCGGCCATGGAGCTGTCCACGACAGCGGTCTGCCCGGCGGGTGAGGTGCGGACGCTGAATCCCTGGGTCTTCAGGAGCTTGCCCGCCGCGCTGTTGACGTCGATCCCGGTGACGTCCCGGTACGTGTTCGCGGTGAGGCCGAACGATACCTTCGGCTCGGAGTCGAGCGCGGCAGCCGTGCCGGAGGCACTGGTGGTGGCCGCTGCGATCAGCACAGCAGGGAGTGCCGCCACAGCCGCCGTGCGCGATATGGACCGGTGAATACGCAAGAGTTGACCCCGTTCAACTTGACTGGCCTTTTGCTCGATATTGGTGGCGAGCGGTGGAGACTTTAACCAGACTTGACGAGATCGCGACATTGTCCAAAAGGGCATATCCTCGGACGGCCATCGGCGTCGACATGCGCACCATTCGGGGCGATTTCCACCGCTATCGGGTGATCCCGGTCGCCCCTCGGCCCGGCGACGGTCCGGGCCGAGGGGATGTCACCGCACCCCCTCGGCCTCGGAGGCCGGTCCGGCCGAACGGGGCGAGGGGCGCTATCGCCATTGGGTCCCGCCGGATGACGGGGAAAGCGGATCAAAATGCCGCATCATGGATAATTTAGATATAAGAGTTCACCAAACCCTCCAAGGTGGATGGTGGGTCCCTCTCGTGAACCATGGCGGGCGGCGTCCTCGTACTATGGACTTCAGGTAGGAAACCTTTACTCCCTTTTGGAGCGCGTACATGTCCACGGCGAAGCGTCTGCATATTCCGCTGCTTCTCTCGGTTGCCGTGCCGCCGTGGCTGCTCGCAGCCCTGTTCACCCTGGGGGTGGACCTGCTGGCCAACGGCTCGCAGACCGCGAAGCGGAATCTCGGCCTGCTCTTCCTGACCCCCCAAGCCCTCGTGCCCCTCCTGGTCCTGATCGGCTCTTTCGGTGTGATCGCGGAGTTTCGGCGTCGGGATCGTCTGCGGGCCGACCAGTGGCCGGGCGCCGGCCTGACGTTCGCGTTGCTGGCACTCGTCCTCAGCGTCGCCGTGAGCGCCGCCTGGGGAGGAAGCGGATCCGCCGTGTTGTGGATTTGGTCGATCTTCTCCGGATATATTCTGTTTGTGTTCATCTTCGGTGGATATGCATGGCGGAGGACTTTCCGCTAGGGGCTGTCCTCGGCTGTGATCAGGCTCGGAGCGGGCCGGCCTTTTTCGCCACGGGGGTCCGTCGAAGCCTTCGGCGCCGCCCCCCGGCGTCCCGAGCCCGTCCTCAGCCCCGGACAGCGGGCACCCGTGGCCTTCCGGCATGGAGTGCCGAGCGAGCGCGCCCTTGCTCGTGATCCGAGCCCAGGTGCCGCACGCGCACTCGTAGCTGTTCATCAGCTCTGAGCTGGCCACGACCACGACCCCAGATTTCGGGCAGGGGCTGGCGCCTTCGGGAGTGGCGTGCTCGTACAGGCGGCCGCTGCGCAGACTCGCCTTCGTCGGCGTCCCGCATGCCGACGGCCCACAGCGCGGCGACGACGGCAGGCCGTACCTGCGCGTCGGTGGCGGTGGTCAGCGACCGGACCGTGTCCCGTGCGCCGGTCGCCGCCGGGCCGAATGCCCCCAGTGCCTTCAGGGCCGATCGCATGACGCCGTGCTGGTCATGGCGCACCGCGGCGCCGAGCGTGTCCCCAACCGCAGGAACCGCGGCCGGGTCGCCCAGAGCGGACAGGACGGACAGGAGCGCGTTGGCGCTCATCTCGGTGCGCTGCTGGGAGAGGTCGATCCGGCGCAGGTGGTCGCAGAGCCGGGGCACCAACTGGTCTGCTGCCTGCGGGAGATGGTCTGCGACCTGGATCGCGCGCCAGGCGTCGATGTCGCTGTCCAGCGCGGCCAGCAGACTCGGCAGTGCGCGTGCGTCGCCGAGGCGCGCCAGCGACAACAGGAACGTCCCAGGAGGGGAGCATGGGACCGACCTGGATCACGGAGCGACTCGCCGGGCACTTCGATCGCAAAGTACGCCTCGTTCCGAATCGTCACTCCGCCCACGGCTCCCGCCAGGTCCGCATCTGGCTCGCCGATCACCCGGACCGCATCGAGCTGCGCATCCTGCCGCCCACCGGAGCTGAACCCCGACGAGCTGGTCAACGCTGACCTCAAACGCAGCCTTCCCATGCGTAGCCGGGCCTTCGAACAGGCCCAACTTGCCGCCGAGCCCCGAACGTTCTTCCGCCGCCGCCAGCATCAGCCACACATCATCCGCGGCTACTTCGGCGGCCCGCACGTCCGCTACATCCTCGAATAGAACAGATTGAATTTCGCATCAGTAGATCGGAAGTAATCAATGAGAAGAGGCCATATGGACCTTCCCCGGATCATCGGCTTCCGGAATTACTGCCATCCTAGATCGCCGGGCGATGACGAAACGGGATTCTGGTCCGCCGCAGGTGCCGCCTGCGCACCGGCGAATAGAAACAATGCGCTGAGGGCGGGTGCCAGAATGATTCGTACGAACACGGATGCACGCACAGCAAGGCTCCAGATTCATTTCCGTTCTTGGTGGATGACTTGAATTCTTGCCGGACACTGCCGCTGGTTCCATAGCTGATGCGTGGCATAAAGCGCACCGGGCACAAAAGTGCCGTGTGAAGGTGATCAGAGAGATGGTAGGGGTGTACATTCGGACAAAGACCAGCCGGCAAGCGCCGGTTCCCCGTCCAGAGCCTGTATGACCAGCTTCCGGCAATAGTCTTGGGCATCGGCGGGGGCACGGCTGTTGATGAAGAGCACTGCGCATGCACCGGTACGGGACATGTGGATCCTGGCGTGCTCCAGCGCCCCGTGCTCGTGATCAGCCCACCGGAGGGCCGAGTTCACGACCTCCGGATCGGTGACCGGCTTGGCGGCCTTGCAAGTCATCGCGACGTAGACCAGGCGCATAGTGGGCCCTCCGGCACGCTCGCACCGGCGTCTGCAGGTGGAGGTGGCCGTCCGCTGACGGCCGCCGTCATCAGACGGGTGCTTCCTGCGGGAGGTCGGCAGTGGTCTTGGACTGGCTGAAGTTGAACAGGGCAGGAACAAGGAGCATGCAGGCGGCGGCCGCCCAGGGAAGCTGAATGTTTGCGGCAATGGCGACCCCGCCAAGAGCCGGGCCCGCGATGAGGCCGGCTTTGCTGGCGAAGACGTGGAGCGCGAGGACGCGGGGCCGGTCTGTCTCCGGGACCGCTTCGCGCAGTTGCGGGACGAGACAGGCTGTGTGGAGACACTCCGTTACGGAGAAGAGCACCACCGAGCCCCAGAGGACGACGAGGCTTCCTGAGCGGCTGGCCAGCCAGGCCGCCACTGCCACCATGGCCCAGGATGCCGCTGCCCCGAGATACAGCAGGCGCACAGCCGTTGAACGTCTGACGTACTGGGCAAGGCGGGTAACGGCGATCTGGCCACAGATGATGATCAGGGTGTTCGCGGCGAGGAGCACGGCTACCTGTCGCAGCGTAAGCAGGCGAGCCTGGCTGGCGAGGAGCGGCAGAAGGAGAAGGAAGCCGATGCCGAAGGTGAAGAAGATTCCGTCGGCCACAATGAGCTGTCGGGCACGGCTCTGTGCCAGCAGGGTCCGGTAGGAGCCGCCCGCTGCCTGTCGTGTGCGGGATGGAGAAAGTCGGTGCCGGGGAAGGGCGAGAAGCACGACTGCTGCGAAAGCGGCGAAGGAGACCGCGTTGAGGAGGAACACGGGCTGCATCGTCTTGACCAGGTCACCTGTCACCAGATAGCCGCCCATGAGGAAGCCCAGTCCTTGGCCTGCGTTGAGGACGACCTGCAGATGTGACCAGACGCGGTCTTCGTTCCCGCCGGCGAACCTCAGCGTCCCCAGCACCGTTGCTTGCGCGGCTGAGGCGATACCTTGGGCGGATCCCAGAGCGAAGAGCACCACGGCTGCCACAGCCAGGCTGTGTGCTGCGGTGAGAAAGGCTGCGGACGCTGCCGATAAGGACAACCCCGCGACCAGGACGTTGCGCGAAGACAGCACTGTGAGGAGCCGCCCCGCATACAACGTGGCCAGGAGCTGTCCGGCCCCTGTCGCGCCGAAGACAACGCCGGCCGTCCGGGAGGATCCGTGCGGCAGGGCCGCCAGCCAGCTGATGACATAGGGCGACATGAGGCCGTTGCCAAAGGCGTTGGCGGTGATACCGGCGAGCGTCACCCGATACTTGCTTTGGGGGAATATCAGTGTCACCGGTGGCTCCTGCCGGGCCGTGCTGGATTATCGACGGACGGGGTCGTTCAGGGCGTGCGTGTCGCAGCGAGGCCGACCAGCGCGAAGGGACGGTCGACGGAATCCTGGCACTCGGCCAGCACGTAATCTCGGACGGCCTTCTTCAGCGCGAGGCGTGCGCTCTCGTTCATGCGGCGGAAAGCCCCGTAGGACTCCAGCGCGGCAACGAATCCGTCGGCGTCGTAGTGGCGCCTGTGCACGTCGAACTCCACCGTGACGGGTCCGAACATGTCCTGTACGGGGACTTGCGCAGCCTCCAGGGGCTTGCCGAACTCCACGAACTCCAGGGCCTGGCCGATCGATTCGCGGTAGTTGTGCAGTCCGCTGGAGAGCTCGTCTGCGGTCCGGGTACCGAACCGGGGGCCTTTGTGGTGCGGCACGTGGCGGGTGAACAGGGCCCTGATGTCCGAGCAGCGCTGCTCCCAGACGTCGTCCCCGATCAGTTCCGAGTAGGTCACGAAGGCAAGATTTCCGGCGGGCTTGAGGAGGTTCCTGGCCAGTGCGTAGGAACGCGTGGGGTCGGTCCAGTGGAAGGCGGAGGCGGAGAAGATGCAGTCGTACGGCCCGCTGTGCGTCCAGTCCTCGAAATAGGACTGGTGGACATCGACGTGGGCGTGAGCGGTCATGCGTTCCCGGGCCTGGCGGCAGAGCGTGCGGCCCGGCTCGATGGCGGTCACTCGGCTGAAGATTCCCGCCAGTTGGGCTGTAGCCTGGCCTGTTCCGGCGCCGACCTCGAGCGCATGTGCACCTGGAGCTGCGGTGGAGCGGCCGGTCAGTGACTCGATGAACTGCCTCGGGTAGGAGGGGCGGCCGGCTGAGTAGATGTGCGAGAGGGTTTCGAAGGAGTCCCCGCGCTCGCGCCGGTCAAGACCGAGTTCGATGGGAGGTGGCGGCTGGTCTTCTACGCTGGTCATTTTCTCCGCTCCTGGTGATCGGCGGTCAGTGCACGGGAGCCTACCGGCCGGGGCTTCAGGTGAACGGGTCCGGCGGCAGGCCCCAGTTGCGGGCCCTGATGGTGCTGGTAGTCTCCCTGCGGTCCGCCACGGCACGGACCAGACAGACGCCCTCCCAGTCGATGAGCCGGTAGAAGGCAAGACTGTCACCGTACGCGTCGGACGGGGCACCCGCGTCGTCTCCTTGCGCTGTCAGCCGGGATTCGACGTGTTCCGCCCGCGCGGCGTGCAGGTCTCCCCGGAGGGAGGCGTAGCGGTCACGCGAGGCTTGTGTGGAGTAGCGGGGGGTCTTGCCCTGCCAGACGCCGTCGAACACCATGACCGCTTCGCCCAGCGCGTGCTCGATCGCGTCGTGCAGACTGTCGCGTACTGCGGACCCGGTGACGAAGATCTGGCTGTGCGGGTCGTGCCATGCCGCCAGACAGAAGAAGCCCAGCCGGCAGGGGAAGCTGTAGGTGCGAAGTCGGCCTGTGGTGACACAGGGGTGTTCGGTGACTTCGCTGTGAAGGGGGGCGGACCCGTACCAGATAGCGGCGAGCAGGGCCCGTTCGAGCAGTTCGCGTTCGGCCGCTCGCTGTGCGGCCGAGGCAGTGGTGTGCACAGCGAGCCCGGTGGCGTCCTGGCCCGGGCGGTAGGTGTCGTGCCAGGGCCGGGCAACGACGTGCTCGAAGGCGCGAGTGGCGGTGGGCGTGCCGTCCTTGTCGTGGCCCTGCACGGGGCGGCCCAGGCTGCCGGAGAGTTCGGCGACCATGAGCAGCCGCTCGTAGGTCTCCCACAGGGCCGAGTGACGGGCTCGCTCGGCACGCCGTGAGCATCCGAAACCGAGCGCGCTGTGCCGCCGCCCGGCTATGGAGAACTGCAGGCCGGCTGAGACGCTGAGGAACTCCGGGGCACAGGCCGGGACGTGTTCGTGTTGCCGGACCGGGAGCCCTTGGAGGTCCTCAGCGCTACGCAGCAACGATCTCCTTGCAGGAATCGGCCACAGCCCGGCCTGCAGCAGTGAGGTCGGCGTGCTCCATGACGGTGCCGTAGCCCTTGCGGAACCGTTCCAGAGCCAGGTCACGCGCCATCCGTGCAGTGGGCGTGGCGACGGCGTCCGCGTAGCGGGAGAGCACGCGGTGCACACGACTGAGCACGAACATGGCGTGGTAGATGCCGTACAGGGGTCGCCGGTCGCTGCGGATGGGGGCCTGGTGGCGGGCGGTGAAGCCGTTGGTCAGCAGTGGATCGCGGCCCATGATGGCGTGCAGCAGGATGTGCGAGGCCTCGTGGACGAGGTGTTCGAGAAGGAAGGCTGTCCAGTCGTCCTTCTCTGCGGCGTCGGGGTATCGCAGGTACATCTGTCCCCAGTACCGGAGGCTGGAGATGCCGGTGGTGGTGGAACCGGTGATGGCGGCGCGGTTGAACAGGCGAACTGTCGCAACCAGTTCACCGAATTCCGCGTGCATGGCCGGGTCGAGCTCGCACAGAACCGCCAAGGCCTCGTCGATGTGGCGGCGTCCGTCTGCGAGCTCGGTCGCCGAGACGGGAGTGATGTCGACCACCTCTTGGAACCGGGAGCGGGGGCCGTCCTTGCTCAGCAGGAAGGCCGAGGCTTCCGCATCGGTGGCGTCCCAGAAGACGGTGTCGACGGTGAGGACGGGGCGGTAGCAGTCCTGGGTGTCACCGATCCGGGCCAGGCGTCCCAGGGCCGTAAGGACGCCGCCTGGATTCTGGGCGCGCAGGGCGCGTTGCAGCGTCCAGTGCAAGGTGAACAGGTGCGGATTGAACCTGCGGCCCGGGGCGATGTGGCGCACCGTCCGGGATGCGGCTGCTGCGGTCCGGGGCAGCCGGGTGGCCGCGGCGGCGATGTAGCGGCCCAGATCACGGACGAGTGCGTCGTTGACGTGGTGGCGCAAGGTCTGGACACGTGCTGCCTCGGGCCGCGCCTGGAAGAGCGTGTCCGCCTCGAGTTCGACGATGGTCACGGAAGATCTCCGGTCATGAGTCCGATGTTGGTGCTGCCGGACAGGTCCGGTGCGCTCTACAGTTCCGCCTCGACGAGCTCGCGGCAGGAGGCGAGAACCATGCGCCCGGCGTCTGTCAGTTCGGCGTGCTCGACAATGGTGGCGTAGCCCTTGTGGAAGCGCCTGACGGCCTCATCCCGGACTGCCTTCGTCACGGCACGCGGGTCGGCTTCGGCGTGACGGGAGAGTACGCGCGAGATACGGCTGAGTACGAACGTCGCGTGGTAGATCCCGTAAAGGGGGCGGGCGTCCTTGCGGATGGGAGCCGAGTGGCGGGCTTCGAACGGATTCTGCAGCAGCGGGTCCGCGCTCATGACGGCGTGCAGCATCAGGTGCGAGGACTCGTGGACCAAGTGGTCCAGGAAGTAGTTCATCGGCTCGGCGGACTCGGCGCCCGGGTCCGGGAAACGCAGGTAGTTCATGCCCCAGCAGCGGGAACTGGTAGCGCCTCGGATCACGCTGCCGTGGACCAGGCGCAGCCGGGAGACCAGTTCGTGGAACTCCTCGTGCAACTCGGGGTCCAGCTCCTGCAGCGTGGCCAGGGCCCGAAACACCCATGCGCGTCCGGTGGTGAGTTCCTCGTCGTTGACGGAAGCGACTTCGACGAACTCACCGCGGTCGGAACGGGGGCCGTCCACGCCGGTGAAGAAGTTTGCGGCCTCGGTGTCGACGGCGTCCCAGCTCATCGTCTCCACCTGGAAACGGTCGCCGTAGCAGTCACCCGCGGACCCGGTCAGGGCCAGGCGCCCCAGAGCCGCGGAGACGGTGCCGGGGTGCTGGCTTCGCAGGCCGGTGTTCAGTTGCCAGTGCAGCGTGAACAGCAAGGGGTTGAGCTTGCGCGTGATGTCCAGCCCGTCGACGACCTGTGAAGCCGCGGCGGCACTGTGGGGAAGGTACTGCGCTGCGGCGGCCACGTAGACGCGAAGGTCGCTGACAAGGAGGTCGTTGATGCTCTGACGCAGACGTGCAGCTCGTGCGCGGTCGGGCTGGGCCCGGAACAACGCGTCGGTGCCGGCATCGGAGGCTACTGCGGTACTCATGAGTTTTCTTCTCCCGGGGGTGAGGCGGCATTCCAGGGCTGGGTGGCGCAAGCCTGTGCTCGCGCCACCCAGCCCGGTGCTGCTGATGTGTTCGTCAGTCGGACTGCATCAGCTGCGAGGAGCGGGACAGGTAGCTGTCCGGCACCTCGCCGAACGTGATCTCCGCCTGCTCGACATCCTCGGCGGGAAGCTCGGTGTTCTCCATATGCTGTTCACCTCCCTATTCATCAAACGTTTCAGAAAAAGAACCGGACCGCGGACACCGGTAAGGAGGCAGAATTGATGGCCATTTATGCGGGTCCTTCGAGGCCCGTTCCTTGTCGGACGCATATGATTCTGTACGGCGCGGAACACCCGCACCAGGGATGTCGGCTGGCATAAAAGAGCCCGTGACACATCCGTGCCCGGCAGTCGGCAGCAGGCTCCAGGGCGCGTTCCAGGCCAGGCCCCGCCTGCGTCCGTGCAGCCCCGGTTGCGGGCTCCATGCAGCACGGCCGGAACGGGAAGGGGGCATAGCCGCGAGCAGCACCAGCCCGTCCGGCATCATGTGCTCAAAAGCGCCTCTCTCCCCTCGCGAGCACCTCGTTAGACTCGTGGCGGATGCAACCGATCACAGTGGCGGCGTGGAGGGGAGCCCATGCTCGACTCGCTTGGCCTGCAAGGAACTACCGAAGCCGTCTACCGGGCGATGCTTCGCCAGCCGGGCATCACCAAAGCGGAAGTAGCCGAAAGCCTGGGCCTGGCAGACGCCGATGTACGTCAAGCCCTCGACGTCCTAGGCGACTTGGCCCTCATCCGGAGATCCTGGTACGACCCGTCGACCCTGCTGCCGGTGCACCCCGAAGCAGGACTTAAAGCCGTCCTCACCAAACGACAGGCCGAAGTCGCGCGCCTGCAGCAGGAGATTGAAGCCATCCAAGCCGAAGCGGCGCAGCTCGTGGCCGACTACACATCAGAGTTCTTCCTCAGCAACGGCCAAGAGCTCGAGCGGCTGTCCAAGGTCGAGGAGGTCCGGCACCGGCTGAACGACCTGGTGGACACCGTCGAGGACGAAACACTGTCCTTCGCTCCGGGAGGTCCGCAGACACCTGAGAACCGGGCCGCCAGCCGGCCGCTGGCCGTGGCCGTGCTCAGCCGATCCGTGTCGATGAAGACCATTTACCTTGACAGCATTCGCAACGACCCGGACAGTCTCGAGCACGCACAATGGCTGGTAAGCATGGGGGCAGAAACGCGGACCACACCGTATCTGCCGACCCGTATGCAAATATTGGACCGCAAAACCGCACTGCTCCCACTCGACCCGGAGGACAGCTCCAAGGGCGCCGTCCTCGTGCACGAGCAGGGAATTGTCGCTGCGTTATGCGCGTTCTTCGACACCGTCTGGAGAACCGCAGCCCCAGTTGCACAGGCCAAGCCCCGCAACCAATCACCGTTCTCCCCGCAGAGCAGGCAGCTGCTTCTGCTCCTGTCCCAGGGACACACCGACGAGGTCGCGGCCCGCAAGCTCGGTATATCCCTGCGAACCGAGCGTCGCATGATCTCGGAACTCTCCGAGCGTCTCGGAGCCAAGAGCAGGTTTCAACTGGGCCAACGCGCCGGCGAGATGGGGCTGCTGAACCCCTCATAGGCCGCACGCGACACACCCTCGTTGGATGGAAAGGCGGTTCTTGCCTCATCAGGTGCTCCCCGCCGGTTCCGCTGGCCCGTACGGCGCAGACCGGACTCCACCGCGCTCATCCGGCTCGCGTCCGCTGCTTGCCGTTGATCGCGTTCAGCCGAATCCTGCAGCACGGCCGTCGCGGCCGGCCACCGGGGCAGCCGCTCAGGTCGTCACGAGGCGCTGACAGTCGGAGAGGTGTCGGCGTACGCCTGAACGTGCTCAACCCCGTGCAGGTGAACGTGCTCAGTTGATGATGCGCTGACCACGGGTTCTCGTCAGTCCGCAATGGACGGTCGACAGCGTCAGACGGCCGGGCACTTCTCATGCCACCTTGATGACAACCTTGCCCGAGGTGTGACCGTTCTCGACGGTGGCGAGGGCGGCCGGGGCGTCGGAGAGCGGATGGACCGCGGTGATTACGGGTGCGAGGAGCCCGTCGAGGGCCAGCCGGGCCGACCGCTCCAGGTTCTCGCGGTCGACGCGACGCTCGACGAAACGCCCACCGAGATCGGGCACAGACATATCACCCACAGCGATGACGTTGCGGGGATCCTGGGCCAGCGGAGCGACCGTCCGCAGCGAGGTGCCTCCGGCCAGGTCGACGATCCCGTCGAAGCCGTCCGGAACCAGCTCGCGTGCCGCGGCGGCGACGTCCTCGGCGGTGTAGTCGATGAACTGCACCCCGATGGCCTCGGCGTGCTCGCGTTTGGCGGTACTCCCGGTGCCGATCACACGCAGCTCGCGCCCGATAGCCAGCCGGGCGACGGCGAGGCCGACCCCGCCCCCGACCCCGTTGACCAGGACCGTGGCACCGGCCGGGAGGCTGAGCTGGTCGAGCACGTCCACCGCGGTCGTCCCGGCCACTGGCAGCGTTGCCGCCACGGTCGCGGACAGACCCTCCGGGATGCGTGCGGTGTTCGGTGCGGACAGCACCGTCGTCTCGGCGTAGGTGCCGCCACCGGTGAGTGCGAAGCCGAAGACCGCGTCACCCACCTCGAGCCCGTTGACGTCCTCGCCCCGGGCGAGAACGGTTCCGGCTGCCTCCATGCCCAGCACGCGGGGAAACGGACGCCCGCCGTCGAGCCCGTCGACCAGCCCCGAGCGCAGAAGGTGGTCGAGGGGATTCACGCCGGCGACGTCGACCTGGATCAGCACCTCGCCGCGACCGGGGACGGGGTCGGGACGATCGAAGAACTCCTGCACCTCGGGCCCGCCATACCTGCCGAAACCCCACGCGTGCCCCATCTTCCGCCGCCTCTCGTATGACCGACCCGGTGATTCCGGGCGTTGTCGCCATCCTCACCTCTGACATTGATGTGAGGGGCAACCGGCTGAGATGCAGATCACAGCATCAGGCCGACTGCGCCACCGGTTCCGGGGCCGTGGATAGCTCCGCCCGGTGTCGGCTGTTGGCCCTGATCAGCACGTCGAGTGCATCCCGGGTCTCGATCAGGTGTGCGATGTCGGCGTCGATCCGGTCGCGCTCGCGCATCATCGCCGTGAACGTCTCCTCGGCGACGCCCAGGTCACCCGGGACGTCCACACACGGCAGCACAGTCGCGATCACCCTGCTGGACATACCCGCATCGAACAGCTGTTGGATGAGTGACACGCGCTGGACCGCAGCGTCGGAATAGTGACGCTGCCCCGCGTCGGAGCGTGAGCTGGTCAGCAGGCCCTGCTCTTCGTAGTACCGCAGTGAGCGCGGACTCACGCCCGTGCGCTTGGACAACTCGCCTATCCGCATCCCTGAGAGCCTACGCCCGCGTGCTCCAGGTTCAGGCTGCCGTCGAGTCATGGACGCTCGCGGACACCGCCACGGCCGCAGGGTTGTCCTCCCGGTCCCACGACTGAGCATGTTCGTCTGTACACGCCTGAGCACTTTTCTCGGTACGCCGACAGCTCGGCGCATACGTTGGCGAACTCCGCACGTTTCCTTGTGCTCGGCGTGGATCTCGCGGATCTCCGCGACCAGGGCGCCGTCGGCGACCGCCGTTCGGCACAAGCCACGGTGCCAAGCCATCGGTGGAAACCCGATCGGGACACTTGAAGGACCGGAATATCCGCTGCACGCCGGAATCGGCGCGATGGTCGGAGATGAAGTCCCAGCGGCGGGCCATGCCCCCATCCGCCCGGCGCAGGATCTCCCGCTCGAGTTCCCGCTCCTTCTCGGCATTGCGCAGCCGCCCGTTCTCCGCCCGCAGCCGCGCCAGCTCCTCATCCCGGCCCTCCGCGGGCGCCTCGCCCACCGCGGCCCTGACCACCAACGCGCTGAGCATAGCCATCGGCAACCGTCGTCCGCAGCCGGGCGGCACGATCATCCACTCAGACCACGGGGTCCAGTCCGTTCAGCTCCTGGGCCTTCACCGAACGCGCCCGGGCCACCGGCCTGCTGCCCTCCATGGGATTCATCGGGGACTGCGTGGACAAGCCCTTGTCGTCATACTGCACCTCTTCTCCTATCGGGTTCGCTTTCGGGTCGTTGTTGCTGGTCGGCGGCGGTCGAGGTGGACGCCTTGCTGGACACGGGGCGGGTTGGGTCCCGGGTGGGGGTAGAGGCAGGCGTTCTTGTCGTTGTACTTCTCGCCCTCGAGCAGTCCGGCGCGATGCCACTTCCAGATAGTGGGGACGCTGACATCGAGGAGTTCGGCGAGTTCGTACGCGGTCAGCAGACCTCGGTCCCGGAGCCGGTCGAAGCGGCTGGTGAGCTGGTAGTCCTGGCGGATGTCGCGGACCAGGAGCCGGTGGAAGGGCAGGTTCTTGCCGCTGGTCAGGCCGCGCTGGTTGAGGATGTCGGCGATCTCCGCGTCGGTGTGGTCCTCGAGGAGGGTGTCGATCGCGGCGATGACGCTGCCCGGGGTCTGCCATAGTTTCCCGCCGCCGAGCGGGAGGGGCAGGTCGAGGGTGTGGTGCCGGCCGCCGGACAGCCGTACTTGGGCGGTGATCCGTTCGGCCTTGGTGAGGGTGACGTCGGTGATGAGCAGGCGGGCGATGCGTTTGCGTTCCCGCATCGGAGTGGCCGGATCGTGCCAGAGCCGGTGCACGTCGCTGGCGAGGTGGCGCTACTTCGAGCACAGCTCGCCGATCGCGTACGCGCTGGCGAACAGCTCGTCGGTGAGATGGCGCCCTGCGGCGACTACGGGATCCGTCGGCGGACCTGCGGGTGACGGAGGCGGGGCGGTGCGGATGTCGCGGACGGCCTGGCGGACCACGGCGCGCACCGTCGGCTCATCGAGGGCCGTGAGGCCGCTGTGGGCGAGCGTGGTGAGTCGGCGGGTGATCAGCTCCGCGACGTCGTCGGAGCGGCTGGAGACGGCGATCAGGGCGCGCTGGGACAGGCCGTAGTCGAGCGCGGCCGCGGCGGCCGGGCCGGTGTCTCGCGTGCGAGACGTCTCGGTGCCGGCGGCGACTGCTTCGTGGATTGCGGCCAGGGCGCGGGCGACGTCCAGGAGCCGGTACGCCTGCGCGCGGCTGATGCCGAACTCCACGTCGCAGTACGACTCCCAGACATTATCCCTGTCAAGTTCAGCGTGTTGAGTTGAGCTTGGTGTCTGGCGTTTCACTGTGGAGTGGTTTTAGACGAAGCCTCAAGCCTTCTTCTCCCGCTTGCGGTCGGCCTTGCTGGGGTGGCCAGGTGGGTGCGGGGCGGCAGCTGCGGCGGAAGCAAGCCATGCTGGTGAGGCCGCTCGATCGCCCAGGTGCCTTTCCCATCGGCGAGGAGGTGCACCTTCGGGCGGAAATTGCCGGTACAGGCGCACGGGCCGTTGTCGAAGTGGCCGAGGGGGTGAAGTCTTCTTGTGTCGGGGTGTCCCTGCCTGCCCCGCTGGAGTGGGGCAGGCAGAGGTGAGCTGTCAGCTGGATTCGGCGGGCTGCCCGGCGGTCTGGGTGATGGTGAAGTGAACGAACTCGGCGGGTCGCACCGGCGCGACGCCGATGTCGCAGATGACCTTTCCTTCGTCCATGGTCTTGGGTGTGTTGTTGGTGTTGTCGCAGATCACGTAGAACGCCTCGTCGGGTTTACGGCCCATGAGCGCGCCCTGTCGCCACTGATCGGTGAGGAACGAGGCGACCGCATGCCGCAGCGTCGCCCACAGCCGGTCGTCGTTGGGTTCGAAGACCGCCCAGGTCGTGGACTGGCTGATGGAGTCGGAGAGAAATGACACCAGGCGGCGGACGTTGAGGTAGCGCCAGTCACGGGTGGTCGACCTGGTGCGGGCGCCCCACACGAGCAGGCCCCGGTCCTGAAAGGTCCGCAGGCAGTTGACGCCTTTGTCGTTCAGCTCCCCATGCTCGTCGTCGGTGACGAGAGTCTCGAGGTTGAGGACGCCGCGAAGGTTCTGGTTGGCAGGGGCCTTGAAGATGCCGCGTTCGGCGTCGGTACGGGCCCAGACCCCGGCCACGTGGCCGCACGGCGGCACGGTGCGCTTGACGGCGTTGACACCGGGCACCGTGATCCACGGGTAGTACAAGGTGGTGAAGGCGGCGCCTTCGGAGTCGGGCGAGTCGAGCTTTCCGGCGAAGGTCTTCACCTGGTCCGGGTTCTGGGCCGGTGGCGGGTCGAGGATCGCCAGCCGGTTGCGCTGCTCGGCGCAGTGCTTCACTACCTCGGCCATCTTGCTGACGCCCTGGGCCTGGTCGGGCGTGGGTGCCTCCTGGGCGGAGGAGATGCCCGCGGTCATGTCCCAGAGGCTGGGCACGGCGACCATGGTGACTTCGGGGACGGTCTCCAGGCCGGCGAGGCCCGTGCGGGCGTCCGCATCTCCCCTGAGGTCCTGGGGAGAGACGGCGTTCTGCGGGCTGGTGAAGCCCACCACGTAGCAGGCGCCACCGCCGTTGGCGAAGAACCCGTAGACAGCTTCGGCCAGAGGGAAACACCGCTCCAGCGTGTGAACGGTGGCCGGGTCGGTCACCTCCGCGAGCTCCTTGGTGATTCCCGCGACGCTGTAGCGGTCTGCGAACTCCTTCCAGCTGCCGATTTTCTGCGGGATCTGGCGTTCAGCCTCGGTGAACGGCTTGGGCGTCGCGTTCGGATCGTCCTTGGCGGAGACCTTCGTGTAGCCGAGGAATGCTGGGACCGATGTGCTCGCCGCGGTGATCGTGCGCACTCCGCTGGGGAGATCCTTTACAAAGACCCCGGGTGGATTCGGGCCAGGCATCTGCACTCCTTGAAGTGAGGGGTGGCTACTTGCCAGTGGTTCCTTCGCAGACTTGGCGTCCTTCACGGGCCTGCTGATGAAGTGGACGAACTCGGCAAGAGGTACGCGCCGATGGCGCAAACGAGACAGCCATACCCATCCCCCGTGCACTGCACCGAGCGGTGACGCGCGCAGAGATCACAAACCACCCTTCCGGGTCGACATGCCGGTTAGTTCCTCCCGGCCCTGTCGGACCATCGCAGTGGACGATCACATGAGCGAGGGCGGCATCGGGCGCGTGGTGTCTCCGATGCTCGGCTGCGTGGGCAGCATCCGGACCAGGCCGCCGGCCTCGGAGAGCTGCTGGCACAGCTGCAGGTTCTCCGCTGTCGAGTGGTGCAGGGCGCCGACCAGAACCTCAAGGGCACGCATGCACCCCTACTCGATCCACTTCAACACGTCGATCCAACAGGGAAGGTGCTGTGTCCGAGCGGCACCCAGACGCGGGCGGCGTGCGCGTCGCGGACCCGGGCGGCGAGCACCGCCACGGAGCGCCGGACGTCGTCCATCGCCGCGCGCAGCCCGGCCGTCATCTCCCGGGCGCGGGCCGCGGTCAGCGGCGGCCGCGCCGGCTCGACGCCGTGCTCCTGGTCCTCGTGCTGCTCGCCCACGACTCCATCGTCCTCCGCGTTGGCGGGCGGCACCAGGGCGTGCGGGAGCACCGGCGCGACCCCCGTCTCACATCCTCACAGCCTCACAGTTCACCTCGTCTACCTGGGGAAACGGCCTGTGAGCCTGTCAGCCTCACAGCGTGACACCCGTGCGGGGCGCGGGTCTGTCACGCTGATCCGCAACGGCGGGCGCGGGCCCGCCGCACGAGGCGAAGAGGGCGGGGATCGAGCGGGAGCCGGCGGAGGTGCGGATACCGAAGACGGCGCTGGACGCCTTCGCCGCGGCGCTGAGCGTGCGCACGGTGGCGATGCGGACCTGGCCCGACGGCATCGAGTGGATGTACCCGGTGGGCACGTGGGACGAGGCGCACCTGGAGGTGGCGCTCATGCCCGGCGGCGAGGAGGTGTGGCTGCGGATGTCCACCGACCGCTCCAGCGTCGCCGTGTGGACCATCGAGCAGTGGTGGGCCTTCTCCGGGGAGTTGCCCGGCGCGACGCCGCCGCAGGCCTGAGAGGCGAAGCCCACGGCCCTTCGGCCGGCACACGAACGGCGGCGGTCAGCGTGGCTCAGGTGGGCCCAGGTCGTTGAGGACCCGGAAGCGACCACGACGTCGTCAGGCCGCCGGCCGCACCGTAGGCCCTGTGGTGGGGCGTTGACCGGCGTAGCAACGCGAACGAGGACCAATGCCGAAGAAGCCCGCCCACGACCCGACGTACGGCTACGACCCGGAGACGCACACGGTCCGGGTCGATCAGCACGACCTGGCGCGGCTGCTGTTGATGTTCCGCTCGCTGATGCGGGAGCAGAAGCCGGGCTCGTGGGATCACATGAGGGACTACGACCTGTCCTTCGAACGCCTCGCGGACGCGGTCGATGCCAGCTCGCAGATCCGGTACGGCAAGCGCTGGACGGGGCCTGATCTGCGAATGCGCTGCACCACGACCGAGCCGGTGTACGACTGGCCGGAGGGAGCGCCGTACGACGGGGAGGCGACGTTCACCTGGATGGTGCCGGGCTACGGCTCACACGCCTCCAAGGACGATCAGGTGGACCTCTACTCGAACACGGCGCTGTGCGGGTTCTACTGGGTGAAGGGCGACAGGCCGCGCCGGGTGGAGGGCCTGCCGGACTGCCCGGAGTGCCGGCGCGAGATCCAGCTCGGTGCCGAACGGCCCCGCGTCAGCTGGTGACTACCGGTTGCCGCCCGGGTGGCAACCGGTGGATACGGCCGTGGCTGCGATCGGAAACGCCCTGACCCGGCAGTTGCGATGCCGGGGTCACGGCGCCTGCACCGGTGGCTATCCGAGCCAGGTGATGGTGAGAACGGAGAGGCGGCGAAGCGGCCGGTTCACCCAGTAGGTGAGGGACAGCTGGCCGACGGAGGCGTGGCGGACGTCCTCGCCCTCGGGGTCCTCCGCGTTCCACTGCCGAAAGCCCCACGGGTCTGCCACGGCGGCGTCCAGGACGTCCCACACCATGTCTTCGGCGTGCTCGGGCAGGGTGTGGAGGACCTTCGCGGCCGGGGCGGAGAAGCGGACCGCGTACGGCTGTCCGGTCACCGGCGCCTTCCCCGGAGCTCCGCCATGTCGATGAACTCGCTGTCGTCGTAGCCGGAGGCGACGAACGCGTCGACCGCCGGAGCGGAGGCGAGGCGGCCCTGCCAGTCCTGGACGACCTCGTACAGCCCGCCGAGGGAGAACGTGCGCCGCGATTCTTCGAGCGCGGCCGCCCACTCCCGCTCGAAGGCCGGCACCCACGTGCTCGCGCGCCGGTCGGCGCGCAGCTGGGCGAGGAGTTCGGCCGGCGCCCCGGGCGCGGGGGCATACGGCGTGACGGGGGCGTGGTCGGGCTGCGCGCTCATCTGGTCCTCCCGGCGGGTCCTTCCCTCACGGTACGCGCGCTGGGTGGCCGTGGATGCGGGCATGGACGGATCCCCTCCTACCGGGTGCGCAGGGTGCGGGCGACGGCCTGGGCGTGCTCGCGCAGCGGCAGGTCCTGCTTGTCCCAGGTGGCGGCCACGTAGTTGAGGAGTTCGGCCGTGGCGCGCTCCGAGTCGCTCGGGTCGCTGGCGAGCAGCCTGTCGGCGGTGAGGACGACGTCGAAGGCCGGGGTGGACAGGTCTTCCGGGGCGATGGTGTTACCGCGGTCGATGTCCAGGACCAGGAGGTGGCGCACCTGGTTGCGGGTCTGGATGGTGATGGTGTTTTCGCGCGGCGAGTCCGCGTCTGGCTTTGTACGCGAGTTACGTCGTCACTTCGACACGACTCCGGGCGTCGCACCCCCGTGCGGAGAGCGATGTACGCGACTTCGGGAGGCACCCGCTCCCGAGAGCGGGTCAGTCGGCAACGGCACGGCCACGGCCAGCTACCTCCGCCCGTAGCCAGCGCCTTTGTCCTCAGCCCGTGCGGAGCACGCCCGACGGAGCTCGCCACGCACATGGCGCACCGGCCACGGACCAACTCCCTATGGGCGGCACCCGCGGCCGGGACTGCGGCTTTGGTCCGACCTAGTCCAAGTTGTCGCCGGTTAGCGCGTCTCCAGCGACGGGAGCGTGAACGGCGGCGCGCAGCGCGCCGATGGACGGATCGCTGATCGAGACGAACAGCCTGTACGGCGGTTGCCCGATGACGGTGTTGTGGGCATCGATCGGTCCGGAGAGCCCCTTCTCGACTTGCCCGGCGTCGATGCCGGGGCACACGGCCGCCAGCGGCAGGGGCAGGTCGGCGGTCACCTCGTCGCCGGAGCGGACGGCCAGCCGATGGTCGGGGCCCGTTGTTGCGCCGTGCAGGCTCACCGGCAGCCCGTGCGCACCGGCGACGAGCCCGTGCGGTCCCTCGATCTCCACGGCCACCCCCTGCGCCCCGATCGGCTGCGCCAGACTGAGCGCCCGCGACGTACCGGGGCCCAGCCCGAACGAGATCGAGAACGTCCACTGGTGTCGGTACGGTCCGGTCTTGCCCGGGAGACCGTTCCCGCCCCCGTAGGACAGCAGGACCAACTGAGGGCCTGGCACGCGACGGCCGCTCAACGCGGCGGCAGCCGCGGCGTGCGCGCCGGGCGGAACCGGGAAGAAGTGGAAGCCCTTGGCCCCGCAGTGGTCCCCGTCCGACATCCCACCGCCCGGCAACGGCACACTGTGCAGCGAACCGGTGCCCATTGGCCCCGGGGGGAGCCCGTCCGGCTCGCCCAGAGCTCCCAGCCGCGCCTGCGCTGGACTCCCCCATGACCACCACAGCACAAGGAGGACGCTGATCGCGGCGCCCAGGATCCACGGCACGACTCTGCGCACCTGTCGATTCATCCCGTCCTCCTCCGGCTCACGACCGCCGCGGAGGCTATCGCACGGGAGCGCGCGAGTCGTGCGGGAGGGTGGGTCAGGCCGTCGGGAGAACCTTCGCCTACGGACGCTCGCTGGAGCCGACCGTGGCCCACGCGCCGAACGTGCCAGAGAACCCCCAGAGATATCGGTATGACACGTTCGCTGAACGCTACGTGCCAGAACGTGCCTTAGCTTGTCTTTTATGGTCTGAGGGGGATGTCGACTGCTGGACTGGGTGCTCGGCCATCCATCATGCTTTACGGATGTTCCGACGTAGATGGCGAGCTTGGCAGGACCGACGCGCGGTACAACAAGCCTGGGGGAACCGGGGCGTGGCGGTCCGCATGAACAGGTTCTACGACTCGCTCTCGGAACAGGAGAGAACATCTGCCCTAGACGTCGCCCTCAAGTACGGCCGCACGGTGCATTCCTACTACGAGCTTCTCCTGAGCGCGAAGGCCGCCTCGGCCTGCCCGTACTACGTCGGGCTGTCCTCAGACATGGGGGGCTTCGCGCATGTCACCAAGCGGGTAGTCCTGGTCGCGGACACGGTGCTGTTGTCCGAACACGGCGTCGGAGCGGTACACCACCTCGGGGAGCGTCGAGATACCTCTTACTTCCCGGACGGTCCATACGACGGCTCTGAGCGACTAGAGGGGTTTGATAGCAGGACATGGAATTACGGGATGGTGACCCAGGATCTTGCCAAGTTGGGCCAGCGCCTCCTGGAAGCTGAGCCTCTGCTGCGCAATGGGTCGGTCTGGTACGGGCCGGTCTTCGTAGAAGGTGGCCCTGGAAGGTCTTCGTCTCATAGGGACGAGGACTATACGCCGCCCGGTCCGCTTCCTTCGTTTAGTGACCGGTCCATCGACTTCGTGGTGGAGCATGGCCGGGCCGTGGATCTGGCGGGAACGAAGCCTCTCGCAAGCCGGGTGGTCCGGCCGATCCTGGATATTGATCTCCCCTTCATCGACGGGCTCAGCCTCAGCGACTTCGCACAAGTCACCAGTGAGGAGTTCGACTCCTATCGCCGGTTTCGCGACTTCATGCGCTCCAGGCTCCTCGAACTCGACGACGCACTCGAAGCGGTCGACTCCCAGGTAGCCCTGGAACGAGTCGCGCTCTCCATCCGTGACGAGCTGAACGCCGCTAACGCTGAGATGAGCAGCGCGGCCCGCTCCCGGGCCCTCAACCGCTCCGGTGCCGTACTGGGTACGACGAGCGCCGTCCTTGCCGCGGTCCGCCCCGAGGCCCTCCAAGGTGCGCTCGCCACAAGTGCGACGATCGCGGCCGGTGCCACCGGCCTGTGGCCGACCATCCAGGCGTTCGCCGACATCAAACCCAAACGCACGCACGGCAAGTGGCACTACGTATGGGTTCTGCAGAAGAAGGCTGCCCGTTGAACTTGCCTGAAGTCGAAATGGTCCTCGAACTAGACCGCTCACCTGGGTGTTCGCCGGACGCTGGGGCGGCCTTCGTCTGATCATGTGCTCCGACCAAGGTGCACCGATCAAGACGAAGGCCGTGTAGATGAGTCTGCTACCCAACGCCGGTCCCGGGGAAGCGTTCGTGCAAGCGTCACGCTTCCGGGACGACTTATTCGACTGCCTGACCGCGCGCGGGGACGAACTGTTCGAACTCGTCGACGCGTTGCTCTGCGCGGACGGGCCGGTGACCTCGCCGGTGGATCTGACGCTGGTGGCCGAGCACCGGCGCGGTCACGGCGCGATGTATGAGGCGTTGAATCGCGGGAAGGTCGATGTGCCCCGGCTGCGGCAGGTGCTGGCCGGTCTTCCCATGCCGCATGCCGCCGACGGGCGCCTGGTCCTCGCGGTCGACATCAGCCACTGGCTCCGCCCGGACGCGCCGACCAGCGCAGACCGTCTGTTCTGCCACGTCTACGGCCGCAACGGCCGCTCCTCGGACCAGATGATCCCCGGCTGGCCGTACTCCTTCGTCGCCGCCCTGGAAACGGGCCGGACCTCCTGGTGCCAGCTCCTGGACGCCGTCCGTCTCGGCCCCGAGGACGACGTTGCCGAGGTCACCGCCGCCCAGGTCCGCCGCGTGGTCGAGGACCTCATCGACATGGGCCGCTGGCACATCGGCGACCGCGACATCCTCATCGTCTTCGATGCCGGATACGACGCCCCGCGGATGGCCCACCTCCTGGCCGGCCTGCCGGTGGAGGTCCTCGGCCGGATGCGCTCGGACCGGGTCATGCGCAAGCCCGTCCCGGTGCCGTGGATCTCCCCGCCCCAGGGCGGGCGGCCCCCGAAGCACGGCAAGGAGTTCCGCTTCGCCAAGCCGGACACCTGGGGCGAGCCGGACACGGCAACCACCCAGGTCACCGATCGGTACGGCACTGCCCGCGCGATGGCCTGGGACCGCATCCACCCCCGCCTCACCACCCGCTCGGCCTGGATCGACCACACTGGCGAACTCCCCATCCTCGAAGGCACGTTGATCCGCCTCCAGGTCGACCATCTACCCGGTGGCGGGGACCCACTGCCGGTCTGGCTGTGGTCCTCCAAGACCGGCATGACAGCCGCGGACGTCGACCTGCGCTGGCAGGCGTTCCTCCGCAGATTCGATCTTGAACACACGTTTCGCATGATCAAGCAGACACTCGGCTGGACCCGCCCCAAGCTCCGCACTCCCGAGGCCGGCGACCGCTGGACGTGGCTGATCATCGCCGCCCACACCCAGCTGCGACTTCTCCGCCAGGCCGCCGCTGACTTGCGACGACCCTGGGAGAAGCCAGCCGCGCCCGGCCGACTCACTCCCGCTCGGGTCCGCCGAGGGTTCCGGAACCTCCGCCCTCGCCTCGTCTGCCCCGCCCGTGCACCCAAACCCTCACGGCCTGGCCCCGGACGGCCACTCGGCTCGAAGAACCGGCGGCCCGCCACCCGCTACAACGTGGGCAAGACCCTCAAACGTCCGGAGACCATCGCCGAACGCGACGGGCTCGGACCATAAAAGACAAGCTTAGTGAGTGTTTTCGAACCTGGGCTCTGCGAGAAACGGAGTGACAGGGACCTCGTAATGGGCGAGACTCCGGCCGTGCGTGATCACGTAGAGACTGCATCCGGGCTGCTGCTGCGTCGATGGGCCGGGCTGGATGCCCTCCCAGTGATGAGTGCGTTTGCGGACCCTCTGATGCGTGGGCAGTCCGAGGAGGCGATCGACTCGAGGGATGCTGCGGAACGGTGGATTTCGGGGTGGACGGAGCGATGGGATGCGGGGTCGGCGTTCGCCTTCGCCGTGGTTGACGGAGGGGGCGTTGTACTCGGAAACGTCGCCGTTGGTGCCGTCGATCGGCGTCATGCCACCGGATGGGTTTCGTACTGGACGACGTCCGCGGCCCGCGGGCGGGGTGTCGCTTCGCAGGCATGCAGAGCTCTGGCGCGGTGGGCGTTCGATGACGCTGAGTTGTTCCGCCTTGAGCTGGGCCACCGGGTCAACAACCCCGCGTCGTGCAGGGTCGCTGCCGCCGCTGGCTTCGCGGTCGAGGGGCTTCAGCGGCAGAAGCTCGAATACGACGACGTGCGCTATGACGTCGAACTTCACGCGAGGCTGGCAAGCGACGAAGAACCGTCAGTCCGGTAGAGGATCAATGGGGTAAACACCTTGCGCGGCGGGTTCTGCTTCGGATCTCAGGTGTTATCCGCGGTCTTCTTCGTCCAGCCGCGGGCGGGTGTCTTCCGGGTCAGCCTCCTGGTCATGAGGGTTATGAGGGACCAGTTGGAGAGTGAAGCCTTCTGGGCCTTCGCCGCGATCGAGGTCCTGCGCTTGACCGGCATTCGCAACGAGGAGCTCCTGGAGCTGACCCACCACAGCATCACCGAATACCGGCTCCCCAGCACCGGCGAAGTCGTGCCCCTGCTGCAGGTCGCCCCGTCCAAGACCGACAGCGAACGGCTCCTGCTGGTCAGCCCGGAACTGGCGGACGTTCTTTCCACCATCGTCCGCCGCCTGCGAGGAAGCAGCCGTGCGATCCCGCTGGTGACCTCCTACGATGTCCACGAACGGGTCTGGAACCCACCGATGCCGCTGCTGTTCCAGCGCGACATCGGCACCGAGCACCGTGCTTTTACTCCGACCGCGCTCCGCAAGCTGCTGATCAACGCGCTGGCCGCCACGGGCCTGACCGATGCCGGCGGAGAACCGCTCGTCTTCTCCCCGCATGACTTCCGCAGGATCTTCGTGACCGACGCCATCATGAACGGTCTGCCACCGCACATCGCCCAAGTGCTCTGCGGGCATCGGAGTCTTGATACGACAATGGGCTACAAGGCGATCTACCCGGCCGAGACCATCGAGGCCCATCGCGCCTTTATCGCCCGTCGCCGGGCCAGCCGACCCAGCGAAGAGTATCGGACGCCGACCGAGGAGGAATGGGACGCTTTCCTCGCGCACTTCGAGAAGCGCAAGGTTTCCATCGGCACCTGCGGTCGTGCCTTTTCAAGCCCTTGTGTTCATGAGCACGCTTGCGTTCGTTGCTCGCTTCTCCGGCCGGACCCGGCCCAGCGCGGCCGGTTGGAGGAGATCCGCGACAACCTCGTCGCCCGCATCGCCGAGGCCGAGCGCGAAGGCTGACTCGGAGAAGTCGAAGGGCTCCGGGTCAGCCTGGGTGGCGCCGAAGACAAGCTCGGCCAGATGGCCAGAACCGCCGCGAGCGCGGTAGTTGATCTACCGACGCCGATGCTGCGGAGCGAACGCTGACATATCTCGACACTCGGTTCCGAGCGACAGATGCCGATGCCGCAAGCCGGATCAGAACGGTTCGAAGCTTGGCTTGACCGGACCAATCTCTCCGCGTTCTGCCAGCTCGTTCAGGTCTTCCGGCTCAAGGAACTCCAAGGCAGCCGGGTCCATTCCATGATGCGGTTCCACATCGCGCAGTTGCTGGACGAAGGAAAGCACGAAGTGGGTGAACGATCCGTCGAAGACTTGGGGGTCCGTCCCGTTGATGTTGGTGACCACTCTCCAGCGGTCCGGGTCCGGGTCGCACGGCCAGAAGAAGTGCTCATCGCCGGAGTAGTCGTATCCCCAGGAGATGAGCCCGCCCGGCTCGGGGTGGAACCGGAAGGGGTACTCGTCCGGGTCGCGTCGCCACGACTGCCCGAACGACTCGCTGATCCGCTGCATCCGCGCGAGCAGCGGACTGGACCCTCGGGGGTGGAAGACCACCAGCTCTTCGCAGATCACCCCGGTGCCATAGGTGTCAAGGAACTTCTTGAAGTCGCCGGGCAGCGCCGAACCGACGTAGTCCTCGACCTCGGTCCAGTCGTCGGGGGACACCTCTCGGGCTGGCAGCGGGCCGAACAACTGCACCAGCTCGTCCAATGCGGTCATACGCCCCACCTGCTTGTTCGTCCGTTGTCGGCGGCAAACTTAGTCATTCCCGATTGCGCCGATCAAGGGTGGAGTTGGCTGACACCGGCCGCCGGTGCGGTACTCGCAAGACGTCAGCCGCCAGTCACGACCAACCAGATTAAGACGTCATCTCATTTGGTGAGTCTGCGGCAGCAGATGAGGGTGCAAGCGATGCTGGTGAAGGCGAGGAAGTGCTCGGCTTTGCGCTCGAAGCGGCGGTGCAGCCGGCGGCATCCAGCGAGCCAGGACATCGTGCGTTCCATGGTCCAACGGTGGCGACCCAGGCGGGTTG